>JANWJC010000114.1 GCA_025449595.1 Acidobacteriota bacterium | reverse complement strand
CAGTCTCCATCCCCCATCCAGTCCGCTTCGGGCTTGGACCGCCCCTGCCAGATTCTCTACGGCGACGCGCGCCGAGCCGTCGTTCTGGAACACCGCTGCGGAGATCAACACGAACACAGATGGAGCGATCTGGCTCGCCTCCGGCCGTTGCAGTTTGCCGCGCCGTTACCAGGCGTTTCACCGGGCGGGTTTGCGGGACTCTCAAGTGTCCGACGCTGCTGTGAGCCGTATTCCGCCGGTGTCGAGCCTGCTGGCGGTTGGCCTTGCGAGACTGCCATAGAGCTCGGCGGCGGTGCTGGGGAGCCGGATGCGACGATCGGCGGACCGAGTCGAATTCAATGCCGGGAGCTGAGGTCATGGATGTCCAGTTCACCGCCAGCATTGCAGTGATCAGCCCTGACCTGAGCGTCAGCCGACGTGACCTTGCCTCGGCCGTCGTGCACGGTGACCGACGTGGGGTGACGGGCGAACTCAAGGCGCTCCAGGGAGAGGTCCGGTACCCCGGACAGGTCGGCTCGCACAAGCTCGATGCCGGAACGGTCGGCCGCCGGCTCGAGACCGAGCATCGTGCGTACGAGCAGCAGCACCGAGGCCGACGCCCAGGCCTGGGGCGAGCACGAGGACGGGTAGGCCACCGGCATGGCTACGTCGTCTCGGGCCAGGCCCGCGAACAGCTCGGGAGGGCGACCCTCGAAGTGGCGGGTGGCGTCTAGGGCACCGTCGACGAACAGGTCGACGGCGTCCCAGCACCCGTAGCGGGCTGCGCCCGCGATGCACAGGGCGGTGTCGTGGGGCCAGACGGAGCCGTTGTGGTAGCTGAGCGGGTCGTACGCCGCCATCGACCGGGCCAGGGTGCGCAGACCCCAGCCGGTCCACAGGTCCGGGTCGACGAGACGTTCGACGTATCGGCACGCCTTTTCCTCGTCGGCGATGCCGGACCACAACGCGTGCCCCGGATTCGTTGTGAGGGAGTCGATGGGTCGCCCGTCCGCGTCCAGTCCGAGGACGAAGTAGCCGCGCGGGTCCCAGAACTTCTCGTTAAACCGGTCCTTGAGCGCCTCCGCGCGCGGACGCAGGTCGGCGGCCTGGTGGCCGATGTCCACAACGGCGGCCAGCTCCGCCGCGCCTTGCAGGGCGGCGTACACATAGCCCTGCACCTCCACGAGGGCCAGGGGCGCGGGTGGCAGGGTGCCGTCCGCCCGGGTGATGCCGTCCCAGGAGTCCTTCCAGCCCTGGTTGGCGAGCCCTCGCGGGTCCCGACGGCGGTAGTCGACGAACCCGTCGCCATCGGAGTCACCGGGTCCGGTCAGCCAGTCGACGGCGCGACGGAGGGCCGGGGCCAGGCGGCGGAGGGTGTCCTCGTCGATCGCCCGCCACCGCCAGGCTTCGGCGGCGAGGCCGACGAAGAGCGGCGTGGCGTCCACCGTGCCGTAATAGCGGCTGCGGGAGGAGAACGTACCGCTGCCGTGGCGCCGCAGTTCGTGCAGGATGCGACCGGGCTGCTCCTCGGACGCCGGGTCGTCCTCGGTGCCCTGGAGATCGGCCAGGCTGGCGAGCACCCCGCCGGCGAGGGATCCGTCGAAGGGCAACGTCATCCAGGCCGTCAGCAGCGAGTCGCGACCGAACAGCGTCATGAACCACGGAGCCCCGGCGGCCACGACGGCGCGGTCGGGGTGCGCCCCGTCGACGATGCGCAAGGCCGCCAGATCGGCGAGCGCCTGGTCGACGGCGGCCGGCAACCGCGGGTCGAGCGACACCACCGAGGGGACCGACGAGCGCCAGGCGGTCAGCTCGCGGATCGCCACCCCACGGGCCAGCTCGGAGGGGCGCTCGAGGTCGGCCGGAACGCCGGCCGAGACGGGCTGCACCGTGACCGTGACCGTCGCCTCCTCCCGCGCGGCGACGCGCAGCCGCCAGCCCGCGGTGCCGCGAGCCGGGTCGGCCTTGTCCGGCGGCGGTTGCAGGGTCACCTCGGTGCGGTCGTGCTGGTCGTGAGGGGAGCGCAGGGTCCATTGGCCCGGAGCGCTTTCCTCGGCCCGGGCCGTGGCCGGATTGGTGGTGCCGCTCTTGACGTCGAAGACGTGCGCGAAGTCGGCCGCCATCTCGAGCTCGAGGTGCACGCTCACGGGTAGCGGGTGCGGGTTGCGCAGGGTCAGCTCTTCCACGAGGCTGCCGGCGAGCCATCGACGGCGGATCGCCAGGACCTCGGCAACCTCACCGAGCGGCTCAGCGGGGTCAGCGCGGCCGTTGTCCACGCTGGTGAGGACACGCGAGACGACGACAGCGGACAGCGGGGTGGGCGTGCTGGCGGCCAGCAACTCGACCCGTCCGCCGGTGACGGTCATCCGCAGCCGGCTGAGGTAACGCAGGTCGTCGTACACCAGACCGTGCGTCGCGGCTGCCATGTCGCCCGACTCGCCGCTGATCGCGAAGCTGCGGCCGTCCACTGTGACGAGGTCGTGGCGTCCGCCCGCGGGGACCGTGTTTGCCGAGAGATGCAACCCAGACATCCGACCACTGTGCACAACGAACCCTCGACCATGCACATCGCGGGTAGAACACGGCATATATTTCGGCGTCCTTGGGTACTTACGCCGTGCGGAGTCAGGAGCTTTCCACCCGACCGTGTTGCCAGAGGGGAGGGGATCGCGCGATGAGCACCGTGTTCCAGGTGCCGTGCCCGGACTGCGGCCAGCAGATGCTGGTCGAGGCCGACGGCGGCCTGGAGTGTGGGACCTGCCAGCGGATGTACCACGCTCGCATGGGTCACCTGTTCCCGGTGGGTGAGCGACCGCCGTCGCAGCCCCTGGCGTGGGCAAGCAGTCCGACGACCCCGACACCGTCGTGAGGATCGCGCAGGTCGCTCCGCTCTACGAGGCCGTCCCGCCGGGTGCGTACGGCGGGACCGAGCGAGTGATCGCCACCTTGTGCGACGGTCTGGTCGCGCAGGGGCACAAGGTCACCCTTTTCGCGCCGAAGACGTCGGAGACGGCGGCGGTGCTGGAGGCATTCGAGGAACCGCTGCGCGAGCGCTTCAGCCGGGAGGAGCTGGTCGACCTCGCACCCCACCTGCACCTGCAGATGCTGGCCGAGATCTACGAGCGGGCAGACGACTTCGACGTCGTGCACTCCCACCTCGACATCTGGACCTTTCCCTTCACCCGCCTGAGCGAGGTACCCACCGTCCTGACCATGCACGGCCGGCTGGACCTCGACTTCCTCCGCGACCTGTTGCCCAGGTACGGGTCGGTGCCCTTGGTCTCCATCAGCGACGACCAACGGCGGGCCGTGGCGGACCTCGACCTGACCTGGGCGGCCACGGTGTACAACGGGCTCGACCTCACCGCGTATCACGACGTGCCGCACGACCCCGACGGCTACCTGGGCTTCGTCGGCCGGATCGCCGATGAGAAGGGACCGCTCGCGGCGATCGAGATCGCCCGCCGATCGGGGATCCCGCTCCGGATGGCGGCCAAGGTCGACCCGCTCGACGTGCCCTACTACGAGAACGAGGTGAAGCCGGAGATGGGTCCGGACATCGACTTCATCGGCGAGATCGAGGAACACGAGAAGCCAGCCTTCTGGGGCGGTGCGCGGGCCACCCTGTTCCCCAGCGACTGGCCGGAGCCGTTCGGTCTGGTGATGATCGAATCCCTAGCCGCCGGCACGCCCGTTATCGCGCTCCGGCGTGGATCGGTGCCCGAGGTGATTGAGGATGGCGTCACCGGCTTCATCTGCGACGACGTGAGCGAGATGGTGCAGGCCACCGAACGAATCGCTGAGATCGACCCGGAAGAGTGCCGGCGCCACGCGGAGCGGTTCTCAAGCGAAGGCATGTGCCAGGGGTACGTCGAGGTTTACGAGTCCCTGATCCGCAACAGGAGAACTGCCTGAGTCGACCGCGGGTAGTGAAAGCCACGCCCCATACATGCGAGAGTTCTCCCTCGCGCCCGACGCTCGACCGACCGAGGTCGATCGCGATCGCGATCGCTTTCCACGAAGGCTTTCGTCGCATGGGCCGGCATGAAAGATTTCCCGGGCTCGTCAAGTCCGCAGCCAACATTCTGGCCCCCGTCCACTCGCCGCGGCCGCGGCGGTGGTCTTCGGCGAACACCAGCCAGTCCTCGCGGTCACCTGGCCAGGCGAACACGACGTCCTTGAACCGGCGGAACGCGCCACGGCCGTCCAGCGCACGATCCAGTCGTTCACGTAGGCGCTGGTCCGGCCGTGTCGCGGTGAAATCGACCATGTCGTCGTACGCCCGCCGCGATCCGGTGGGCCATACGTGTAGCCACCTGTCCGCAGCGTCCTCGCCGTCGTCCTCGTCGAAGGAGTCCTCGAACACGAATTCCGGCCACAGCTCACCGTTCGTGAGATCCAGTCGACCGCCGGCGCTGTCTGGCCCGCCATCGATCAGGTCCGCGAGCTGTTCCAGATCGACCGCGAGTTGCTCGAGTGGTGTCGCCTCGGCCGAGCGATCGCGCGACAGTCAGCGCGGTACCTCCGTCACCGTCGTACCGAACCCGCCGCACCTCCTGCGACGTATCCAGACCGACCGCGCCAGTTTGCCCCGCCTGTCCCGTTCGGCTGATCGTCGCGTGCGACATCCCGTCGCTCCTGGGCTCGCAGGGTTCATCCGAACGGACACTGGCCGTGCTGTTCAGATCAAGGCTGAAGTTTCGAGGTCGTCCCACGCGCTGCAGCGCGTGCACGTGCTCGAGCACCGTCATCGAGCCCGTCTTCGCAGCCTTCATCCGACTGCCCCAATGTGGCTCGCGGTGGTCGCGCGAACAACGAGAGGTCCCGCCCCGAGACGGCCCGTTCTTGCTGGGTTCGCAAGGTAGGTCTGGACGATCGCAGCGGAGGTCGTGAAGATTTGTTTTGCAATTTTGGCGACCTGAGAGGTCCCGCCGACGTGTCTAGCGGCCGCACCAGGCAACTGTCCTGACCACCTCAGCGACCAGCCCGCGCCGTCCCGTACGCAACCTGGCTGCCCAAGGTCGGAACTCCGTTGATCAGATCTGAATCGCGCTGTCACGCCGAAGGCGCGGATGTCTCACATGACGTAGCGCGTCTGGCTGTACGGCGCCTTGCTGAATGCCAGGATCTTCGACGATGTGACCCCGAAGACCAGCGCTGAATGTCCGGCGGCTTCGGTGTCGAGGAAGACGCCGTCACCGACCTCGAATACCCAGTCGATCTTGTCCTTCCACATCGTTGCCAGGCGACCGAGCGTGCCGCTGTCGGTGATCCTCTCGGCAGTGCCCTCGACGACGACGTCGGTGCCAGAGCGATACGAATTGGTTCCAGTGACGAGAATGCAATGGGCGTTGGCGTCGATGTTCTTCGCCTTCTGCTCGTGCGCACCGGTGCAGAAGTGCAGTTTGCCGTCCAGCCAGATCGCCGGCAGCGGGACGACGTGCGGACGACCGTCGCTTCGCACCGTCGACAACCAGAACATCTCCGATGACTCCAGCACCCAGACAACCTCGGCCCATGGCAGGGCGGCGGCATCCGGGTCACTGAACTCCTGGACGAGTTGAGCGATCGGCGCGATCTCAGTCATGTGTCCTCCTTCCCCGGCACGGTACCCAGGTACTCCAACCTCCGACTCGACGGAGCTCGTCGTGGGCGGCCGACCTCGGTGGCAGGGCAGCGTTTGCACGGCGCATGGTCCACCGCGAGCGCGCGGTCGCTCTCCTGAGACGTTGACTCAGCCAGAGTTGTCTGACGGCTGTCCTGTTCAGGTGATCTCTGCGACGTGCGGTCGGGGTGTCATCCGGCGGCCCAGAACGAGCAGTGGTGAGCGGCGGCGAAGTCGGTCGTGACCTGCGACTGCGACGGCACGAATGACAGCACCTTGGTCCGGTTGCCGATCGACGGCCAGGGCAGTTTGCGCGACGACGGGTTGCCGCTGGCAGCGAAGTTGGCCCAGGCCGTTCGCATGCTGGCGGCGAGCGCCTGCTGGTCGTTGGTGAGCATGGCGGGGAACGGCGCGTTCGGCTGGTCGAAGAGGTACGGGAGCTCGGTCCCGTGCGTCGACAGATGCGGCAGCTGCAGCTGCACCTCCGGTGGCACGATGTTCAACGGCGCGTTGTCGTCGTTGAACTGGTAGCCGTACGTCGGGACGCGGGCGGCGGTCCAGCGGTCGACTTGCAGGGCCGGGCACGCGAAGCTCGCGTCCGAGACGAGCAAGCTGAAGGCCAGGGCCGGGTCGGCGCCGGGCGGGTACTCGGCCGCGATCGCCGCGGCCCGCGCGTCCGTCACGCCCAGGGCCCTGGCGATGTTGGCCTGGTAGTTCGCGCTGTCGAACGGGTTACCGGCCAGCGGTATGTTCGTCCCTTGGCTCACGGTGATGCCGAGCCCGTAGACGAAGAGCAGTTCCTCATCGTGGGTGATGCCGTTGATGACCGGCACCCGGGCGAACTGCCCGCGGGCCAGGGCCGTTCCGATCGGCTGGGTGAGCACCGAGCCGTCGACGACGCCCGGGATCTCGACGCCGAAGTTGCTGACCAGGTCGCTGACCGGCACGCTGCGCAGGCACGCCGCGGTCTGGTCCGCGCAGCCGACGTTCTGGGCGAACGTCACGCCGGCCGCCTCGGCCGTGGCCAGCGGCTGCTGGTTCAGCGCGAACGTGCCGCTTTGCACGATGGCCCGCTGGAAGAGCCCGCGGGCGCCGGGCGAAACCATCTGGGCGAGCACCGACAGGCCTCCGGCCGACTGGCCCGCGATGGTCACGTTGCCCGGGTCGCCGCCGAAGTGCGCGATGTTGCGCTGGACCCAGCGCAGTGCCGCCTGCTGGTCCATCAAGCCGTAGTTGCCGGCTGGGCCGCCAGGCCGGGAGGCGAGCGCCGGGTGCGCGAGGAAGCCGAGCGCGCCGAGGCGGTAGTTGATCGTGACGACGACCGT
>JANWJC010000113.1 GCA_025449595.1 Acidobacteriota bacterium | reverse complement strand
GCGAGCAGTTCCGCATCGCCGCCGGGGAGCCGCTGGGCTACGACGACCCGCCACTGCGTGGCCATTCGATCGAGTTCCGTATCAACGGGGAGGACCCGGGCCGCTCGTTCCTGCCCGGACCCGGGACTCTGACCGTGTGGTCCCCGCCGAGCGGGCCCGGCGTACGCCTCGACGCCGGCTTCAGCACCGGCGACGTCATCGGCGGCAGCTTCGACTCCCTGCTCGCCAAGCTCATCATCACCGGGGCAACAAGGGTGGAGGCGCTCGAGCGGTCCCGACGGGCGCTGGACGAGTTCGAGGTCGACGGCATCGCCACCGCGCTGACGTTCCACCGCGTGGTCGTACGCGACCCCGCGTTCGCGCCGAGCGACCCGGACCAGCCGTTCACCACGCACACCCGGTGGATCGAGACCGAGTTCGACAATCAGATCCCGCCGTACTCGGGCGCCGATACCGACTCTGTCGAGCCGGCGGCCCGAAACGCCGTGACTGTCGAGGTGGCCGGCAAGCGGCTCGAGGTGGTGCTGCCTGCCGGGCTCGGCTCGGGTCCTGGGAGCGCGGCTCAGGTGCCGAAGCGGCGGGTCGGCAAGGCCGACAAGAAGGCGTCCGGTGATTCCGTGACCTCCCCCATGCAGGGGACCATCGTGAAGGTGGCCGTCACCGAGGGCCAGACCGTCGCGGCCGGCGACCTGATCGTCGTCCTCGAGGCGATGAAGATGGAGCAGCCGCTGGCCGCCCACAAGGCCGGGGTCGTCACGAACCTGGCCGCCGAGGTCGGGGCGACCGTCCCGAGCGGAACCGTCCTCTGCGAGCTCAAGGACTGAACCCGCGGTTCGTCGCGCCGGGCCGGCTCACCCGTTCGGCCCATGCCCTCCCGGCCTGATCACGCCGATGCCACCGTGATGAGACGTGGCCTGCTGTTCGCGACCGCGGCCCTGACCCCCGCCCTGCTGCTCGCCCCGACGGATGGCACCGCGTCGGCCGCCACCCGCCGCGGGCCCCCGGTGTCCAGCGCCGCCGTCGCGGCGCAGGCCTGGCTCACTCAGTCCGCGGCATTCGTGCCCGGAACCAGCTGCCCTGTGTTCCCGGCCGACAACGTCTGGCACGCCGACGTGAGCCGGCTCAAGGTCAGTCCGTACTCCGCTCAGTGGCTGTCCCACATGGGCGTCACGACGCGCAAGCTGCACGCCGACTTCGGCCCGTCGTTCGGCGCGCAGCCGGTGCCGTACGGAATCCCGGTGACCATCGTGAACGGCGCACCTCGGGTCCCGGTGACCTTCGATTACGCGGACGAGAGCGACCCCGGCCCGTACCCACTCTCGACGAGCACGAAGATCGAAGGTGGCTCCACCGCGAGCGGGGACCGGCACGCGATCGTCGTCGACGCCGCGACATGCACGCTGTTCGAGACGTACGACACGCGACTGACGAACGGCAAGTGGACCGCCGGGTCAGGGGCGATCTGGTCGCTGCGCTCGGATGCCTTGCGGCCCTATGGCTGGACATCGGCCGACGCAGCCGGGCTGGCGATCCTGCCCGGCCTGTTGACGTACGACGAGGTCGCCCGCGGCGTCGTGAACCACGCCATCCGGTTCACGACCAACGTCACCGACACCACGTTCGTCTGGCCGGCCCGTCATTCAGCGGGTTCGGTCAGCAACCGGGCCTACCCCCCGATGGGCGCACGGTTCCGGCTCAAGGCGTCCTTCTCGATCGCGGGCTACTCGCGGGAGGCCCAGATCGTGCTGACCGCCATGAAGAAGTACGGCCTGATCCTCGCGGACAACGGCAGCCCCTGGTACTTCCAGGGCACGTCCGACACCCGGTGGACGGATGCGATCGTGAGCCAGCTCGGCAAGGTCCCCGCCTCTGCGTTCGAGGCCGTGGACACCGCCCCCCTGATCATCAGCAACAGCTCCGGCGCCGCCCGCCCCGCCTAGCCCGCCTGGCCCGCCCCCCGACGCGCAGTCCCCACTCCGTCGATCATGGGGTCCAGTGCGCTTCCCCCCGTCGATCGTGGGGTGCGGGATCTCGTGCCTCTCGCCGCCGGCGGCCCCCGTAGGCTGCTCACCGGTCCGACAGGGAGGGAGCACGGGTGGAGCCCCACGATGCTGCGGCCGAGCCGGCGAGCCTTTCGCAGGAGGTCATCGCTGCGCCGTCGCAGGCCGGGATCGCCCTGGTGCTCACGGTCCGCCCGGATGCCGAGGGTGACGTGAAGGACGTGCTCGCCGACCTCGGTGGCATGACGCGCGCCGTCGGGTTCGGCTACCAGCAGGACCGGTTGAGCTGCGTGGCCGGTATCGGCTCAGGACTCTGGGAGCGGACGTACGGCCGACCGCTGCCGGCCGACCTGCATCCGTTCCGGCAGCTCGTGGGCGCCATACACACCGCACCGTCGACATCCGGCGACCTGTTGTTCCACCTGCGGGCAGGCCGCCTCGACCTGTGCTTCGAGCTGGCCCGTCAGCTCATGATCCGCCTCGCCGGCAGCGTCGACGTCGTCGACGAGGTTCACGGGTTCCGGTACTTCGAGCAACGAGACCTGCTCGGCTTCGTCGACGGCACCGAGAACCCCGTCGGTGCCGCCGCGGTGGCCGCGGTACGCATCCAGGACGCGGCCTTCACCGGTGGCAGCTACGTGATCGTGCAGAAGTACGTACACGACCTTGGGACGTGGGACGCACTGCCGGTCGAGGAGCAGGAGCGGGTGATCGGCCGCCACAAGCTCAGCGACATCGAGCTGCCCGACGCGGAGAAGCCCGCGAACTCCCACGTCGCGGTCAACACCATCGTCGACGCCGACGGTACGCAGCGCCAGATCGTGCGCGCCAACATGGCGTTCGGGACCGTCGGGGCAGGGGAGTTCGGCACCTACTTCATCGGGTACGCAGCCCGTCCCGACGTGATCGAGACGATGCTGGAGAACATGTTCATCGGCAACCCACCCGGGAACCACGACCGGGTCCTGGACTTCTCCACGGCGCTCACCGGCGGGTTGTTCTTCGTACCAACTGTGGACTTTCTCGAAGCTCCGCCCGGATCATCGACCGACGCGCCTCCCACCACGACCGGGAAGGCGCAGGCAGACGGTTCGCTCGCGATCGGCAGTCTGAAGGGAACCAGCACCTCATGAACAACCTGCACCGCTCGCTCGCCCCGATCACCGATGCCGCCTGGCAGGAGATCGAGGCTGAGGCACGCCGCACCTTCACCCGGCACGTCGCGGGTCGCCGCGTCGTGGACCTGGTCGGCCCGCTCGGCCCGGAGCTGTCCGCCGTCGGCACCGGTCATGTCCGTGCACTCGACCCGCCTGCCGACGGTGTCCTCGTCAGCCAGCGTGAGGTTCACGCCGTTGTCGAGGTACGGGTCCCGTTCACCGTCACCCGACGGTCCGTGGACGACGTCGAGCGTGGATCCAAGGACTCCGACTGGCAGCCCGTCAAGGATGCCACCAAGCAGATCGCGTTCGTCGAGGACCGTACGATCGTGCACGGCTTGGGCGCTGCCGGGATCGTGGGTATCGATCCCGGCAGCTCGAACCCGCCGTTGTCACTTCCGACGGACGTCGCTCAGATCCCCGACACCGTCGCCCAGGCGCTGAGCACGCTGCGCCTCGCCGGCGTCGGTGGGCCGTACAGCCTGCTGCTCTCTGCCGACCTCTACACCGCAGTCGCCGAGACGACCGACCACGGCTACCCGATCCGGGACCACCTGACACGCATGCTGCCCGACGGAGAGGTGATCTGGGCACCCGCCATCGACGGGGCCCTGCTGGTCTCGACACGAGGCGGCGACCACGAGCTGCACCTGGGCCAGGACCTGTCGATCGGCTACCTGTCCCACGACACCGAGCACATACACCTGTACCTGCAGGAGTCCATGACGTTCCTGGCGGTCACGGCCGAGTCCAGCGTTGCGATCCGCCGGGGCTGACCTCGGCGAGCGTACGACCGGCGCCCGATGGGTCGCCGGCGCCCTGATCGGGGTCGCGCTCGTGGGGACCGTGACGCTGGGGGCGACCACGGCCACGGCGACGCAGCGGACGCTGACCGCAGCCGTACCACTGGCCGATGGCCCCACTGCCGCAGCAATTCCGGTCGCTGACCCCGGCCAGACACCGGCCCCGGTCCCGACTCCAAGTGTCAGCGACTCGACGCAGCCCTCCCCCACGCCGACCGCCTCCGCGCCGTCCACCGAGCCGACGACGACCTCCGGTCCTGGGACAGCCACCCCCACGTCCACGGCGTCCTCCGGCAACTCGCCGTCGGCGGTGCCACCGAGCCCGTCGGTGCCACCGACCGAGGAGCCGCACACGGTGCCGCCGACCTCGCGGCCGGGCACCGTCCCCGCGGCGCAGCAGTCCGGGGTCTCCGTCGCCACCGGCGCGCTGGCAGCAGCCGCCCTCGTTGCGGCCGGACTGGTGCTCCTGCTGCTTCGACGGTCCTCTGACGAGCCCACTCCCAGGCCGAGCCCGCCACCGGTCGAGGACATCCCGCCGGGCACGACGGCGCTGGTCGTGGAGCTCGGCGAGGCGATGATCGATGCGGGGTACGCAGTGACCGAGGTGCAGGACACGATGCTGCGGGTCCTGCACGCGAACGGGGCACCGGACGGCGAGGTCATCGTGTTCCCGACCGCGATCTTCGTCTCGGTACCTGGGCAGGTGACGGTGGAGACCGCCGTCGCAGCAGCTGGGCTGACCGCGCTACGACTGGACCAGGTCGATGCCGTGTCGCGGCTCGCCACGGCGGCCGAAGGCGGGCAGCTCACCCCGTCGCAGGGCCTGTTCGCCCTGGGCGAGCTCATGGACATGACACCGCCCTTCGGTCCGACGGCACGGTTCCTCGGCTATGGCGCGCTGAGCACGGGACTGGCCCTGATCCTGCGCGGCAGCGCGGCAGACCTTGTTGTTGCAGCAGTTCTCGGCCTGCTCGTGGGTGGGCTGCTGATGCGGGCCCGCACCGCGTCCGCGACGATGCGCGCCGTCCTGCCGTTGGCCAGCGCCTTCTTCGTCGCGACCGTCGTGCTGGCGCTGGGCCGTACGGACGTCGACATCGGCGTGCTCGCGCCCGTCGTCGCGCCACTTGTCATGTTTCTCCCCGGGGCGCTGTTGACCACCGCGGGGATCGAGCTGGCGACCGGGCAGCTGATCTCGGGCGGCGGTCGCCTCGCGGGCGGCCTGATGCAACTGGTGCTGCTGTCACTGGGAATCGTGGCCGGTGCCGAGCTCGTCGGAGTGCCCGCCGCCAGCGTGAGCACGATCGCGGCGCATCCCCTCGGCGACCTCGCCCCCTGGCTGGGAGTCGCGGTGTTCGGCATCGGCGTCGCGGTGTTCCAGTGCGCGACGCGGTCGAGCATCGGATGGATCCTGTTGGTGCTGTATGTCGCGTACGGCGCGCAGGTCATCGGCGGGGTGTTCCTCGGCGCAGTGATGTCCGCGTTCGTCGGCGCCCTGGTGATGACCCCGGTTGCCGCGTACGTCGCCCGGCGCGACACCGGACCGGCGACCCAGGTGAGCTTCCTGCCTGCCTTCTGGTTGCTGGTGCCCGGCGCGCTGGGGCTGGTCGGGGTGACCAAGCTCCTCGGGGACGACCGGGCCAACGCCCTGTCTGCCCTGGCTACCACCGCGACGACGATGATCGCGATCTCGTTCGGCGTGCTCATCGGCCGGGCAGTCGTCGGTGCCCTGCCCCGAGGCCTGGCACCACATCAACCAGTTGAACCCCATGAACCTTGATCAGTAGGCGTCTTGTGAGGTCGGCAGGCACCTTCGGTGGTGGTCCCCGCACGGCTGGTGGGCCATCCACCTCACGAAATGCCTGCCGATCATGGAACCGATCAGGAGCGGAGGTGCAGCTTACGGGCGGCCTCGGCGATGGAGCCGGTCAGCGACGGGTACACCGTGAACGTGTGCGCGACCTGGTCCACCGTGAGCCGCTGGTCCACGGCTATCGCGATCGGGAAGATCAGCTCGGAGGCCTTGGGCGCCACCACCACACCGCCGACCACGATGCCGGTCCCGGGGCGGCACAGCAGCTTCACGAAACCGTCGTGCAGCCCCTGCATCTTCGCCCTGGCGTTGGTTGCCAGCGGGAGCTTGACCACGCTCGCCGCGATCCTTCCCGCCGCGACGTCGCTCTCGGTCCACCCGACCGTGGCGATCTCCGGGTCCGTGAAGACGTTGCTGGACACGGTCTTCAGGTCCAGCGGTGTCACCGCATCACCGAGGAAGTGCCACATCGCGATCCTGCCCTGCATGGCGGCGACCGACGCCAGCATGAGGACACCCGTCACGTCGCCGGCGGCATAGACACCGCGTGCCCCGGTACGCGAGACCCGGTCGACCTCGATGTAGCCGGCGTCGCTGAGGCGTACGCCTGCCTCGGCCAGCCCCATCGACTCCGTGTTCGGGATCGAACCGACCGCCATGAGGCAGTGCGAGCCCTCCACGCTGCTGCCGTCGGTGAGCTCGACGACGACACCGCCCGGGGTACGACGCACCCCGGCGCCGCGCGACCGGTTGAGGACAGTCATACCGCGGCGCTGGAAGACATCCTCGAGCACCCGGGCCGCGTCGGCGTCCTCGCCGGGCAGGACCCGGTCGCGGGACGACACCAGCACCACCTCCGAACCCAGTGCGTTGTACGCCGACGCGAACTCGGCACCTGTCACCCCGGATCCGACGACGATCAGTCGCTGCGGCAGCTCGGTCAGGTCGTAGACCTGGTCCCATGACAGGATCCGCTCGCCGTCGGGCTCGGCGCCCTCGACGATCCGTGGGCGGGCACCGGTCGCCACGAGCACCGCGTCGGCATCGAGCCGCTCGACCTCGCCGTCCGCGGACTCCGCCACGACGACGGCCGGTCCCTCCAGCCGTCCGCGCGCGCGCAGCACCCGTACGCCTTCCTTCTCCAGGCGCGCCTCGATGTCCGTGGACTGCGCGTGCGCGAGTCGCTTCACGCGTTCGTTGACGGTCGGCAGGTCGACGGAGACCAGCGACGGGCCGGGGCACTGCCCGGCGATGCGTACGCCGAGCTCGCCGCTGTCCGCGGTCATCGTCATGAGATCCGCCGTCGCGACGAGCGTCTTGCTCGGAACGCAGTCGGTCAGCACCGCGGAGCCGCCGAGGCCGTCGCGGTCGACGACGGTCACCTCGGCCCCGAGCTGCGCGGCGACCAGTGCCGACTCGTATCCGCCCGGACCGCCGCCGATGATCACCACGCGAGTCATGGCGTCATTGTCGCGCACGGTCGCCGGTAACCTGACCCCTCGTGACGTTGTACGCGGCCTACGGCAGCAACCTCGACCCGCACCAGATGTTGCGTCGCGCCCCGAACTCCCCCACCGCCGGCACCGGTTGGCTCAACGGCTGGCGTCTCACGTTCGGTGGCGAGGACCTCGGGTGGGAGGGCGCGCTCGCGACGGTGGCGGAGGACCCGGCCGGGCAGGTCTTCGTCATGCTGTACGACCTGACCCACGCCGACGAGCTGCGACTCGATCGCTGGGAGGGCGCCGAGCTGGACCTCTACCGCAAGGTCCGGCTCCTCGTGCAGACGCTGGAAGGCGTCGTGCCCGCGTGGTTGTACGTCCTCGACGACTACGAGGGCGGCCTGCCCAGCGCGCGCTACCTCGGCATCATCGCCGAGGCCGCCGACGCGGCCGGCGCGCCGGCGGACTATGTGTCCGAGCTGCGCGACCGGCCGTGCCGTTCGCTCGGGCGCTGAGGACCTGGCGCCGCAGTAGCTACGACTCGGCCACCGCGGCCGGTCCTGCGGCTAGCCTCTGGCCCGTGACCTCAGACCTGTTGTACGAGGACCCCAAGGCTGCCGCGACCGAGGCGGCCCGGGTCCTGTCGGACCTGACCGGCGTGGCCCGTCACGACGTCGGGCTCGTGCTCGGGTCGGGCTGGGTGCCGGCCGCCGACCGGCTAGGACAGACGGTGGCCGAGCTGTCCGTCAGCGATCTCCCCGGCTTCCTGCCACCGGCGGTCCAGGGTCACGCCGGTCGCGTCCGCTCCGTGCTCGCCGGCGACGTACGAGCCCTGGTCTTCTTGGGCCGCAGCCACTTCTACGAAGGTCGCGGTGTCGAGCCCGTGGTCCACGCTGTCCGCACCGCAGCCGCAGCCGGGTGCCGCACGATGGTCCTGACGAACGGCTGCGGGGGCCTGGACCCGTCGTGGACACCCGGAACACCGGTACTCATCAGCGACCATCTCAACCTCACCGGTGCCACCCCGCTGCGGGGCGCGACGTTCGTCGACCTCACCGACCTGTACTCCTCGCGGCTGCGTCAGCTGTGCCGCGAGATCGAGCCGGGCCTGCCCGAAGGCGTCTATGCCCAGTTCCACGGCCCGCAGTACGAGACGCCGGCGGAGGTGCGCATGGCTGGGACGCTGGGGGCACAGCTGGTCGGCATGTCCACGGCGCTGGAGGCCATCGCCGCGCGCGAGGCCGGGCTGGAGGTCCTCGGGCTCTCGCTGGTCACGAACCTGGCCGCGGGTCTGAGCGGGGAACCCCTCAACCACCTCGAGGTCCTGGCGGCGGGAAACGCGGCGGCCGAACGCATGGGGACGCTGCTGGCCCGGGTGCTGGAGCGGATGTGACGGTCACCGACCTGCTCGACCTGGCTCGGTCCTGGCGCGCGGACGACCCCGACCCGCAGACCCGATCCGAGCTGGACGCGCTGCTCGCGGCCGCCGATGCCGGGGACCAGGCGGCGCAGGCAGAGCTGGGGGACGCGTTCGCCGGGCGGCTGGAGTTCGGCACTGCAGGGCTGCGAGGGCGGCTGGGCCCCGGTTCCAACCGCATGAACCGTGCCGTCGTGTCCCGGGCCGCTGCCGGGCTGGCCGCGTACCTGCAGGCGAACGGCCCCGGCACCGTCGTTGTCGGGTACGACGCCCGCCACAGGTCGCAGGACTTCGCGCGCGACACCGCGGAGGTGATGGAGGGTGCCGGACTGCACGCGCTGGTGCTGCCGAGTGCGCTGCCCACTCCGGTGCTGGCGTACGCGATCCGGGCCCTGGGGTGCATCGCCGGCGTCATGGTCACGGCCAGCCACAACCCGCCGCAGGACAACGGATACAAGGTCTATCTCGGTGACGGTACCCAGATCGTGCCGCCGGCGGACGCACAGATCAGCGCCCATATCGACGCGGTCGGCAGCGTTGCCGACATCCCCCGCGGCTCCGGCTGGGAGACGCTGGGACCTGACGTGCTCGACTCGTACGTCGGCACCTGCGCCGCTCTTGCGCTGCCGGGCGGTGCCCGCGCGGTCCGGATCGCGTACACCCCGATGCACGGCGTGGGTGGGCGTACGGTCCTGGATGTGCTCGCCCGGGCCGGGTTCGACGAGCCCCGGGTGGTCCAGGCGCAGTTCGCCCCCGACCCGGCGTTCCCGACCGTGTCGTTCCCCAACCCGGAGGAGCCGGGCGCGATGGACCTTGCCATCGCCGAAGGGCTCGATGTCGACGCGGACGTCGTCGTGGCCAACGACCCGGACGCCGACCGCTGCGCCGCCGCGGTGCCGACCCCTTCCCGCGGCGCCGACGGCGGCCCGGCGTACCGCATGCTGCGCGGCGACGAGCTCGGCGCTCTGCTCGGCTGGTGGGTCGCAGAACGGGCTCGGCGCTCCGGTACGACGCTGCGCGGTGTCTACGCGAACTCCATCGTGTCATCGTCCCTGCTCGCGAAGATGGCTGCTGCACTTGGGATCGAGCACGAGGAGACGCTGACCGGCTTCAAGTGGATCGCCCGCATCCCCGGCCTGATCTTCGGCTACGAGGAGGCGCTCGGGTACTGCGTGGACCCCGGCCACGTCGGCGACAAGGACGGCGTCAGCGCCTCGCTGCTGGTCGTCGAGCTGGTGGCGGCGCTGGCGGCCGAGGGGCGTACGGTCCACGACGTCCTGGACGACCTGGCACGGGTGCACGGGCTGCACGCGACCGACCAGCTCTCGGTCCGGGTCACCGACCTCTCGATCATCACCGCTGCGATGGACCGGCTGCGCAGCACGCCACCCACAGCCCTGGCCGGCCTGGCGGTACGTCAGTTCGAGGACCTCGAGCAGGGCTCGGCACAGCTGCCACCGACCGACGGACTGCGGCTGCGGCTCGAGAAGGACACCCGGGTGATCGTGCGGCCCTCCGGCACCGAGCCGAAGATCAAGTGCTACCTCGAGGTCGTCGTCCCGGTGGCAGGTGACGACGTCGGTGCGGCGCGGGAGATCGCTGCCGCCCGCCTGGCAGCGCTCAAGGACGACGTCGCGGCCGCCGCGGGGCTGTCAGCCGAACAGCAGTAGCACCAGCGCGACTAGGCACACCACGACGACAGCTGTGAGCGCCACCGCGGACTGGTCCACACTCACGACGATCGTCTCGGTGGAGCGCTGCCCGACGCTCAGCGCCTTCGCCTGCGTGAGAAGACGTTCCTGCACCACCGCGGAGGGAACCTCTCGAGGGTTGCTCGGAGCGTTCGGTCCCGGCATCATCCGGCCGAACTGGCTCATCGCGGAACCGCCAACCCCACGGCGGACTCGTCGCGGCAGCGCGAAGCAGCGCACCGGTCCGTCCGAGGTGTCCACGACGAGCACGTCCGAGCTGCGTACGTCGACCAGCTCGGTCCACGGAATCACCGTGGTACGCCATGGGTTTCGGACCACCAGCGAGTTCGGCAGCTCTTGGACGACGGGGCGGATTCCCAGCAGCGCAGACAGCGCGATGACGACGATGCCGGCGGTGGCGATGGCGACACCCGAACGCTCCACCGGACGCTGGATCACAATGTCCAGGATCGCGGCGACGGCCATCACGGTGAGCACCCAGGCCACCCCCCGGCCCCCGCCCAAGCGGTGCATCCGCAGGTCGACCGTCGCCATGCCCCCCATCATCCCTGCCGGGCGGCGCCAGCTTCGCAGCGCCGCTCCCCCGGCTAGTCCCTTGTGGTGGCCATGACCTCGCGGACCATTTCGAGCGTCGTTCCCGGGTGCAGGAACACCAGCCGCCCGACCGTCTCGTCCTCCCACGTCGTGGAGGTGATGAACGCGACCTGCGCGGCCAGCAGCCGAGCCGCCCATGCGTCGTACTCGGCCGGACCCCAGCCGTGCCGCCGGAACAGCACGACGCCCAACGTGGGCTCGCGCAGCAGGTCGAGGTGGTCGGCCGCGTCGATGTCACGTGCCACCGCCCGTGCCAGCGACAGCGACGACTCGATGGCGTCGCGGTAGGCGTCGGTGCCGTTGACCACCAGGCTGAACCACAGCGGCAGCCCCCTGGCTCGCCGGGTCAGGTGGTAGGCGTAGTCAGTCGGGTTCCACTCGCCGGGTCGGTCGTGGATCGCATCGAGGTACGAAGCGTCCTGCGTGTGGACCGCTCGCGCCAGCTGCGGGTCGCGGTACAGCAGGGCAGCACAGTCGAACGGGGCGAACAGCCACTTGTGCGGGTCGACGACGAAGGAGTCGGCCAGCTCGATCCCGTCGTACATCGCACGCACGGACGGCGCGAGGATCCCGGCTCCTCCGTACGCGCCGTCGACGTGGAACCACAGGCCCAGATCGCGGGCGGCCTCCCCCACGCCGCGCAGGTCGTCGACGATGCCGGCGTTGGTCGTGCCGCTGGTTGCCACGACCGCGACGATCGTCTCCGGCTCCGGGTCGGCGGCCAGTGCCGCCCGAAGGGCCTGCCCGGTGAGCCGGTGGTCGGGCATGTCGATCACGAACGGGTCGACGTCGAGCATGTGGAACGTGTTCTTCACCGACGAGTGCACCTGGTCGCTGACCGCGATGCGCAGCCGCTTCGATCTCGCGACCTGACCGTGGTTGCGTACGAGCCGGTTGCGGCCCTCGTCACGCGCGACGACGAGGGCGGACAGGTTGCCTGCGGACCCGCCGGACACGAACGTGCCGCCCGCACCCTCCGGAAGGCCGGCGGCGTCGGCGATCCAGCGCAGCACCTGGTTCTCGGCCGCCACCGCACCGGCCGCCTCCAGCCACGAGATCCCTTGCAGCGACGAGGCCGACACGACCATGTCGAACAACAGCGCAGCCTTGGTGGGAGCCGCCGGGATGAAGGCGAAGAAGCGCGGGCTGTCCGCCGACAGCACGGTCCGCGACAGGTGGTCGTCGTACAACCTCATGATCGTGGCGGGGTCGGTGCCGGTCGCGGTCACCAGACCGTCCAGAAGTGCCACGATCTCGGCGGTGTCCCCAGGGAAGTCCAGCGGTGCCTCGGCCAGTGCCACCCGCTCCCGGACGAAGTCCAGGACGACGGAGCTGAGCTCCTCGTCAGGGGTGTGCATGCGGTCGGCGGCCGGTTCGGTGCTGTTCGCAGGTGTCGGGACCACGGCGAGCCTCTCAGGACGGTCGCAGCGCGCCGGTGGTGGTCCACGCAGCAGGCGCGGCGCAGTCGGACCCTAGCCGCGCACCCGGCCGAGTGTCACCATCGCGCGTGACAGCCGTCCGGCCCGCGCCGACGGCGGCAATAGACTCGGCCGATGAACCGGACCTCGACCGCTGTGCTGGCCGACGCCGGCGGGCGCGGTGACGTGACGGAGTCCGACGCTTCGCTGCGCAGGTTCCTGCACGGCCTGCCCGGGGTGGACAAGGTGGGTGCCGACGCGCGGGCGGCGGCGCTGTCGACCCGCTCGATCAAGACCACGGCGAAGGCGTACGCGATCGACCTCGCCATCTCCATGATCGACCTCACCACGCTCGAGGGCGCGGACACCCCCGGAAAGGTGCGCACGCTGTGCGCGAAGGCGGTCCACCCCGACCCCACCGACCCTGGCGTCCCCGCGACCGCGGCGGTGTGCGTCTACAACGATCTGGTCGGCCTGGCGAAGGCTGACCTCGGCTCGTCCGGTGTCAAGGTCGCAGCGGTCGCGACGGCGTTCCCATCCGGGCGCGCATCGCTGGCCGTGAAGCTCACCGACACCCGGGACGCCGTCGCGGCGGGCGCGGACGAGATCGACATGGTGATCGACCGGGGGGCGTTCCTGTCCGGGCGGTACCTGCAGGTGCTCGACGAGATCGCGGCGATCAAGGCTGCCTGCGGCGTCGCCCACCTGAAGGTGATCCTGGAGACCGGGGAGCTCGCGACGTACGACAACGTCCGGCGCGCCTCGTGGCTCGCGATGCTGGCCGGCGCCGACTTCATCAAGACCTCCACGGGCAAGGTGTCCCCCGCCGCCACCCTGCCGGTGACCCTGGTGATGCTCGAGGCCTGCCGCGACTGGCGGGACAGCACCGGCGCCACGGTCGGGATGAAGCCGGCCGGTGGCATCCGTACGACCAAGGACGCCATGAGATACCTGGTGCTGGTCAACGAGACCGTGGGCACGGACTGGCTGACACCGGACCTGTTCCGCCTTGGCGCATCGAGCCTTCTCAACGACCTGCTGCTGCAGCGGCACAAGCTCGCGACCGGGCGCTACTCGGGCCCCGACTACGTCACCGTCGACTGACCGGAGGCCCGTCATGTCACCTGCCCCCTTCGAGTACGCGCCCGCGCCGGAGTCACGCGCGGTAGTGGACATCGCGTCGTCGTACGGTCTCTTCATCGACGGCGAGTTCGTCGACGGCAACGGGCCGGCGTTCAAGACCGTCAACCCGGCGACCGAGGAGGTGCTGGCCGACATCAGCGAGGCCAGCGCGGAGGACGTCGACCGTGCGGTCGCGGCGGCCCGTCGGGCGTACACGAAGGTCTGGTCGAAGACCTCCGGGAAGGACCGGGCCAAGTACCTGTTCCGGATCGCGCGGCTGGTGCAGGAACGCTCGCGCGAGCTCGCGGTGCTGGAGACGCTCGACAACGGCAAGCCCATCAAGGAGTCCCGCGACGTCGATATCCCGTTGGTGGCCGCGTACTTCTTCTACTACGCCGGTTGGGCGGACAAGCTCAGCCATGCCGGGTTCGGCCCCGACCCCAAGCCGCTCGGCGTTGCGGCACAGGTCATCCCGTGGAACTTCCCCCTGCTGATGCTGGCCTGGAAGATCGCGCCGGCGCTGGCGGCCGGCAACACGGTGGTGCTCAAGCCCGCGGAGACCACGCCGTTGACGGCGCTGCTGTTCGCCGACATCTGCCGGCAGGCGGACCTGCCCCCGGGAGTGGTCAATATCGTGACCGGCGCCGGCGAGGCCGGCCGGGCGCTCGTGGAGCACCCAGACGTGGACAAGATCGCGTTCACGGGGTCGACCGCTGTCGGCAAGGCGATCGCGCGGTCGGCCGCCGGCACTCGCAAACGCCTCACCCTCGAGCTGGGCGGGAAGGCGGCCAACATCGTCTTCGACGACGCCCCGATCGACCAGACCGTCGAAGGCATCGTGTCCGGCATCTTCTTCAACCAGGGGCACGTGTGCTGCGCGGGCTCCCGGCTGCTGGTGCAGGAGTCGGTCGCCGATGAGGTCGTCGAGCGGCTCAAGCGCCGACTCACGACGCTGCGGCTCGGCGACCCCATGGACAAGAACACCGACATCGGTGCGATCAACTCCGCCGAGCAGCTCGCCCGCATCCGTGCGCTCACCGACGTCGGCGACACCGAGGGGGCGCAGCGCTGGACCGCGCCCTGCGACCTGCCCGCCCACGGATTCTGGTTCGCGCCCACCGTGTTCACGAACGTCACGCAGTCGCACCGGATCGCCCGCGAGGAGATCTTCGGTCCGGTGCTGTCCGTCCTGACGTTCCGTACCCCCGACGAGGCGGTGGCGAAGGCGAACAACACCCCGTACGGGCTGTCCGCCGGCGTGTGGACCGAGAAGGGCTCGTTGATCCTTCGGATGGCCAGCGAGCTCCGGGCCGGCGTGGTGTGGGCCAACACGTTCAACCAGTTCGACCCGACCAGCCCGTTCGGCGGTTACAAAGAATCCGGGTTCGGTCGCGAGGGCGGCCGGCACGGGCTCGCGGCGTACCTCGATGTGGCCTGAGCAGGAGGCGGACATGAGCGACCGGCTCGACGTGCGCAAGACGTACAAGCTCTATGTCGGCGGGAAGTTTCCGCGTTCCGAGAGCGGTCGGTCCTACGAGGTGACCGATCACAAGGGCGGGTTCCTCGCGAACGCCGCGCAGGCCTCGCGCAAGGACGCCCGGGACGCCGTCGTCGCGGCCCGTGCCGCGTTCGCAGGCTGGTCGGGAGCGACCGCCTACAACCGGGGCCAGGTGCTGTATCGGGTCGCCGAGGTGATGGAGGGGCGCCGGGCGCAGTTCACCGCCGACGTCGCGGCCGTCGAAGGGCTGACCGCTCGCCGGGCCGACGACGTCGTGAGCGCCGCGATCGACCGTTGGGTCTGGTACGCCGGCTGGGCCGACAAGCTGGCACAGGTGCTCGGTTCGTCCAACCCCGTGGCGGGCCCGTTCTTCAACTTCTCCACGCCGGAACCGACCGGCGTCGTCGCCGCTGTCGCCCCGCAGGATTCCTCGTTGCTGGGCCTGGTGTCCGTGGTGGCGGCGATCATCGTGAGCGGCAACACCGTTGTCGTCCTGACCTCCTTCGAGCGCCCGGTCCCTGCGATCTCGTTGTCGGAGGTCCTTGCCACCTCCGACGTCCCCGGCGGGGTGGTCAACGTCCTGACAGGGTCGACGTCCGAGGTGGCGCCGTGGCTGGCCTCGCACATGGACGTCAACGCCCTCGATCTCGCCGGCGTCGACGACGACGCGCTGCGAACGTCCCTGGAGGTGGCCGCCGCCGACAACGTGAAGCGGGTGCGTCGCGCGGACACGTCGGACTGGTCCGCAGACCCTGGGCTCTCACGGGTCCGTGCCTTTGTCGAGACCAAGACCGTCTGGCACCCGATCGGTGCCTGATCCGTACGCCCGGTCCTGCAGCTGGTACGCCACCACCTCGGCGCTGCGCGTCGACGAGGCGCGCCGGCTCGGCCCCGGTGCCTGGGCGTTGCGGACACCTGCCTGGTCGAGGTCGTTCGTGCACAACGCCCTGCTGCTCACCGGTGACCCAGGACCTGAGGTGGTGCTGGCGTGGTCCGAGCAGGCCTGCGCCGGGCTGAGCCACCGCCACGTGTCGGCGTACTGCCAGCTGTCGATGGCCACTCTGGAATCGTTGGCCGCCAACTGCTATCAGGTGCAGCCAGAGATCGTGATGGGTCGAACGGTGGCCGCAGGGCCGATCAGGGCACCGCACGAGGTGCAGGTGCTTGCGGTGCCTGCGGACGATCCCCGACTTGACCTGCTGCAGGCCCGGTTCTGGCACGAGGACTGGTTGCCCGAAGCCGACGAGGCAACAGTCGGGGAGCTGGTCGGACGTCGTTCGGAGATGGGACGAGCGGGGACCGTGACCTCGGTTATCGTCCTCGACGGTGGCGAGGCTGTGGCCAGCCTGGACGTGTGCGTACGCGGCGACATCGCCGAGCTGGACGCGCTCGCCACGCTTGCGAGCCACCGCGGCCGTGGCTACGCAACGGCGCTGTTCGCCGCCGGCATCGATCTCGCCGAGCAGGCCGGCGCGGAGCTGGTTCTGCTGACCGCGCTGGCCGACGACTGGCCGCGGCACTGGTACGCCCGGTTGGGCTGGCAGGACCTGGGCCCGGTCACCGAAGCCACGATCCACCCCGAAGCCGCGTCACCACCTGCTTCCGATGATGCGCCGCGGTAACACGAACCCATTGCGCTGCATCGCTTTTGGCAGCTGCGGAACCGACTCTGACGTCCGGGTGTCTGCCTCATTGGGCGCGCTCAGCGCGGTCTTGAACCCTGCTCGTCCGGTCCGGTCCGGGTCCCAGGACGGTTCAACTCGACCCCAAAGCTTGTCGCGCGGCACCTAGCCCCTGTGGATGCTTGCGAGGCCAGGCCTGCGGAAGTCTGCAGTCGCGGTGAAATCGTGGCGCGTGGTACCAGGGCAGCACCGGTGCGGGCGGACGCGGCTCGCGTCACAGCGGCACGCGGTGATCGCGGGGCTGTGCCCACCCGATGAGGTGGCGGCCTACCGTGCCGAGCAGCACCTGGTGGAGGAGATCCAGGTCGCGACCCGGGTCGGCCCCGGGATCGCGCGCCGGGACATGAGACCGCGCGATTGCTAGCCGGGCCGTTCGCCCGGTCGCGGGCGGACCTGGCCCTGGGCCTGATCTCCGAGGCTCATGTGCGGGTGCTGGTGTTCGCGACCAACACCGTGGTCGATGACCCCGACACCGTCCCCGCCGGGCAGCGGGTCACGCGGGAG
>JANWJC010000112.1 GCA_025449595.1 Acidobacteriota bacterium | reverse complement strand
TGCTGGGCGCCACCTCGTCGGTGATCCACGCGTGATAGCCCTCGTGCCGGCGGGCCCGCTCCTCCAGGGAGATCGTCGGGTCGGACCAGGTGCTGGCGTCGTGGGAGTCGACCGCGTACACCTTGAGGCGTCCCGCCTCGATCGGTTCGGACAAGGCGTGGATGATGCCGTTGCTCTCGATGTCGAAAGCGCTGCCGCCCTCGGCGGGGAAGAACAGCACGGGGCGACCCCAGTGCCCGTACGCGACGACGTGGCCTTCGCCCTGGACGCTCGGCGCAGGTACGGTCCAGATGTCCCGTCGCATGTCGGGAGTCTGCCCGACGTCTGCTCAGCCGGCAGCCGGAAGGCGCCAGATCCGTCGCATCAGGTCGGCGAGCGCGGGGTGCAGCAGGTCGCGCCAGGCGGTGTAGCTGTGACCGTCACGTCCCTCGGTGATGGTGACGGGCACGCCCAGGGCGTGCAGCCGGTCCGCCATCGCTCGGTTGTTGTCGAGGTTCTCCTCGCCCAGACCACAGGTCAGTGCCACCTGCAGGCCCGCCAGCCGGCCCGGCTCGGCATCGAACCGGGCCACGAGCTCGGTGACCCGGTCGTAGAACTCGAACCGTCGCTCGTGGGAGTCGAAGGCGGGCAGGAAGAACGAGCCGGACTGGCAGAAGAGCCCGGCGAACGTGCCGGGATACGTGACAGCCGCGTGCAGCAGGGACAGTGCGCCGAGGCTCGCGCCGACGCCCAGGACGGGAGCTGCGGTCGCAGCGAGCTCGCGAGCCTGCGGGATCGCTACCGTCACCAACATGTGCGCGTAGTCGGTGTTGGCGGCGTACTCCCGGTTGCGATCCCCTGGCCCCAGCAGCAGGACACGGCAGCGCAACGCAGGTTCGCGTGCGCGGGCCCAGCCGAGGTAGTCCAGCAGCCGGGCGTAGTTCGCGTACTCCGGGCCGTCGTGGACCACGAGCAGCGACAGCTCGTCCTCGTCGGGCGTACCCGCCGGGGAGCACAGCTGCCCTATCAGCTCCGGCCGCGTCCGGGTGCGGAACGGTCTGGTGTCCCATCCGGCGGAGTCGGCCTCGAGCCAATGCGGCGCCCGGTACGACGGGAGCTCGACGACCGAGTGGTCGCCGAACACCCCGGCGACGCGGTTGGGGTTGGCCGGGTCCAGGACCATCTGCTCGGACCCGTCCGGGTTCGCGAGCACCAGCAGGTACTCAAGGCGGTCCACCGGAGGAGCCGGGACCGTGGCCGACCAACCACCCGGGCAGGGCCAGAACTTGGGGTCGTCGCCGAAGTCCCGCAGGTGGTACCACACCCGCAGCGGGCGTACCCCCGGCTCGTCCGCGACGACGAAGGTGAGTGCGCCGGTGACCGGGTCCAGGTGCGGTCCCGCAGACGCGCTGCCCTGACCCATGAGCGGCAACCCTAGTGTCGCGACCCGGGTCCCCGGCCCGGCGCAACGCCCGAGGGACTCTGCGACGATGGCGGACCCGGCAGCCGAGTCGTGCGTGCCCACGAGCAGCTCTTGAAGGTGACATGTCCGACGACGGCCGGTTCCGGATGCTGCCTGCGCGCGACCGGCATCGGACCCTCTGGCGCAACGGTGGTGGCGCCACCTGGGAGGTGGCGGCCGGCTCCCGGCCCGACGACACCGACTTCGACTGGCGTATCAGCATCGCGGAGGTGTCGCAGGCCGGCCCATTCTCGGACTATCCCGGCGTCGACCGCATCATCACGGTGATCGAGGGCGCCGGGCTGGACCTCACCGTCGACGGGAACCGGCAGGAGCTCGGACCGCGACAACCGTTCCGGTTCCGGGGGGAGGCCTCGACGTACGGCAGTCCGATGGGAGGAACCACGAAGGACCTCAACGTGATGGTCCGGCGCGGTCGGCTCACTGCCGAGCTGGAGATGATCGACCTGGGAGCCGGAGAGGCGCTCGACCATCGGGAACCCGTTGGTACGTCGGTCCTCCTGGTCCTGGCCGGTCAGGTGCGCGGCACCACCGGCAGCGGCCGGTTCGAGCTACTGGCTCTGGACGGGGTGCTCGCCGGCAGGCGTCCCGTCGAGCTCGTCGCCAACGGTCCGGCCAGCGTTGCGGTCGTCGTCCTGCACGAGCTGTGAGTTGCGGCAGCAGGGGATCGCGTGCTCCGGCTCGGTCGGTCGGGCTTCGCCGGCTGCTCCCTGGTTGATCGGGTGGTGCGGTCCGTGGGTGGTTCGGTCGCTTGATGCCGGCTACCGCCCGACGCTCGCCTGCCTTCGACGAGCCTCCGCGCGATGTCTTGCCAGAGCCGTTGGGCGTCGGCACCCTCCCACCACTCCAAGCCCTCGGGATACACGTCGGTCACGAGGGTGATCCCGCCTGACTCCTTCAGGGGGTCTCGGGAATGTGCATCCGGACCTGGAAGCGTCGCACCTCTTGTGGCCACCCGCAGGCCACCGCGATGCGTCCCGCCCAGAGCCGCGCCGCCGCCTCGTCGGCTACATCCACCACGGCGAAGCCGCCAATGTGCTCCTTGGTCTCGAGGTACGGGCCATCGGTGAACAGCGGTGTGCCGCTCGACGCATCGACGCTGAACACAGGACCATCGTCGAGGCCGCCGGTGAAGATGAGGACCCCGGCCGCCTTCATCTCCGCGACCAACGGCCTGAGGGCCCTGGACTTCTCGCGCAACTGCTCGACCGTGTGGTCGGGCACCCAGTCGTCGTTGAAGGCGATGAGGTACTCGGGCATGGTTCCTCCTGGGGGGTGAGCTACAGCGGCACCGGATCGGGGCGCACCGCGCCTGGCACGAGCGGGACCTGCCAGCACAGGGACAGTCCGCCCGCCTCGAGGTCGTCGACGGTGCAGGACCCACCCAGGGCCTGGGCCCGGGCCTGCATGTTCGCCAGCCCGTTCCCGGCGGTACGCGCCCGCGAGCGACCGATGCCGTCGTCGGTGACTCTGAGCCGGAGCCAGTGCCCGCTGATCCTTACCTCCAGCCGGACCTCGCGGGCGTGCGCGTGACGGGCCACGTTGGACAGCGCCTCCTCGCTGACGGCAAGGACCGCGTCGGCGACCTCGTCGAGCACCACGGTCTCGGCCTCACCGAGGAGCTCGATCCGGGGCGCGAACCCGAGCTGCTCGGCGGCACGGTCGCAGACGGTGCGGATCTGCTCATGCAGGCTCCGTTTCGAGGTGGCGGGCCGCGAGAGCCGGAAGATGGAGTTGCGCAGCTCGCGGATGACCATGTCCAGCTCCTCGACCGCGGAGTCGATCCGGTCGGCGACCATCCCGGTGGCCAGGCCACGTACGGCCTCCAGCGACATGCCGACCGCGAAGGCCCGCTGGATGACGCGGTCGTGCAGGTCCATCGCGATGCGCTCGTACTCGGCACTGACGCGCGACCGCTCGAGCTCGCTGCGGGCCCGGCCCAGCGCGATCGCCATGGCCGCGGCACCGGCGAACGATCGAGCCAACAGAGCGTCGAACTCCGCGAAGGCGGGCGATCCCTTGGTACGAGCGACGATCAGCGCGCCCACGGACCTGTCGCGCGCTGCCATCGGAAGGTACATGGCGGGCCCAAGTCCGAGCGCTGCCACCTCCGGGGGCACATTCGCGGCGGCAGTGAGGTCGGGCACCATCTCGAGCTCGGTGCCGCGCATCACCTGCGCGGACCGGCTGGTGGCCGACAGCTCGAGTCCCAGCAGGGCTCCGGCCTCGGTCCCGTCGGCCGCTGCCACGACGGCGCTGCCGTCGGAGACGGGCATGACGATCCACGCCGCCTGCGACACCGTCAGTGAGCGGGCCTGCGCTGCGACGACAGGAAGGACCTCGGACAGCGGGCTGCCGCCGAGGAACCGCGACGTGATGTCGTTGACCGACTCGATCTGACGCTGGGTGCGCACCCGCGGGGTCGCGTCGCGCACGATGGCTGCGACGTACGACTCACCATCGGCATCGACCGGGGTCAGGCTGACGTCGACCGGGAACCTGGAACCGTCGCGGTTGACGCCGTCCAGCATCAGCCCGGACCCCATCTGCCGGGCTCGGCCGGACGCTGCGAATCCCTTGCGGTGGCGCACGTGCGTGCCGCTGAGCTCGGGCGGGATGAGAACCTCGACGAGTTCTCCGACCAGCTCTTCGGGGGCGAATCCGAACAGTGTCTGCACCGCCTGGCTGGCGAACCTGATCCGGCCGGAGCCATCCACGACGACGATCGCGTCGGAGCTCCCGGCGAAGATCGCGGCGATGAGCCGGTCGACCTTGTCGGACCCGAACGTCATCCGGCTGCTCCTGGTCTTGGCGTCGTGTGACTTCGGGATCCCACCCTACCGGCGTGGCGCACGTCCTCCTCGGCCCTGAGAATCTCCCCTGGTGCGGCACCGCCACCTGCTGGAAGTCGTCCGGCAGGGTCTTTCGGCCCGTACGCCCGGGTCGGGGCGGTGACTAGTCTCGTCAGGAGCATTCATCGTGGTCACGCAGCCGGTGCGCCACCGTCCGAGGAGTCGGTATGGGAGCAGGGGACGGCGCGATCCGGGTGTTTCTGCTCGATGACCACGAGGTGGTTCGCCGCGGCGTACGCGACCTGCTCGAGATCGAGGGCGACATCACTGTGGTCGGAGAGGCGGCAACCTGCGCCGAGGCACTGGCACGGGTTCCCGCGGTGCGGCCCGACGTCGCGGTGCTCGATGTGCGACTGCCCGACGGCGACGGCGTCGGGGTCTGCCGCGAGCTTCGCTCACAGCTCCCCGACCTGGCCTGCCTGATGCTGACGTCGTACGCGGACGACGACGCTCTCTTCGATGCCGTGATGGCAGGTGCGGCCGGCTACGTGCTCAAGCAGATTCGGGGCAGCGACCTGCAGGGCGCGATCCGGACCGTCGCCTCCGGCGGATCGCTGATCAGCTCCCATACCAGGACCCGGATGATGGATCGCCTGCAACGCAAGCGCGAGCCGGAGGACCAGCTGCAGGGGCTCACGCCGCGGGAGCGCGACGTCCTGGAGCTGATCGGGCAGGGGCTCACCAATCGGCAGATCGGCCAGCAGCTGCACCTGGCCGAGAAGACGGTGAAGAACTACGTCTCGAGCCTGCTGGCCAAGCTCGGGATCGAGCGTCGTACGCAGGCCGCCATCCTTGTCACCGAGGTGAACCAGGGCAGGTGACGGCGCTAGCCGTACTGTCCTGTCTCGTCACGTCAGCTGGGCGCTCGGCGGGCTTGCCCTCCTGGTCGCGGTCAGTGTTACGCCGGCACTGGCCAGGGTGACCAGGACCAGCGCGAGCAGCTGCGACGGTGCGAGGGCCTGCCCGAGGATCACCAGGCCGGCGATCGCCGCGGCGGCCGGCTCGATGCTCATCAGGATGCCGAAGACCCGGGTCGGCAGCCGGCGCAGCGCCGTCATCTCGAAGCTGTAGCAGATCACCGAGGACAGCAGCGCGACGAGCGCCGCGGTCATCAGCAGCGAGGGCTCGTGGAGTGCGACAAGGGCATCTCGGCCGCCGAGCGGCAAGATGATGATCGCGGCGACCGTGATGGAGACGGCCAGGCCGTCCATGCCCGGTAGTGCGGCGCCGAGCCGGGCGCTGGCGAGGATGTACATCGCCCAGAGCAGCCCGGACAGCAGGGCCAGCCCGACGCCGAGCGCAGAGATCGCGCCGGAACCGGTGCCGCTGCCGAGCCCGAGGATCGCGACACCGGCCAGGGCCAGCGCTGCCCAGACCAGGTCCGTGGGCCGCCTGGTCTGCACGACGGACAGCAGCAGGGGCCCGAGGAACTCGATCGTCACCGCGATTCCGAGCGGAATGTGAGCGATCGCCAGGTAGAAGACCTGGTTCAGCGCGGCCACGCACACGCCCATCAGCAGCACGGCGAACCAGGTCGATCGCGACCAGGACCGCACCCTGGGACGTACGACCGCGAGCATCACCACGGCGGCGATCGACAGTCGCAGGAACAGCACCCCCGACGTGCTCATCTGATCGAACAAGTTGCGGGCGATGGCAGATCCGGCCTGCACGGAGGCGATGGCCGAGATGACGAGGATCGGTGCGGGGATCCGGTCGAGCAGCCCCGGACGGGGGTCGGCCGATCGGGGTGCCGCCGGGTCGGCGACGGTCCTCGGGCCGGACTCAGGCACGGCACCTCCCCGTCACGAACGCTGCTGGACCCTGCTGAGCCTAGGGGGCACCGACGACAGCGCAGCAGCGCATAACCGCCGCCGTGAACTGCCTAGATCATCCCCTTGGGAAGATCTAGGCAGTTGAACTGCGTGATCTGACCCGAGATGGCGATCATGGCTCGGGCCGGGCCGAGCGGGCACCGGATGTGCCGGCGACGGCGACGTGACACGATCACGGGGCAGGTCCTGGGCCCGGGCCCAGGGGTCCGTGGACCTCGAGGAGCAGAGCATGACCGACTACCGGCTCGAGTACCCAGGCGGCTCGCTGCCGCTGTCCGTCACAGAGGCGACCGACGGCCCGCGCGGGCTGGACATCTCGGCGCTGACGCGGACGACCGATGCCGTCACGCTGGATCCGGGCTTCGTGAACACGTCCTCGTGCGCGTCGGCCATCACCTTCATCGACGGGGATGCGGGGATCCTGCGGTATCGCGGCTACCCGATCGAGCAGCTTGCCGGCAGCTCGACCTTCCTGGAGGTGTGCTACCTGCTCATCTACGGGGAGCTGCCCAGCGCCGAGCAGCTTGAAGACTTCACCCAGCTGGTCGTCCGGCACACGCTGCTGCACGAGGACCTGCGGTGGTTCTTCGACGGTTTCCCGCGCGACGCGCACCCGATGACCGTGCTCTCCTCGGCCGTGAGCGCGCTGAGCGCCTTCTACCAGGACAGCCTCGACCCGTTCAACCAGGAGCACGTCGAGATCTCGACGGTACGGCTGCTGGCCAAGGTCCCGACGATCGCGGCCTACGCGTACAAGAAGTCCATCGGCCAGCCGTTCCTGTACCCGGTGAACTCGCTGGGCTACGTGGAGAACTTGCTACGCCTGACGTTCGGCGTCCCGGCCGAGGAGTACGTCGCCGATCCGGTCATCGTCCGGGCGCTGGACATGTTGTTGCTGCTGCACGCGGACCATGAGCAGAACTGCTCCACGTCCACGGTCCGCCTCGTGGGCTCCGCCCACGCGAACCTCTTCGCCTCGGTCTCCGCCGGCGTCAATGCGTTGTTCGGTCCGCTGCACGGAGGTGCCAACCAGGCCGTCCTGGAGATGCTGACGGAGATCCAGGCCGATGGTGGGGACGTCGCGCGGTTCGTACGGCGCGTCAAGGACCGCGAGGAAGGGGTCAAGCTCATGGGCTTCGGCCACCGCGTGTACAAGAACTACGACCCCCGCGCCGCCATCTGCAAGAAGACGGCGGCCGAGGTGATCGAACGCACCGGCGCCCACAGCGACCCGTTGCTCGACATCGCCATGAAGCTCGAGGAGGTCGCGCTGGCCGACGACTTCTTCGTGTCCCGCAAGCTGTATCCCAACGTCGACTTCTACACCGGGCTGATCTACAAGGCCATGGGTTTCCCGACCAAGATGTTCACGGTGCTCTTCGCGGTCGGGCGCCTGCCCGGCTGGATCGCGCAGTGGCGGGAGATGATCGAGGACCCGACGACCAAGATCGGCCGCCCCCGCCAGGTCTACACGGGCGAGCCGGTACGCGACTACGTACCGCTGACGCAGCGCTGAGCGTCCCTCGGGCCGGTCACGGGCTCAGGCCCTCGTGAGCATCACCACGCCCGCGCGTACGAGCGCCAGGACGACGAAGGCGCCCTCGGCGACGGCGCTCACCACCTTCTCCGGATACCAGACCGGCTCATAGATCGTCGGGAACGGACCGATGGCGGGAATCTGCAGCCGGACACTGGCCACGACCGCGGCGGCGCTCGCGGCCATCACCAGGGTCGCAACCACCCAGGCGGCTGTGCTGCCACGCACCAACAGCCACACGGCGACGACGCTGGTGACGACACCCTGCGCGATGAACAGCTGCCCGGTCGTGATGGGCGGCCCGATGTCGTAGAGCCGCGCCAGGTGGAAGTGGGTGTACGCGGACGTTGCCAACAGGGCGACGCCGAGCAATCGCGCCGCTAGGTCGCTGGTACGACCGATGGTGACTGAGCCGGGCGTGTCCGTCCGGTGTCCCGGTGGTGCCATCGTCATGACGCTCTTCTTCCGTGATGTCGAGCAGGCGGTGCCCGTGCGCGATTCGTCCCGTCAGGCAGTGACGTGGAGCGTTCCGTGCATGGCGGGGTGGATGTCGCAGGTCAATGGGTACGAGCCGGCCTTGGCCGGTGCCGTGAACGTGGCCTGTCCGTTCGCCGGCACCTGGACGTCGATGGCGGTCCCGTTGACGTTGGCGGTGTGAGCCACGCCGTCCTGGTTCGTCACGGTGACCGACTCGCCGGCCCGGACCGTCAGGTCGGAGAACATGAACCCGCTGATGGTCAGCTTCGCGCCCCCGGCCGTGGCCGGGTCGGAGCTCGTACCGACAGTGACGCTCGCCGCGGGCGGTGCGGTGGTGCTCGCGCAACCCGCGGTGCCGAGGGCGACGGCGGTCAGGACGATGGCGGCGGCAGTCCAGGGTCTGGTCATGTCCGGTGCAACGAGCCGGCGACGAGTGCGGTTCACACCGGTGGTCGGGGCACGACACCCGAACCACAGGTGTAAGCCGGCCAGGCAGCCACCCGGCGTTGCCCGGGTCAGCTGCATTACCACGCCGTTACAGAGGTCTGTTGTGCTCGCTGGTACCCATCCACGTCGAACCGCGAGGGCCGTCATGACCAACCAGATCAGCAGCAGCAGGGTCGCCGTCGCCGGCATTGGCATCGTGAGCGCTGCGGTGATGCTTTCCGGATGCTCCAGCGGCGGATCCGGTCGCGTCGCTGCCGCCGGCGGTGCAACCGCGAACAGCACGGCGGGCACGCCATCCGCGGCAGCAGCCGGGGCCGGAACTGCGACCTGCACACAAGTGACGACGGCGCAGGTGCAACCGCTGCTCGTCGCCAAGATCACGGCCTCGGCGGCGGTGCCTGCTCCCGCCAGCGACCTCTCCTTGGGCGGGACCGGCCAGCTGTGCACGTTCGCCGTTGCCGGCAGCGCCTCGGCCATCTCGATCCTCGTCATCGGGGGAGCGGACGCTGATCCCTACTACCAGAGCCAGATTCAGAGTCTGGCCCAAGCGACCGCCGTGCCCGGGGTCGGCGACAAGGCGATCCGCGACGCCAGCGACAGCAGTAGCGCGGTGACGGCCGAACAGAACGGCATGGTCTGCACCGTGGACACCAGCAGTGCCGATCAGCTTCCCGGAGTGAATGCCCTGATGAAGGCCGCAGGGGACACCAGCGACATCGGTGATACGAACTGGTCGAAGGTGGCCGCCGCGCTGGGGACGCTGTGCAACGTCGTGTACGGCAGCGGCAACACCACGCCGGACTTCAGTGGTTTGACGGCGGCCGCGTCGGCCGCGAGCACGGCATCGCCGGCGGGCGGGAGCCTGCCGACCAACTTCTCCGTTCCGACGGACGGATCGACACCCTGACCCGAGCCGCCGCGTCGTCCCCATAGAGTGCGCGCCATGGGAACTCTGCTGGACGTGCTGCACGTGATGTCAGCCGTATTCATCGTGGGGCCGATGGCGATCTTGCCGATGACGGGGATGCGGGCCCTGCGGGCGGGGGAGCGCGGTCAGGTGGCGACGCTGGCGCAGTCCACGTACGTCTTCAGCCTGCTCTCGCTGCTGGTTGTGGTCTTCGGCTTCGGCGCGCTCGGGTCGAGCGACAAGCAGGCCCACCTGTCCTTCACGACGTCGTGGATCTTGAGCGCATTCATCCTGTATCTGGTGGCGCTTTTCCTGAACCTGTTCGTCGTCGTGCCCGCGATGCGCCACGCCGGGGAGAATCCGCACGACGCGGTCGCCGGTGAGCTCGCGGCGAGCTCCTACCAGCGCATCGCGATGGGTTCCGGGCTGGTGTCGCTGCTGCTCGTCGTCGTTGTCGTCCTCATGGTCTGGCAGCCGTGACCGGCACCGTCTGCCGCTGAGTGCGGCGGCGGGGGGTCACGCCCAGATCAGCTGCGCAACGTACCAACCGGCCAGTGCCGCCGCGAGCCCGACGGCCAGACTGATCGTCACGTTCAGCCCTGCCTCGCGGTAGTCGCCGTCCTCGACCAGTCGGATCGTCTCGAAGCTGAACGTGCTGAACGTCGTGAACCCGCCGCAGAACCCGGTGCCGGTCAGCGCCACCACCCCGACCGGCTCGGACGTGAGCGTGGTGGCACCGAGGATCACACCGAGCAGCAGGGAGCCGCTCACGTTGATGACGATGGTCCCCCAGGGGAAGTCGCCCTTGTGCCAGCTCGCGACGTAGCGGTCCAGCGCCCAGCGACTCGGGGCGCCGAGCGCGGCACCGAGCATGACCAGGAACAGGGTCACCGGTCCACCTGCCGAGTGAGGCCCACCGCGCGGCGGGCGAGCGCAAGCCCGCACCAGGTGGCCAGCAAGCCGAAGAACAGAGTCGCGGCAAGGTATGTCAGTGCCATCGGCACGTGCCCGTCCAGCAGCAGCGCGCGCGTTTCAGCGGTGTACGTCGAGAACGTCGTGAAGCCGCCGAGCACCCCGACGGCGAGGAAGGGTCGCCCGTACCGGGTCGGGCGCCACAGCTCGAGCAGGCAGACCATGAGGACGCCCAGCGCGAGAGCGCCGCTGATGTTGGCGGCGAACGTCGCCCACGGGAACCCGGGAGGCGACGCCGGCAGCACCTGAGCCAGTCCCCAACGTGCGCCACCGCCGAGGGCACCCCCGGCAGCGATGACCAGCATCACGTCCCACGGATAGCGACCCTCGGCGCGAGATGGCTCGGCCGCTGCGGTCAGGTCTGGATCGATCGGTAGATCGTCGTGCGGGACTCGTTCCATGCGCGTGCGGCTCCTACCTCGTGTGGCAGGGACCGTTGGCGGCGCACAGCCGCGGTTCGCGGCGAGCCCCTCCGCCGTGCAGTCAGCGTAGCGGCCACCCGACGTCGCGCTCGGTCAGACCTCCGGCGCCACAGCACCATCGGTCGCGGGGTCGGAGTCGCGCAGGTGGACGGACCACTTCTGCTCGATCTTCGCGACCTTCCAGACCGTGAGGGCGATGGCCCAGGCGGCGATGAAGAGCCCGACGATGACGTAGCCGACGTAGTTGAGGTCCAGCCCGGCGACCGAGGCCAGCGGCCCGGCCGTGACACCGAGCCGGTCGGCGATGATCGAGGCGATCTCGATCGTCCCGATCACCAGCGCGACGGCGACGGAGAGCCCGGTGATCACGATGTTGTAGAAGATCTTGCGTACGGGCTGGGCGAACGCCCACCCGTACGCGTAGTTCATGAAGGCGCCGTCGATGCTGTCCAGCAGGCTCATCCCCGCCGCGAACAGGATCGGGAGGACGAGGATCGCGTACCACGGCAGGTCGAAGGCTGCGGCCCCGCCGGCCAGGACCAGGAGCGAGACCTCCGTGGCCGTGTCGAATCCCAGGCCGAACAGGAACCCCACGGGGTACATGTGCCGTGGCTTGCGTACCGCCTTCGTCACTCCGCCGAGGATCCGGTTCATGAAGCCGCGCTTGTTGAGCTGCTCCTCCAGGGCGGCGTCGTCATAGTCCCCCTGCCGCATCTCGCGGAACACCTTGACGATCCGGCGCAGGATCACCAGGTTGATCACTCCGATGGCCAGCAGGAACACGCCGGACACGGCCGTCCCGATCAGTCCGGTCGTCGTCTGCAGGGTTGACGCGCCGTCCTCGACCTGGCCGGCCAGTGCGCGCACCCCGATCGCGAGCAGGAAGCACAGCCCGAACACCACCGAGGAGTGGCCGAGGGAGAACCAGAAGCCCACGGACACCGGCTGCCGGCCCTCGGCCATGAGCTTGCGCGTGGTGTTGTCGATCGCCGCGATGTGGTCGGCGTCGAAGGCGTGGCGCAGCCCGAGGGTGTACGCGGTCAGGCCCAGGCCGACGCCGAAGAACCCGGCCCCACCCACCTGGTAGTTCGCCGGGGCGATGACGCCGATGAGCAGTCCCCACCCGACCAGGTGCAGCAGCAGCACGAAGCCGGTCATGGCCCCGATGACCCACCACTCGGTACGTCCCAGGCGCTGCCGCGTCACCGGCGGTGCGGCGACGGCGCGCTCCGTGGTGGCCATCTGGAGCCCCCTCGCGGTTGGTGGCAGGACGGTGCGATCCTGTCGTTGTTGCGAAGAGTTTGCAAGAGGGCCACCACTCCCAGACATGACGTCACTCACGCCCTTGTCGTTTCAAGGCCCTCTGAATGCCCGCGAAACGACGACAGCGTGAGTGACGTCCGTCTCTGACTGGCAGGGCGAGGCGGGCGTCAGCGGGTCCAGGGCTGGAAGCGGCGCAGTCGCAGGCTGTTGGTGACCACGAAGACCGAGCTGAACGCCATTGCGGCGCCGGCGATCAGGGGGTTCAGCAGGCCGAACGCCGCCAGCGGCAGCGCGAGGACGTTGTAGGCGAATGCCCAGAACAGGTTGCCCTTGATGGTGCGCAGGGTGGCCCGGGACAGCCGGATCGCGTCGGCGGCCAGTCGCAGGTCGCCTCGTACGAGGGTCAGGTCCGATGCCTCGATCGCCACGTCGGTCCCGCTGCCCAGCGAGATGCCCAGGTCGGCGCTGGCCAGGGCCGGGGCATCGTTGGTGCCGTCGCCGACCATGGCGACCACGGCCCCGCTCGCCTGAAGCGCCTTGACCGCCGCGACCTTGTCGGTCGGCAGCAGCTCGGCCATGACATCGCCTGGGTCGATGCCGACCTCGGCGGCCACGGCCGTGGCGGCGCGGGTGTTGTCGCCGGTCAGCAGCATCGGGCGCAGCCCGAGCCGGCGCAGCTCGGTGATGGCCTCGGCTGACGTGGCCCGTACGGAGTCGGCGACCACGACGATGCCGCGGACCGCGCCGTCCCACGCGACCCAGACCGGCGTCTGGCCGCGGCTCTCGGCCGCCTCGGCCGCCGCGGCCAGGCCGTCGGGGGCGATCAGGGCCCACTCGTCGGCCAGCCAGCGCCGGCGTCCCACGGCGGCAGCGCGGGTGCCGACCACGCCGGTGACTCCCCGGCCGTCGTGGTCGACGAAGCCGGTCACCGGCTCCAGGGCGGAGCCGTCGGAGGTGGCGTACGCGGCGACGGCCTGCGCGATCGGGTGCTGGGAGAGGTGCTCCACGGCACCTGCCGTCCCAACTACGTCGGAGGTCGTGGTGCCGGCGGTCGGGTGCACGGCGACGACCGACATCCGGCCCGCGGTGACAGTGCCGGTCTTGTCGAGCACGATCGTGTCGACCCGACGGGTGGACTCGAGGACCTGCGGGCCCTTGATCAATATCCCGAGCTGCGCGCCCCTGCCCGTGCCAACGAGCAGGGCGGTCGGCGTGGCCAGCCCGAGGGCGCACGGGCACGCGATGATCAGGACCGCAACGGCCGCGGTGAACGCGGTCGCGGCTCCCGCGCCGACGGCCAGCCACGCCCCGAGGGTGATCAGCGACAGCACGAGCACGACGGGCACGAAGACGGCGGACACCCGGTCCGCCAGTCGCTGCACGTCCGCCTTGCCGGTCTGGGCGTCCGCCACCAGCGCGGCGATCGCAGCGAGTTGGGTGTCGGCGCCGATGCGCGTGGCGCGCACCGTGAGGTGGCCACCGGCGTTGAGGGTCGCGCCCACCACGGCATCACCCGGTCCGACCTCCACGGGCATCGGCTCACCGGTCAGCAGCGAGGCATCGACCGCCGAGGCGCCCTCGATGATCACGCCGTCGGTCGCCACCTTCTCCCCAGGGCGTACGAGGAACAGGTCGCCGACCTGCAGGTCCGTGACGGCGATCCGTGCCTCGTGGCGGCCGGGTCCGCGCAGCACCGCGACGTCCTTGGCGCCCAGGTCGAGCAGGGTCGCCAGCGCCGCACCTGAGCGCCGCTTGGCGCGAGCCTCCAGGTAGCGCCCGGCGAGCAGGAAGACCGTGACCGCCGACGCGACCTCGAGGTAGATCTCGTCGACCCCGGACCCCTGCTCGGGCAGCAGCGTGAAGCTCATGCGAATGCCCGCCTCGCCGGCGTGCCCGAGGAACAGTGCCCACAGGGACCAGAGGTACGCGGCACCGACGCCGAGGGAGATGAGCGTGTCCATCGTGGCGGCGCCGTGGCGCGCGTTCGTCCAAGCGGCGCGATGGAACGGCAGGGCACCCCACACCACGACCGGCGAAGCCAACGCCAAAGATGCCCACTGCCAGTATGTGAACTGCAGCGCAGGGATCATCGCGAGCAGGACGACAGGGATCGTGAGCACGGTACTGACCACGAGCCGGGTACGCAGCGCCGCGGCCTCGTCGACCACAGGCGCGGCCGCGGGGGAGGAGCCGGAGGGGCTGGGGCGCAACGGGAGCGCCGCGGTGTATCCGGTGGCCGCGACCGCGTCGAGCAGGTCGATCTCGGCGACCGGGCGGGTGTAGGTGACGTGGGCCTTCTCGGTCGCGAAGTTCACCGTCGCAGTCACGCCGTCGAGCTTGTTCAGCGACTTCTCGACCCGCAGCGCGCATGAGGCGCAGGTCATCCCACCGATCGTGAGGTCGAGAGTCGTAGCGGCGATTGCGGTGCCGGGGCCGTCAGCGTTCATGGCGTACTGCCTTCACGTCCGGGTCTTCTCCTTCGGGTCACCACCACTGAGTCAGGAACGGACGAGTCGGGCGATCGCGGCGGAGGCCTCTTTCACCTTCAGGTCTGCCTCCGAGCCGCCGGTCTGGATCGCGTGGGTCACGCAGTGCGCAAGGTGCTCGTCGAGCAGCAGCAGTGCCACCGACTCCAGCGCCTTCGTGGCGGCGGAGATCTGGGTCAGCACGTCGACGCAGTACGTGTCATCCTCGACCATGCGCTGCAGTCCGCGTACCTGGCCCTCTATCCGGCGCAGGCGCTTGAGGTACGCGTCCTTGTTGTCCACGTAGCCGGGCGGCGTAGCGGTCTTGGGCATCGTGAGGTCCTCTCGTACGACGGGATCCCGACCATACCCCTTAGGGGTATCGAGTACAAGCTTCATCGCCATACCCGGGCGGGGTGTAGTCGTTCGGAGTCGGGGGGAGTCGTAGGGATGCTCGCGCGGTGAGGGAGCGGAGCCGTGCCGTAGCGTGAGGCGATCCACGGTCCACCTCGGGAAGGCCTGTGTCATGGAGAAGTCATCGCTGACAGCACTGGCGCGCCAGCTGCTCGAGAAGGCCCGCGGCTCGTCCAGCGGCCGAAGTGCCCAGACCGTCTTCGGAGGCCACGAGAAGTCGCTGCGCCAGACAGTGATCGCGATTGCTGCGGGCAGACTCCTCGACGACCACGAGAACCCGGGTGAGGCGACCGTCCACGTGCTCACCGGCCGGGTACGTCTGAGCACCGGCGAGGCATCCTGGGAGGGCTCGCCCGGAGACCTGCTCATCGTCCCGCTGGCACGGCACTCCGTCGAGGCGCTGGAGGACTCCGCGATCCTCCTGACCGTCGCCAAGATCGCACCCCGGTAGCCGGCTTGACTTCCCCGAATCGCTGCCTCTAAAGTCAAAAGAGTTGCGTGATAGAGGGAGGCCGAGGATGACGACCGATCTGATGGCGCTGGGTCCGATGGCGGCCGAACCGGCTGTGCCGACGAGGGACGGCGAGCGCCGCCCGCTGCACGTCGTGCACGCGGCTCCGCCGGTCGATCTCGCGGCCGCCCGCGAGGCCGCCGCCGCCTTCCTCGAAGCGCTGGGGATCGCGCTGGACTCCGAGAGCCTGCGCGGCACCCCGGCGCGCATGGCTGACGCCTACGCGGAGATGTTCAGCCCGCGAGCCTTCGACCTCACGACGTTCCCCAACGATGGCGGGTACGACGAGCTGGTGCTCGTACGCTCCATCCCCGTCCAGTCAGTCTGCGAGCACCACCTGCTGCCGTTCATCGGGGTGGCGCACGTCGGCTACCTGCCCGGTGCGCGGGTGCTCGGACTGTCCAAGGTCGCCCGTGTCGTGGAGATGTTCGCCCGCCGTCCTCAGGTCCAGGAGCGGCTGACGACCCAGATCGCGGACTGGTTGCAGGACAACCTGGAGCCGCGAGGCGTCGGCGTCGTCATAGAGGCCGAGCACATGTGTATGACGATGCGCGGCGTCCGGGCTGCCGGCGCGCGCACGATGACCTCGGCGGTGCAGGGGCTGTTGCGCGAGGACGCCCGCTCGCGCGCAGAGTTCTTCGCGCTGGCCGTCGGACGCGCCTGAGCCCGGTCCCTGCGTCCGACGACGACTGCACGTACGTACTGCTCGGCCCCCGATGAGGAGACGTGATCCAGATGCCCACCAACCCCAGCTTCGTGATCGTCGGAGCCAGCCTGGCCGGTGCGAAGGCGGCCGAGGCGCTGCGCGAGAACGCCTTCACCGGCTCGATCACGCTCATCGGTGACGAGACCGACCGGCCGTACGAGCGACCGCCGCTGTCCAAGGACTACCTGCAGGGAAAGGCCGAGCGGGACTCCGTGTTCGTGCACCCCGAGGGCTGGTACGCCGAGCACGACGTGGACCTGCGCCTGGGCGCGAGCGTGACCGCGATCGACCCTGCCGCGCACCAGGTGACGTTGGCCGACGGCCAGACGGTTCCGTACGACAAGCTGTTGCTGGCCACCGGGTCCTCGCCGCGGATCTTGCAGGTTCCGGGCAGTGATCTGGCCGGCATCCACTACCTGCGCCGGCTCGCGGACAGCGACAAGATCCGCGAGGCGTTCGCGCAGGGCGGGCGGGTCGTCGTCATCGGCGCGGGCTGGATCGGCCTGGAGACCGCCGCGGCGGCGCGGGCCGCGGGCCTGGAGGTCACCGTCCTGGAGATGGGGGCGCTACCGCTGCTGAACGTGCTCGGCCCGGAGCTGGCGCAGGTGTTCGCCGACCTGCACAGCCGCAACGGCGTGGACCTGCGGTTCGGCGTCAACGTGGCGCAGATCGTCGCGGCGGGCGGCAAGGCCACCGGCGTCCTGCTCGGCGACGGCACCACCGTGCCGGCCGACATCGTGCTCGTCGGCGTGGGGATCACGCCGAACGTGGCACTGGCCGAACAGGCCGGCCTCGAGGTCCGCAACGGCATCGCGGTCGACGCGGGGCTGCGTACGTCCGACCCCGACATCTTCGCGGCCGGCGACGTCGCGAACGCACGTCACCCCCGGCTGGGCACCTCGATCCGGGTGGAGCACTGGGCGAACGCGCTGAACCAGCCTGCTATCGCAGCGAAGTCGATGCTGGGTCAGGACGTGGTCTACGACCGGACGCCGTACTTCTACAGCGACCAGTACGACCTCGGCATGGAGTACACCGGCTACGTCGAACGAGGCGGGTACGACCGCGTGGTCGTCCGCGGCGACCTCGACACCCTGGAGTTCATCGCGTTCTGGGTGCGCGACGGTCGGGTGCTGGCCGGGATGAACGTCAACGTGTGGGACGTCACCGACCAGATCAAGGCGTTGGTGGAGTCCGGGCGGGTCGTCGACCTCGACAAGCTCGCCGACCCTGCGGTGCCGCTCGACTCGCTCTGAGTCGTGTCAGCCGTTCTCCGTCCGGTCACCCACGAAGGCCAGGACCTCAGGGTCCGACGTCGTGATGCGGCCCATCTCCTCCCGGGCCGTGCAGGTGAGCAGCGCGATCTCCAACGTGTCCGGCGTGCGGCGTACGACCCGCCAGATCGCGCCGCTGTCCTCCCACCGCCGCAGCACCTGCAGCGGGTCCTCGACCGGGTGGGTGCTCATGGCGCGGGCAACGCGATCTCGACGTCGTCGCCGACGATCCGGACGGGGTACGTCGCCACCGGCTCGGTGGCCGGCAGGTTGAGGACCGCACCGGTGGCCAGGTCGAACCGGGACCCGTGCAGCCAGCACTCGACCGTCCCGTCGTCCACCTCGCCCTCGGACAGCGGGATCGAGGCATGGGTGCACTCGTCGTGGACGGCGTACACCTGGCCCCCGGTCCGGACCAGGCACACCGCGACGTCTGCGACCACGATGCCGAGGGCCTGCTCGTCCACGAGGTCGCGCAGCGGGCAGGCGACGCTCCACGTGGCGGGTGCGCTTGTCGTCATGGTCGATCGCTCCTGTCGGGTGAGTCAGCCGAGTGCGGGCACACTGTGACCATGGCACACCCATCCCGGTGGATCACCGACACCGCCCCAGGTCACTCCCAGTGGTACATCGAGCGGTTCCGCAAGATGGCCGCCGACGGCGTGGACCTGCAGGGCGAGGCGAGGCTGGTAGACGCCGTCGTGGCGCCGGTCTCACGCATCCTTGACGCCGGGTGCGGACCGGGTCGGGTGGGGGCCGAGCTGTTCCGGCGCGGTCACGACGTCGTCGGGGTGGACGTCGACCCGGAGCTGATCGCTGCCGCCGTCGAGGACCATCCCGGGCCCATGTGGCTGCAGGGCGACCTGGCCGAGCTGGACCTGAGCGCCCGCGGCATCAGCGAACCGTTCGACGCCGCGGTGCTGGCCGGCAACGTCATGACGTTCCTCGCAGAGGGCACCGAGACGCAGGTGCTGGCGCGGGTGGCCGCCCACGTCCGGCCCGACGGCGCCGTCGTGGTCGGCTTCGGCCTGGACCGCGGCTACCCCTTGGACGCGTTCGACGCGCAC
>JANWJC010000111.1 GCA_025449595.1 Acidobacteriota bacterium | reverse complement strand
GCCCCGCAGGGTCAAGTCGGGCAAGTACCACCCTCCTCGTCGCGTCGTCCCAGCGCTCGACCTCTGTGAGCACGTCGAAGTCGGGGTAGCGCCCGATCATCTGGGGGGTGGTCCCCCGGCGCTGCCGAGGCAGCCAGGACGGTCCCGGCGGTTCGCGGCCCGGGCGCAGATTGGGCAGGTGGTCAGGTCGAGACAGGTCAGGCATGCTCAGTCCTACTCCTCGCGTCGCAGCAACGCCGCGAGGATCCCCATGCCACCGACTACGGCCATGAAGCCTGGCGCCGAGATCGGCGGTCCCATCGGCACGTTGTACGAGGCGAGGTGCCAGCCGCCGGGCTTGCGATGCACCCCCCGGGCGTGGAAGTACTCCCCCAGCAGCCCGGTCGCCGCGTAGATCGCAGCGGTGGCTGGCAGCGCCGTCTTGGCCCACCGCTCGGAGAACACCCCGCCGACACCGGCCACCACTAGCGGCGGGGTCACGATCACCGGCGCCCACATGAACTTGTTGCCGAAACTCGCCTTGTAGTGCTCGAGGTAGATCTCCCCGCAGGTGAGCGCGGCAGCAACCGCCGTCAGACCTGACAAGGATCGCTCGAAACGGCCGTGCGCTATGTCACTGACGACCCGGTCGATCAGGTGTTCGGAGTCGGGCACAGTCATCTCTCGCCTTCCCACTGCGACTTCATCGGTCGCGGGTATCGGAATCCAATGCTTCGAGCGTGGCTGGGCCCACCGGGACTTCCCGCACCCGCGCGATCACACCTACTATGGGGCGCATAGGCCGACACCGCTCGTCGAGGACATCACCGGCCGCCTCTGGTGTGAGATTCACCGCAACAGACCCAGAGTGGCCCGGCGTACTGTGTGGCCCGCTGATGTCCCGGCGGCCTGTTGGGCCCATGCGGCGCCCAATGCGATCGCCGTGGGCGGACCCGGGTGGTGGTGGGCACCGGTTCTCCATGGTGGCACGGTCTGGTTGTGAGGATGGTCGCAATCAGTGCCAGACCGGATCCTCGAGATGCGAGATCGCTGGTGGTGTTGCACGCTCGACGAACCACTGGCAACACCACGCAACTATGAACGCACAGAGAGAGGTTCTGCGATGAGCGCGATCGACAAGGCGAAGAACAAGATCGAAGAGGTCACGGGGAAAGCCAAGGAAGGCGTTGGCAACGCAACAGGCAACGAGTCCCTGGAGAACGAGGGCCGAGACGATCAAGCCAAGGGAAATCTCAAAGACGCCGGAGAGCAAGTGAAGGACGCCGGCAGCAAGGTCAAGGACGCCTTCAAGCACTGAGTCTTCAAGCACTGAGTAGCTGAAACTTCCGGCCGGCCGGTTTCCCGTTGCCCGCGGACATCACCGGTCGGCTGGTTGGCTGCAGTCGCAGCCGACGAGACGAGAGGAGCGCACGATGCACCAGATCGACAACGCGTTGCGTCTGGACTCGATCCCGGCTCCCGGCCCGGGATCGCCGCCGCCCCCAGTACCCGATCCGGACCTGCCCCGGCCCCCTCCCGAGCCGATCGTGCCCGCCCCGGACGAGCCGAAGCCAGACCCAGTGGCCTGAAGGAAACCATCATGGCGAATGACACGGTTATCCGGAGTCTGCACGACCTGGGTCTGGCCAGCTGGTTCGGAGGCTCGCTGGCGGGAGCGATGAGTCTGAGCCGAAGGCAGGGCGGCGTCGACCAGGCCGGAGCGAGCGAACGCGGCGGCGAGGACTGGGCGGCGTGGTCGCCCATCGCGCTGGCCTCCATCGGTGCCCATCTGATCGGTGGTGCGGGACTGATCCTCACGAACCGGCAACGCCACAAACAGCAGTCGTCCGTGATGGCAACGACGATGGCCAAGACGGTGATCACCGGTGCCGCGCTCGGTGCCACGGCGTATGCCAGCACGTTGGGTTCTCGGCTGCGCCACCTGGAAGCCGAGTCAGGCGGCCAGCCCGCTCTGGATCAGCAGCAACAGGTGGCCCGGATCCGGTCCAGGCTCATGGCGGTTGATTGGTCGGTGCCCGTGCTCACTGCAGTCCTGGTCGTGCTGGGCGCCCGGGAGGGGGAGCTCCAGCGGCCTTCCGAAGGCTTACGTGGCATCGCGCCCGATGCTGTATCCCGCTTGGGCAGAGGACTGGGTGAGGCCGCGGGCCAGTTGCGGGACACCGTCTCTGAGCGTGTCGAAGCGATCGACACCGACCAGCTGACGGGTGCTTTCGGAGGGTTGCGCGACGCGGTGCTGGACAAGGTCCCGTTCGATCTGTGAGGGGTCTCCTGTTTGTGCCGAGCCGACCTCGAAGGCAGCCCGCGGTGGTTCAGTACCGACCACGCCAGCGATTCAGTGGTGTCCGCCCATCCGGGTCGTACACGATCCGGTATGCCGCGCTCGACCACAGGTGCGTGAACGCACCTTGGGATGCCTGGGTGTAGGCCCGCAGCCTCCCCGGCGGGCGCGGTCCCGGGGATCCAACGGCGTGCCACGCGTCGAGCCGGACGGCGGACGCGGTGAACGCGTCGAACATCTCGTGCGGATCGCCGGCGACGATAGTCGCGGCCCGCTCGTCCGCCAGATCCAGGTGCTCGGCGGCCAGCTGTAGGCGCAACTGGCGCGCGAGCCCGCCCTGGGTCGCGCCTGTCGTCATGACGGCGCACGTGAGCTCGGAGTCGTGGGTCCAGGACCGGCGATTGACGTTGTCGGAGCCGACGGTCACCCAGCGGTCGTCGATCGAGCAGATCTTGGCGTGCACGTAGACGGGCGTGCCGTGATGGTTCTCCAGGGCGTACACCGCGACCCGGCTGCCACCAGCCTTCCGCAGTATGGCGATGGCACCGGCTCTGCTCACGAGGTTGGGCGCCATGCTCAGCGAGCCGTCCTGATCCGGGTATCCGGGGATGACGACGATCATCCGCAGCTCGGGGGAACGCCGCAACGCAGCGGCGAACAATATCGCGGCCTCGACGGACCACAAGTACTGGTCCTCCAGGTAGATCAGTCGCGCTGCCCGACCGATGGCTTTCGCGTATCCGCGCGCGACGGAGCGCTCGCCCTGCGGGGCGAACGGATATCCCGGGTGACGGACCGGATACGTGCGCAAGATCTGGACAGCGTGCTCGCCGCACTCCGGCGGATCGGGTAGCTGCGGTGGCAGCGGGCCGGGGTTGGTCGTGCCTCGTCGGAGATGGTTCGCGACCATGCGTATCGGGCTGCGGGACAACGGAGCTGGGTCGTCCCACCGCTCGCGGAACACCGTCTCCACATCACCCACGGCAGGCCCGGTGATGGCCAGCTGGGCGTCGTGCCACGGCGGCCGCTCGCCGTAGCAGGCCGCCATCGTCTGGCGCTGAGAGTCGCCTAAGTGGCTCTCGTCGTCGCGACGGCTGTGGCACAGGTCGATCCCGCCGACGTAGGCGATGTCGGCCAGCGGCCGCCCTGGATGTCGCAGGACGACGGCCTTCTGGTGGTGGGAACCCAGTGGTCGTACCCGCATGTCCAAGGCGCACTGCCCACCCGCCGCGATGATCTCCTGACCCAGGTGGCGGTTCTGGGACGCACTGAACGCCAGCTTGTCCAGGTGGGAACGCCACACCAGGCCGCGCACGAGAACCCCCCGGCGTGCGGCGGCGGCAAACCGTGCCCCGACCTCATGGCCAGCTCCGTCGAGGTGCTGGTCGGGGTCACCGCGCCAGTCCGTGAACAGCAGCATGTCCCCCGCCCGCATGTCCTCGAGCCGGCTCAGCAGATCACGAAAGTACGCCACCCCGTGCATCAGCGGTACCACCGAGTTGCCGGTGCTCCAAGACAGCCCATCAGCGTGCCGACTGTCCAGCCGGGTATGGTCGTTGCCCCGTTCCCGCGCACTGAGAAACCAGCTACCGACTGAAGCGCCCACCGGCAAGGCATAGCACGCCGAGCAACTCCCGGCGAGCCGACCGCACCAACGGGCACACGACCATCCAGGAACCCGCCCCTGGCGCCGCCTTCGAGTTGCGACCTGGATGTGGCGGGGATTTGATGGGAGCACGGCTCCCACGTCGTTCGATGCGATCGCCGGCGCCATCGTCCGAACTGGCGTGCTCATGTGCGTCACTGGAACGACATGGCGACCGTCGACCCTCACGACCAGGCCATTGGGTGGTCTTGAACTGTCGCGGGACCGCGTCGAACGCACTGCACTGAGCGTCACACCGGATCGACGTGATAGTCCCATCGGTACGAAGGAGCGATGCAAATGGCCGAGAACGTGGCAGACTTTCTGCTCGCGAGACTGCGGGAATGGGGTGTGGACCACGTCTTCGCGTTCCCTGGGGACGGCATCAACGCGATCCTGGCGGCATGGGGAAGGGCGGACAATCACCCGAAGTTCGTGCAGGCCCGACATGAGGAGATGGCCGCCTTCGAAGCCGTCGGCTATGCCAAGTTCAGCGGGCAAGTCGGGGTGTGTATGGCCACCTCGGGTCCGGGGGCGATCCATCTGCTGAACGGGCTGTACGACGCCAAGCTGGACCACGTCCCGGTGGTCGCGATCGTCGGGCAGACCAGCCGTAGCGCGATGGGCGGCTCCTACCAGCAGGAGGTCGACCTGCTGAGCCTGTTCAAGGATGTCGCCGGGGCCTATGTGGAGATGGTCACGGTCTCGGAGCAGCTGCCCAACGTTCTCGACCGGGCGATCCGCACGGCCATCGGATACCGGGCACCGACGGCGATCATCATTCCCTCCGATGTCCAGGAGCTGGAGTACGCGCCTCCCACGCACGCCTTCAAGATGACGCCGTCCTCGTTCGGCATCGACTGGCCGACGGTCTGCCCCGACAGCGCTGCCGTGCAGCGCACCGCGGAGCTGCTCAACGCCGGCGGGAAGGTGGCGATGCTGGTGGGGCAGGGGGCTCGTGGTGCCCGCCCTGAGCTCGAGCAGGTCGCGGACCTGTTGGGAGCCGGGGTGGCGAAGGCGCTGCTGGGCAAGGATGTCCTGTCCGATGAGCTGCGCTACGTCACGGGCTCGATCGGGCTGCTCGGAACCCGTCCCAGCTACGAGATGATGATGGAATGCGACACCCTGCTCACGGTGGGCTCGTGCTTCCCATACACCCAGTTCATGCCCGCCTTCGGGCAGGCCAGGGGGGTCCAGATCGACATCGACCCGAAGTTCATCGGTATGCGGTACCCGTACGAGATCAATCTCGTCGGTGACGCAACGGCGACGCTAAGGGCACTGATACCGCTGTTGGCGCGCAAGACCGACCGTGCCTGGCGGGAGGACATCGAGTCCAAGGTGACCCGCTGGTGGGAGTCGATGGAGATGGAGGCCAAGGTCGCGGCCGACCCGATCAACCCGATGTTGTTGTTCCACGAGCTCTCAACGCGGCTGCCGCGGGACGCGATCGTGTGCGCCGACTCCGGTTCTTCGGCGAACTGGTATGCCCGCCAGCTGAAGTTCCACGGAGAGATGCGGGGGTCGCTGTCGGGCAACCTCGCCACGATGGGCCCCGGGGTGCCCTATGGCATCGGGGCCAAGTTCGCCCACCCGGATCGCCCGACGATCGTGTTCGCCGGCGACGGCGCCATGCAGATGAACGGGCTGGCCGAGCTGATCACCGTCAAGCACTACTGGCAGGACTGGTCCGACCCGCGTCTGGTTGTGGCCGTCTTGCACAACGACGACCTCAACCAGGTCACCTGGGAGATGAGGGCGATGGAGGGGGCACCGAAGTTCGTCGAGTCGCAACAGCTCCCGGACGTCTCCTACGAGGGTTTCGCGCGCAGCCTCGGACTGAATGGGATCTCCGTGGACAAGCCCGAAGACGTGGGGCCGGCGTGGGACCGTGCGCTCTCCTCGGACCGCCCGACGGTGCTGGACGTGCGCACCGACCCTGACGTCCCACCGATCCCGCCGCATGCCACGTTGGAACAGATGAAGGATTCCGCCGAGGCGCTGCTGAAGGGCGACGCCAACCGGTGGGGCATCATCCGGGAGGGCATGAAGACCAAGGTCCAGGAATTCCTCCCGCACGGCAGGGAATGACGGTGACCGACGGCGTAGTGCAGTCGGTCACCGTCGGCTCGTACACCGTACCCACCGATGCGCCCGAAGGGGACGGCACGCTGGCGTGGGACGCCACCACGATCGTGATCGTCCAGATCGGTTGCGACGTCCAGGTGGGAACAGGGTGGACGTACGGCCCAGCAGCATGCGCGGCGGTCGTCCATGACCTGTTGACACCCGTGGTCATGGGCCGACCTGTGACGGACATCACGGGTGCGTGGGAGGCGATGGTCAAGGCGATCCGCAATGCCGGACGTGAGGGGATGATCGGCTACGCGATCTCCGCGGTTGACATCGCCTTGTGGGACCTGAAGGCCCGACTGCTGCAGCTGCCGCTGCAGAGCCTGCTCGGGGCGGTTCGCCAAGACGTCCCGGTGTACGGCAGCGGTGGCTTCACGACCTACGAGGACGCCCAGCTCCAGCGCCAGTTCGGACACTGGGTGCACGAGCAGGGGATCCCCCGGGTGAAGATGAAGATCGGCCAGTCGTGGGGGACGAATTCGGCCCGCGATCTAGCGCGGATGCACCAGGCCCGGCGCATCATCGGCGAGGACGTCGAGCTTTACGTCGACGCGAACGGCGGCTACACCCGCGCACAGGCGATCCGCGTCATGCAACAGGTCGCCGACCTCGATATCCGCTGGTACGAGGAGCCCGTCTCCTCCGACGACCTCGACGGTCTGCGTGAGGTGCGCAATCAGGTCTTGCCCGACGTCGCGGCCGGGGAGTATGGGTACGACCTGTTCTACTTCCGCCGGATGTGCGCCGATGAAGCGGTGGACTGCTTGCAGGCCGACGCGTCCCGATGCGGCGGGATCACCGAGTGGTTGCGGGTCGCCGCGGTGGCGGCCTCATACAACCTGCAGCTGTCCGGGCACTGTGCCCCGCATCTTCATGCACAGGTCGCTGCCGCGATTCCGAACCTGCGCCACCTGGAGTGGTTCCACGACCATGTCCGCATCGAGTCGATGTTCTTCGACGGCACGCTCGACCCGACCGGAGGCACGATCACACCCCACCCGGGCGCGCTCGGCAACGGCTTGACACTGAAGTTCGATGACATCCAGCAGTACCGGGTCAACTGATGGCAACCGCGGTGCCGGTGGTACGCAGCGTCGGCCTCTTGCGCGTGGGCTGGGGGGTCGTGATGCTGCTGCGGCCCGGAGCGGTCCTGACGGCGGTCACGGGGCGAGACTCCATCGGCCAAGCCGAGTCCTTCGTCGTGCAGGTGCTGGGGGCTCGCGAGGTGCTACAGGGCTCGGTCACCGCGCTGTTCCCCCGACGGTCGCTGCTGAGATGGGGGGTTGCCGTCGATGCCACGCACGCGGCCAGCATGGCCGGGCTCGCCGCAGTCAAGCCGAACCGCAAGGTACCGGCGCTTACGAGCGCAGCGATAGCAACTGTCGAACTCGTTGTGGGGGCACGACTGGCTCGAAAGCTTTCGTGACTCACCGGCGAAGGTCTCAGCCCAGCCTCTCGGTTCATTGTTGGACGGAGGTGAACTGCGCGAACACGACCAGGTTGCCGTCGTAGCGGTGCTGCGTGGAGTCATAGGTGCCGGAACACGTGATGAGGCGAAGTTCCACGGCGCGGTTGCAGTCATTCACCAAGTCAAGTCGACAGCAATTGCGCGTGGTCGCGGAACGCATAGTCCACAAGTACACCAACTCTCGCCCTGACCCAGTATGTCGCTAAGCGTGGCTGGTGAACTAGTAGGCTGGAGTCCCACACCACGCCGGCAACAGGAGTCCCGGTTGCACTCTTGACCTAAGATCGAGACGTTGCTTACGTCGAGTTGGACCCGCTTCGGACCGCACTACGTCCGGCATCGCGCGCCCGGTGTCAGGCCGCCATCGGCGACCCCACTCGGATAGGATCAGGGATGCGCAAAATCCCCATCGCAGCCGGGCGGATGGCTTTGATTCGCCGTTTGGTTCAGAGGAGATGATCATGGCAAACCAGTTCAAGATCGACGTTACCAAGATCCGGAACGACGCTCGTCGCCGGATGGCGGACGGCGCGGTCACCAGCGGCAACACCATCGACAAGGATCGACTGATCCAGGTCCTGAACGAGGTTGTGGCCACCGAGGTCGTCTGCTACCTGCGATACAGCCAACATGCCCTTGCCGCGAGTGGGATCGACCGGGCACAGGTTGTGGCCGAGTTCACCGAGCACGCAGCCGACGAGCTTCGGCATGGTCTCATGGCCGCCGAGCGAGTGAGCCAACTCGGCGGGACACCGGACTTCGACCCGAGCACGCTGGCGGCGCGCAGTCACACCGACTACGTAACCAACGAGAACACCGACCTTACCGGCATGCTGAAAGAGAATCTTGTCGCCGAGAGGATCGTGATCACCACTTACCAGGAGATCATCCGCTGGGTGGGTGAGGCCGACCCAACTACCAGGCGTCTGATGGAGCAGATCCTCGCCGAAGAGGAAGGACATGCCGATGATCTGAACGACCTGCTGGGCAACTGAGCTCGCTCAACTCTGCGGACACCAGATCGACCCGAAAGGAAGGGAGCAGGAAGGCTTCCAGACTTCGGATCTTCCTGGGTTCGCTCACCGAGGGGGAGAACGCCGCACGGCCGGACCCACGACCGCTGAACTAGAATCCCCCGGTGACGGCGGCAAGTTCCCTGCCTCCGCGCCGACAGACTGCTGTCAACAGGCGGCTTGGCACACGTGGACCAACCCGGATCACGGGTCGGCGGCTCGCCAGATTGGCGGGCGCCCGCAGAACGCGGCGAGCCGCTCGTACCGAGAGTTGCCCACGAGACTGGCTGCTCGGGACCGAAGGCACAACTATCCGACTCAGGTCCCCGGAACTGCGGCGCCAGCACACCTGAGAGCCAGATCGAGCAGTCCTGCGCCAGCTCCGGATCCAGGCTTTCCTGGGTCCCTGTTACCTGCGCGAGATCCCAGCTGTGCATAGTGAACTCGGCAACTTGCTGATCCACCAAATAGGTTCGGGGTACCTGTCCGGACCTTGGCAGCTCCGACGTGCTTGCCCTGAGATAGCCGGCATTGCGCCAACCCGTCATCAATTCGGTGGTGCTGTCGAGCGCTACGTCAGCTTTCCAGTGCACCTGCATCGAATATGCGCCCCTTCGAAACACATCAGTCCACTGCTCCGCCTCGATCCGGGGCACCGGAAGGCTCCAGTCGGGCTCACGACCCCGCGCGATCGCAATGAACTGCATCAGATCGTCAAACACATGATCCATCAGAGACTGGACGTCCCAGGACCGAATTGGCGTCGCCAGAACACCGTGATCGGGCTGTAGATCACCGACCACTGCCGCCATCTGATTCAGCGCCAACTCGAGCCGGTCACTGGATCATTCGTCATCGCGCCCCATTCACTAGGCCATCACTATGACCTGCCGGCTTCACGAGTCTGGCGCCCGCTGCGTGAAACAGTCAACTGACTGCGAAGGCGCGGACGGTGGCTGCCCCATCCGAAACTGGGCGTCGCACAGAGGCCGCATGCCCGGGCGACCGATGATCGTGAGTTTGCGTCCATCGTCGCCCCAAGCCCAAGTGTCTCCTTCCCAGGTGGCGCCCTGGTAACGATCCCATCGACGGAGATGCGCTCGCATCGCACACCTTGCCAGCGGAAGGCAGGATCGTGATCCGGCGCAGCGGAGGTGATTGACCCTGCGTTCGCCATGGAGCCTGTCGCGGGAATCCTCCTTCGGGTAGGTGAGGCTGCGTCGCCGCCGAAACGGGGTTGTGGGTCATTCCACGGCTCGTTATCGACACACGCTGTGTCTGATTGGACGCGGACTGTATACCCGGAGCCAAGGCTGACCCGGAGCCAAGGCTGACCCAGAGCGCAGAAAATGCGTAAGCCTTCGGGTGCACTCTCAGCGAGCGCTCCGGTGCTTGCGGTCCTATCCTGCATTGCAGGTCGCTTCGGAAATTGGTCGGCAGGTCCGCAATCCGCTACGGCCACGGCTCCGAAGCATCTGTGACCCGTCCGGCCCGGACGGGCGGACTGGAGAGGGTTCTGCCATGACTGATCAGAGTCGACGGTCGTTCCTGCGTGGCGCCGGAGTCACCGCGGCCGTCGTCACAGCCACAGCTATCGCGCCGGGGGCGGCCATGGCCGCCACCGGAAGTACGAGGGCCACAGATGATGAGACCTCGCAGCGCGATGCCGCAACCAATTCCCTCGTCGCCTACGTCAAGGACTCCACGACCGGGGAGATCAGCGTCATGTCCGGTGACCGTGAGGTTGTCGTGCGCAACCGTCGGCTCGCCCAACAGCTCGCCCGCATCGCCGACTGACGCTCACGGGTCGACGCCCGCCAGCTCCCACTCCGGCTGCCGCCCGCGGTCAGCCGCCCCCATCTTCACCCTTGCCGCCCACTCGAACTCATGAGGACACCCCATGTCGTCTCACCGAGAAGCTCCAGAGATCTCGAAGGATCCGGTCGCCGACAGCGCCGACCTGTACGCCTTCGTCAGTCCCGACCGCCCCGACTTGGTCACCGTGATCGCCAACTACATTCCGTTGCAGGCCCCTGATGGCGGCCCGAACTTCTTCGAGTTCGGCGACGATGTCCGCTACGAGATCAACATCTCGAACCGCGGAGATGCGCACGCCGACATCACCTACCAGTTCGACTTCCACACCGAGGTCCGAGATCAGGAGACGTTCCTCTACAACACCGGGCAGATCACCTCGCTTTCCAGTCCCACCTTCAACCGGCGGCAGTTCTACACCGTGACCAAGCGCCAACGCGACGGCCAGTCCCAGATTCTGGGGCGGAGCTTGGCAAGCCCCCCGTGCAACATTGGTCCTCGATCCACGCCGAACTACCCCGCTTTGGCCAGTGCCGCCGTGCACGACCTGGGTGGTGGCCGCAGAGTCTTCGCGGGTCAACGCGCCGACGGCTTCTACGTCGACCTCGGCGCAGTGTTCGACCTGCTCGACCTGCGCCCGTTCCAGCAGCTGCACGTCATCCCGACACCGATGGCCAACGGCATCAACTCGTTGCGGCACCTCAACGTCCACAGCATCGCGCTGCAGGTGCCGATCCGAGAGCTGACCGGTGGGCACGTGCCCACCGACGTGGCCGACAAGCACGCCACGATCGGGGTCTGGACCACGGCAAGCCGACGCGGATCGCGTGTCTACGACAGTCGTGGTGGTGCCCAACACGGTCCGTTCCGCCAGGTGTCGCGACTGGGTAACCCACTTATCAACGAAGCCGTCATCCCAATGGGTCGCAAGGACGAATGGAACCGGGAGCCACCTCACGAGGACGAGAAGTTCTTGACGTACGTCCAGCACCCTGAGGTTGCCCAGCTCCTACCGGGCCTGTATCCCGGTGTCTTCCCGCACCTCGCCAATCTCACCGCACCCAGAGCCGACCTCGTAGCGATCTTGATGACCGGACTGCCCAAGGGAATCGTGCCCGGATTCCAGAACTACACCGGCCCGGTGATCGCCGACATGCTCAGGCTCAACCTCGCGATCAAACCCACCCGCACCCCGAACGCGCTTGGCGTCGTCGGCGGCGATCTGGCCGGATTCCCCAACGGTCGTCGTCCCCTCGACGACGTGTTCACGATCGAGCTTCGCGCGATCGCCGGGGTCACCTATCCGCTCGTGGCACCCAGCTATAAGCCGGACGCGGCGGCCAGCGCCGTCACCGATGGGGTCAGCGCGCCGGCTTTCCTGTCCACATTCCCCTACCTGGGAACTCCGCACGGTGGATTCCAGGCCGCGGCATGAACGGCCATCGGCACACCGCCGACGGTGGTCCGATCGTGCTCGACCTCGGAGGCGATGTCGGTGCCCTGGTCCTTCACACCGGTTCGGAGCAGGTCGGCCTGGAGCTGGAGATCAGCCCGATCGATCATCCGAACGATCGCCAGCATGTAGCCGTGCATCCCCGCAACCTCGGCGACCGCGTCGTCTACGCCGCCGTCTACCCCGATCTCGTCCAAGGCGACTATCACATCTGGTCCCCCCTCGGCGATCCCGCACTGGCTGTCGCCATCACAGGTGGGCGCATCACCCAGGCCGACTGGCCCAGCTGAGCGGACGACACGGGTCTGGTCCGCCGACGAGGGGTGACTCGTGGGTGTGAAGGTCAGCCTTACGTGCTGCGGCGGCGAGGAGTCCGACGTACCCAGATTCCCACGGCGACAGCAAGGCCGACCATGATCCCAGCGATGAGCCGCTCCCGAGTGACGGCCGGGCGCTGAGACAGTACGTGGCTGCTGGGTGACCTACCCCCAAGGGCAGCAGGCGCGGTGTCCGGATCCGAGGTCGCCTCGTGGTGCTGCCCAGTAGACGCCTCCGGGCGGCGCTCCGACAATGAGGGGAAAGGAGGCGTAGGCGGGAGCGCCGCGGCGAACTCCGGCTGCTCCGGCATCTCCAGGGCGGCGGCCATGAACTGGGACGCTGGGCTCACTACATATGCATTTCCCGTCGAGATCTCGCTCGCGACCCCTTCGAGCCACGCCGGCGTAGCGGCGGCAAGGCCCCGTGCCACCAGAGCCGTCGTCAGTGCCGCCTCGATTTCGGCCGTGTCATGCCGGCCGCTGAAGTGCCGCAGCACGTCGTTGATCGCCTGCTGGCGCAAACCGTCGTCAACCGTCTTGTCCCCCCCGGGGAAGCTCGGATCCATTCGGTGCCCCTCTGAAAGGCTGGTTCGTCGTCCTCGCGGATGGGATACCGCGAGAGTCCCATCGTGTAGCCGTTAGACCCGACGCACAAACGGGGCGGCTCCGGTCAGCTTCCCTGCCCTGGGTGGTGTGCCGCCGGCGCGCACTCCATGATGGCAGGATGACGCTGCCACCGCGCGATACAACGACGCTGCTGCCTCCCTCCGGCGAGCAGTATGAGATCCGCCACGGCGCCCAGACGGCCACGATCGTCGAGGTGGGAGCGGGCGTGCGTTCGTACACCGTCGACGACCGCCCCGTGCTGCAGAGCTATCCCCGTGACGCGATGTGCGACGGTGCCCACGGAACACCACTGGTGCCCTGGCCGAACCGGATCGGAGGCGGCCGCTACAACTTCGACGGCACCGAGTACCAGCTGCCCCTCACTGAGGTGGACAAGCAGAACGCCATTCATGGCCTGCTGCGTTGGACCCCATGGCGATTGCTGGATCACACCCCGGCTGGGGTCGTGCTGGGCGTGCGCCTGCATCCGAGCCCGGGCTATCCCTTCATCCTTGACGTGACAGTGGACTACCGCGTCGGGCCTGACGGGCTGCGCGTGCGCACCACCGCGTGCAACGTTGGGGCGGTCGCGTGCCCGTATGGCGCCGGGCAGCACCCGTATCTCTCCCCCGGCAGTGGACTGATAGATGAGTGCACGCTCCAGTTCGGCGCCAACACCCGCATCTGCACGGACGCGGATCGCCAGCTGCCCACCGGGACCCAGGCGGTTCGCGGCACGGTTTTCGACTTCCACAGCCCACGTATGATTGGCGATCTGAGCGTGGACTTCGCGTTCACCGGACTCCAGCGTGACGCCCGCGGACGATCGTGGGTCAGGCTCGCCGGCCCGGACCGGCGAACCGCCGCGTTCTGGGTCGACGAGAGCTACTCGTTCATTGAGCTCTACACCGCTGACACCCTTGCTCCGAACAGGCGGCGCCGCGGCCTCGGCACCGAGCCCATGACATGCCCGCCCAACGCATTCCAGTCCGGCGAACATGTGATCCGACTTGCGCCAGGCGCGTCCACGACCGCGACCTGGGGGGCTCAGCTGACCTAGTCCGCACCCGGTTGTGCGAAGTGCCTGGCGGCGCCCGTTGCGACACGAGGGCGGCTGACCGCGTCCGTCGCTGAGGTGCGAAGTCCACCGCCGACCCATCCGAGCGGCACGCAGCTACGAATGGGCAGCGTGGTAGGCAACCCCGAATCAACACCGCGACACGGCAGCGACATGCGATGAGCGCTCCTGTGAGTAGGCACCTGCGGCTCATCCCGAGCGAGTCAGCGCGCGCGCCGACGGCACTTCGTGACACCCTGGAACCTGTGACCAACGACCACATCCGACTGAGCGACCTGATGTCGCGGGTCGCACGCGGCGACGAGGCAGCCTTCGCCGAGCTCTATGACGCGCTCGCCGACAAGGTGTTCGGACTAGCACGGCGAGTAGTCCGCGACCCAGCGCAGGCCGAAGAGGTGGCTCAGGAAGTCATGCTCGAAGTCTGGCGCAAGGCGCCCCGGTACTCCGCGTCCCTGGGGACCGTCCCGGCCTGGATCCTCACTATCACCCACCGACGCGCCGTAGACCGGGTCCGATCCGCTCAGGCTGCCACCG
>JANWJC010000110.1 GCA_025449595.1 Acidobacteriota bacterium | reverse complement strand
GCAACGACGAGGATCCCTCGCAGCTGGTCTGCGTCGGTTCGCTGGCCGAGCTGGGCGAGCTCGCGGGGCAGGAGCTGTCCGCTCTGGACCCGCACCGCCCGTTCGTCGACGACATCACGTTCACCCGGCCCGGTGTCCCGGGCGTGTTCCGCCGGGTGCCGGAGGTCATCGACGGCTGGTACGACAGCGGCGCAATGCCGTTCGCGCAGTTCGGCTATCCACGCCTGGGGCAGGAGGAGTTCGCGACGCGCTACCCCGCCGACTTCATCTGCGAGGCCATCGACCAGACCCGCGGCTGGTTCTACACGCTCATGGCGGTCGGGACACTCGTGTTCGACCGGTCCTCGTACAAGACCGTGCTCTGTCTGGGCCACATCCTGGACGAGGAGGGCCGAAAGATGAGCAAGCACCTGGGCAACGTCCTGGAACCGATCGCACTGATGGACACCCATGGCGCCGACGCGGTGCGCTGGTTCATGCTGGCCGGCGGGTCACCGTGGCAGGCCCGCCGCGTCGGCCACACCACGATCCAGGAGGTCGTGCGCAAGACGCTGCTCACGTACTGGAACACGGTGTCCTTCCAGGTGCTCTACGCCCGAGAGGCGGGGTACGAGCCGACGACGACACCGGCGCCGCCGGTGGCGGACCGGATCGCGCTGGACCGGTGGGCGCTGTCGGAGGCGCACCGGCTCGCCCGCGAGGTGGACACCGCGCTGGGCCGCTATGACACCCAGCGCGCCGGGCGGCTGTTGTCGGCGTACGTCGATGACCTGTCGAACTGGTACGTGCGGCGTTCGCGCCGGCGGTTCTGGGACGGAGACCCGGCGGCCCTGGCCACGCTGCACGAGTGCCTGCGCATCGTGACGCTGCTGACCGCGCCGCTGACCCCGTTCATCACTGAGCGGGTGTGGCAGGACCTCGTGGTGAGCACCGACCCGCAGGCCCCGGACTCGGTGCACCTCGCGGCCTGGCCCGAGGTCGACGACGCGATCATCGACGACGTGCTGGCCGACCAGATGGGGCTGGTACGCCGCCTGGTCGAGCTCGGGCGGGCGGCGCGCGCCAGCTCCTCGGTGCGAACTCGACAGCCGCTGGGTCGTGCCCTCGTCGCCGGCGCGGGGTGGGAAGCGCTGCCGGTCGAGCTGCGAGCCGAGCTGGCCGAGGAGCTCAACGTGCAGGAGATCCTCGGGCTGGGCGAGGCGGCGGGCGACCTGGTCGACGTCACGGTGAAGGCCAACTTCCGCGCGTTGGGGAAGCGGTTCGGCAAGGGCACCCAGCCGGTCGCAGCCGCCATCGCGGCCGCCGATCCGGCCGAGCTGGCGGTCCGGCTGCGGTCCGGGGAGCCGGCGACGGTGCTGGTCGACGGATCCCCCGTGACCCTCGACAGCGACGACGTCGTGGTCACCGAGACCCCCCGAGTGGGGTGGGCCGTCGAGAGCGCGGCCGGCGAGACCCTGGCCCTGGACCTGGAGGTCACCGACGCGCTGCGCCGGGCCGGACTGGCCCGCGAAGTCGTACGCCAGGTGCAGGAGGCACGCAAGAACGCCGGACTTCAGGTCAGCGACCGCATCGCCCTGTGGTGGCGTACCGACTCAATCGAGCTGGCCGCAGCGCTGCACGAGCACGGGGACCAGATCGCGCACGAGGTGCTCGCCACGTCCCTCACCGAGGGCAACCCCGACGACAACCCGACAGCAACGACCCAACCCGGCAACGACCCCACGATCGAGGCGGTCAACCAAGACCTTGCCCTGTCGTTCTGGCTCCGCCGCTCACACCCGTCCGGATGAAGGAGCACCGTACGCGCCCCACTCCGGCTGAAGATGAAGGTCCAACCATCGTTGCTGGGGCGGAAAGGTTGCCCCTGGAGCACCGCGAGGCACCTTCATCCCTCAAGCCTGGCGGGGTGGGGCGCTTGTTCCTGGCATGTCGTACGGGCCGTCGGGGCGGGCACCACTGGGCACGGTGACGCCCTGGGGCTGCGGTGCCGATGACGGCGGAGGCGGTGGCGGTGGCGGCGCGCTGGGAGCGGCGGCCGGGCGCGGCGGCGGCGGCGCTGCGGGTGCGGGGGGCGCGACGGCGGGGGCGGGCTGGGCCGGCTGGGCCGGCTGGGCCGCGGGCGCGGCCACCGGCCGTGGTGGCGCTGGTGGCGCTACCGCGGGGACCGGCGGCGCCAGCGCGGGCGCCGCCGCCTGGGCGGGAGCCGACGGGTCGCCACCGCGGGCCCCGAGCTCCTTGAGCAGCCCGTCGAGCTGCTGCCGCAGCCGGGTGCGGTACTCCTTCTCGAAGGCGCGCAGGTCCTCGACCCGGCGCTCCAGCGTCACCCGCTGGGCCTCGCTGTCGCGGGTCAGTGCCGCGGCCCGCTCGCGCGCGTCCACCACGAGCTTCTCGGCGGCGGCCTTGGCGTTCGCGATGTGCTCGTCCCCGGTCTTCTGCGCGAGCTCCAGCATCCGTGCAGCGGACTCCCCGACCGGCGGAGCAGGGGGTGCCACGGCAGCCACGGGTACGGGTGCCACCGGCGCTGCTGCCACGGGCGACGCAGTCGCTGCCCGGGCGGCGGCCTCGGCGGCCGCGAGCCGGCCCTTGAGGTCGGCGTTCTCCCGTGTCATCGCAGAGATCTCGGCCTCGACCTGGTCGAGGAACTGGTCGACCTCGTCGGGGTCGTACCCCTCCTGGCGTCGCTTGACAGTGGAGAACTGCTTCGCGCGTACGTCCTCAGGGGTCAGGGCCATAGTTGCTCACCTCTTGGTCGTGTCCGGCGTCGTCTGCGGAGGGTCGTGGCCGAACTGCCTCTGCAGGCAGCCTAGAGCGTCTTGACGCTTTGCAACCGCAGGCTGACTGGTCGTGTCGGACCCGTGTTCGTGGATCCGGGGTCCGTCACAGCCGCGTCGACACCTGGATCAGGACCTGGATCAAGATGAACAGGACGATGAACGCGACGTCCAGGGCGATGCCACCGATCCGCAGCGGGGGGATGAAGCGCCGCAGCAGCTTCAGCGGCGGGTCGGTGACCGTGTAGATCGCCTCGACGAGGACGAGCACGACGCCGTGCGGGTGCCAGTCCCGGGCGAACATGACGACGTAGTCGATGACCACGCGGGCGATCAGGATGATCAGGTACAGCCACAGGACGGTAGCGAGCACCTCACCGACCGGGGTCATCGTCGTCCGTTCTCGTCGGTGCTGTGCTGGTCCCTGGGAGCCGAGCCGGCGGCGAGCAGGATCCTGTCATCCGGACCGGAGCCCGGAGCCGCTCACAGCCCATATGGCAGTCTACGCGGCCGACGGCCAGGCTTCGCGCGGTGTGGCAACAGGTCCTCGCGGGTCGAGGCCGCAGCCCGTTCCCGATCGTTACGCGTCCACCGGCCGCCGGGGGGTGCCTGCTCAGGCTCCCGCGCGCCCCGCCGACCGGACACGGATCACCGGAGCGCCGAAAGTGCTAGCTCTGGTTGAAGAATCCGTCCTGGGCCAGCCGCCGTGCCTCGGCCGCGACGTCGACGTTGTCCGGTGATAGCAGGAACACCTTGTTGGTCACACGCTCGATGCTGCCGTGACGGCCGAAGATCAGCCCGGCGGAGAAGTCGACGATGCGCTTGGCGTCCACGTCATCCATCTCCGTGAGGTTGATGATGACCGGAACGCCCTGCCGGAACTCCTCGCCGATCCGGCGAGCGTCGTTGTAGCTGCGCGGGTGCAGCGTGGTGATGCGGTACGACTCGGCGGAGTGCTCGGTGCGGTCGTACGGAGCAGACTCGTCGTGGCCCTCGGGCACCTGGACCCGCTCGAGACGCTCGGTGCGTGGTGCGGGCCGCTCGGTCCGCGGCACCATCCGCACGTCGCTGACCTCCCGAACCGCCGGCGCCGGCTTGCTCTCGTCGCGGCGCGCAGACGCGGCAGTTCGGCTCGGCTCGGCGTAGCGGCGCTGGACCGCCTGCTCGTAGGCATCCGGCTCTTCGTCCACGTAGGCGTCAGGGTCGTCCTCGACAAGTCCGAGGTAGACCGCCATCTTGCGCATCGCGCCCATGGCGCACACTCCCGGCTGTCGTCGGTTCAGGTCCTTGGTGGTCCAGGGCCTTGGTCGGATCTTGCGCTGAGGCCGGCCGCGGTGGCAGTCGGAACGCTCGCGCGTACGTTACCGGAGGACCGACCCGGAGCCGCGCACCTGCGAGCGTGCGCGGGCGTGTCCCCCGCCACCTGGGGGCTCACGGTGCGCCGCGCAGGACCACCACACCGCCGTGCCGTCCGGTCACCCCGTCACGGCGGTAGGAGAACCAGTCCGGCGACTGCGCCGTGCATCCGCCGACCAGGCTGACCCCGACCCCCTCGCGTTCGAGCCGCTCGAGCACGGCGAGCCGCAGGTCCAGCGCCGGACCGCCGGCGGCGGCCACGGCAGCTGCCCTCGGCGCCACCGCCACGACGGCGTCGAACCGCTCGCGATCGACCGGGTAGCACCGCCCGCAGATCGCCGGGCCGACGACGGCCAGGGTGCGTTGGGGCCGTGCCCCGAGCTCGCGCATCCGCTCCAGCGCGGCACCTGTGACGTCGGCACGTACGCCACGCCAACCAGCGTGCACGACCGCGACGACACCGGCAGCGGCGTCGGCAAGCAGGACGGGGACGCAGTCGGCGGCGAGCACCAGCAGCGCGACCCCCGGAGAGATCGTGACGAGCGCGTCCGCGGCAGGGGCTGTGCCGGCGGCCGCCACCAGCACGACGTCGGCACCGTGCACGGGTGACATCGCGGCCAGCCGGTCGCTGCCGACGCCGACGGCGCCGGCCAGGCGGGCGCGGTTCGTCGCGACCGCGACCGGATCGTCGCCGACGTGGTCACCGAGGTTCCCGAGGTCGTACGGGGCGACGCTGACTCCGTCATGACGGTCGGCGAACGCGTACTGGACCCCTGGGCCCAGGGTGCCGGTCCGCACGAGCGCGACTACTTCAGGAAGTCGGGGACGTCCAGCTCGTCGCCGTCCACGCCGTCGTCGAACACGATGCGCCGGGGCTCGCGACGCGGCTCGGTGGGTTCCGGGGCCACCGGGATCGATGCCGGGCCCCCGCTCCCCTCGGACTGGGTGCGTGCGGTCTCGGCTGCCAACGGGGTGTCCTCGGCGACCTTCTTGGTGACCGTCGTGCTGCTGGCGACCTTGCGCGCCGGTGGCAGTCCGCCATCGAAGCCGGCCGCGATCACCGTGACGCGAACCTCGTCGCCGAGGGTGTCGTCGATCACGGCCCCGAAGATGATGTTGGCCTCGGGATGCGCTGCGTCAGTAACCATCTGCGCCGACTCGTGGATCTCGAACAGACCGAGGTCGGAACCGCCCGCGATCGAGAGCAGCACCCCGTGAGCACCGTCGATGCTCGCCTCCAGCAGCGGGCTCGAGATGGCCAGCTCGGCCGCGGCGACCGCACGGTCCTCGCCCCGGGCGGACCCGATGCCCATCAGTGCGCTGCCGGCGTCCTGCATGACGCTCTTGACGTCGGCGAAGTCGAGGTTGATCAGCCCGGGGGTCGTGATCAGGTCTGTGATCCCGCTGACACCCTGCAGCAGCACCTGGTCGGCCTGCCGGAACGCGTCGAGCATCGAGATCGTGCGGTCGGTGAGCGAGAGCAGCCGGTCGTTGGGGATCACGATGAGGGTGTCCACCTCGGCCCGCAGCGAGTCGATCCCGTTCTCTGCCTGGCCGCTGCGGCGGCGGCCCTCGAAGCCGAACGGCCGGGTCACGACCCCGATCGTCAGTGCCCCGAGAGTCCGGGCGATCTTCGCAACGACGGGAGCGCCACCGGTCCCGGTGCCACCGCCCTCACCGGCCGTGACGAACACCATGTCGGCGCCCTTGAGGACCTCCTCGATGTCGTCGGAGTGGTCCTCCGCGGCACGTCGGCCCACCTCTGGATCGGCACCGGCCCCCAGCCCGCGGGTCAGCTCGCGCCCGATGTCCAGCTTCACGTCGGCGTCGCTCATCAGCAGCGCCTGCGCGTCGGTGTTGACCGCGATGAACTCGACACCCTTGAGGCCGACCTCGATCATGCGGTTGACGGCGTTGACGCCACCGCCGCCGATGCCCACGACCTTGATGACCGCCAGGTAGTTCTGCGGAGCTGCCACGTGCTCGATCCTCTCGTTCGTCCCCGCGTGGAAAACCCTCAGCCTCTGGTAGAGGTCAAGAGTTATGTCAACCTGGGGTTTCGGTGGAACCTATGCCTACCGGTCCCCCGTGAGCAAGCCCGCGACCGGACTGCGCCTCGCCGCAGGCCGCGCAGCTCGCGGCGCAGCGGTCCAGGGACCAGTGGACCCCGTTGCGCTGCAACGGTTCTAGCACATCCCAGGCAATCCTACCGGGCGGGCTCGGCCTCGGTGCGACACCCCGACCGGGGGTCAGGGCTTCAGCGTGCCGCTCGTGGTCGGCAGGTCTGTGGCTGTGACGTCGATGAGGGCCGGGCGTCGCACCAGCAGCGCCGTCACGATCTGCGCCTTGCGAGCGCCCTGGTCGGCCCCGCCCCAGTTCACCCGGGTGCCCGGGCGCAGGGTCAGCACCACGTCGTTCGCGGTCCCGGCCCGGACCGCCACGACCTGGGAGCGCAGTTGGTCCGGCAGCGCGGTCAGGACGCTGAGCGCGGCCAACCGAGCCGGTCCGTCCGGCGCCGTGAGCAGCGGGAGCCCGGCCGGACGGGTCTTCGTGAAGGAGTACGTCGCATCACCGCCGTCCACGAGCGTGAAGCCGGAGCCGTCGGCCACCACGGCCAGGGCCACCCGTTCGGTGACCACGAGGACCAGGACGTTCGGCCAGCCGCGGCGCACCTCGACCGAGGCCACGGTCGGGATCGTCTCGACCCGCGCCGTGACGTCGGCGGACGACACCTGCGCCAGCGGTGTCCCGAGCCGGACTGCGGCGACCTGTCGGACCTGGGCCGCGACGGTGGGGTCCACGCCCAGGACTCGTACCTCGCGCACCGACAGCACCGGCGACCAGCCCACGACCCAGGCCACCGCCACGATCGCCAAGATCGCGAGCAGCGCCCAGGCCCAGCGCCGCCGAGTCGGGTGCTTCTCGGGGGCGCCGACCTCGGTACGGGACTCCACGAGCGTCATGGCACCACCGGTCCGGACCGCTCCCGGGCCCGCAACAGCTCCAGCACCTCGGGCCCGATCATCGAGATGTCACCGGCACCCAGGGTCATCACGATGTCGCCGGGACGGGCGCGCTCGGCGAGCTCGTGTGCCACCCGGCTCCAGGACGGCTCGAAGACCACCTGCGCCTCCGGCAGCGGCACGTTGGCGGCCATGGACATACCCGAAGCACCAGGTATCGGCTCCTCCCCCGGAGCGAACACCTCCAGCACCACCACCTCGTCGGCCAGGCCGAGCGCAGCACCGAACTCGCGAAGGAACAGCGCCGTCCGGTAGTAGTGGTGAGCCTGGAACGCCACGACCAGGCGTCCCTGGCCGACGAGCTCACGCATCGCCCGCAGCGTCGCGTCGATCTCGGTCGGGTGGTGCGCGTAGTCGTCGTAGACGCGGATCCCGTCGGCCGTGCCACGGAAGTCGAAACGACGCCGCGACCCGCTGAACGCCGCCAGCCCGGCGCGCAGGTCCGAGGCCGGGTAGCCCAGCCCGATCCCGGTCGCCAGGGCGGCGGTCGCGTTGAGGACGTTGTGGGCACCGGGGACCGACAGCTCGGTCACGCCGAGACGTACCCCGCGCTCGATGACGTCGAAGCGTCGACCCAGCGGCCCGGAACCGAGCAGCTGCACGCGATAGTCCGCCTCGACCGAGCGGCCATAGGTGCGTACGTCGACGCCTTCGGCACGGGCACCGTCGACCAGCCGGGCCGCTCCCGGATCATCCAGGCACGCGACGACGAAGCCGCCGCGGGCGGCGATCCCGGTCGCGAAGGTCACGAACGCGGCCTCGATCGCCTCGAACGTGCCCCAGTGGTCGAGGTGGTCGGCCTCGACGTTGGTCACGATGCCGGCGTACGCGGGCAGGACCAGGAACGCGCCGTCGCTCTCGTCCGCCTCCGCGACGAAGTCCTCACCCGTGCCGAGGTGGGCGTTGGAGCCGGACTCGTTGAGCTCGCTGCCGATCGCGAAGGACGGGTCGGCGCCGCTGTGCTGCAGCGCGACGGTCAGCATCGATGTGGTGGTGGTCTTGCCGTGTGCGCCGGCCACCGCGATGCCGCGGTGCCCGGCCATCAGGGCCGCCAGCGCCTCGGCTCGCCCGAGCACCAGCAGGCCGCAGCGAGCCGCCTCGACCAGCTCGACGTTGTCGGCCTTGATCGCCGTGGAGGCCACGACGGTCCGGACCCCACCGAGCCGGCCCGCGTCATGCCCGACGTAGACGTCGGCTCCCAGGGCCCGCAGGGCGGCGAGGCGACGGGAGTCCTTGGCGTCGCTGCCGGAGACGGGCACCCCCATGGCGAGCAGGATCCGCGCGATGCCGGACATGCCGGCCCCGCCCACACCGACGACGTGCACCGGTCCGAGCTCGGCGACGAGGCGCGACGCCTCGTCGGCTGCGGTGGTCATGAGATCCCTCCGGACGACGACTCGGTCCGGTCGACGCCGGTTGCCGCGGCCTGCAGGACCATGTCGACCAGCAGCCGGGCGCCGTCCGTGGCCCCATGCTGCCGTGCGGCCTGTCCGGCGGTGCGCAGCCCGGCCGGGTCCGTGATCGAGGACACCACCTCGGACACCACCCGGTCGGCGCTCAGCTCGGCGTCCGCGACGAGCACGCCCCCGCCGGCCTGCACGACCGGCAGTGCGTTCAGGCGCTGCTCCCCGTTGCCGATCGGCAGGGGTACGTAGATCGCCGGCAGCCCGACGGCGGCCAGCTCGGCGCACGTCATCGCGCCCGCCCGGCACAGCGCCAGGTCGGCGACGGCGTACGCCAGGTCCATGCGCTCCACGAACGGGACCGTCAGGTAGCCGGGCTCGCGGTCATGGAGCTGGTCGGAGTTGCGGGGTCCTACGACGTGCAAGATCTGGACGCCGGCGTGCCGCAGCCGGGGTACGGCACCGGCGACGGCCTCGTTGAGCCGTCGGGCACCCTGCGATCCACCGGACACCAGCAGCGTGGGCAGCGCGGGATCCAGGCCGAAGTACGTGGCCGCCTCCTTCCGCAGCGCCGCCCGGTCCAGCGACGCGATCCCGCGGCGCAGCGGGATCCCCACCAGCCGGGCCCGCGGCAGGCTGCCTGCGACGGTCTCGGCGACGTACGGGGTGAACCGGGCACCGATCCGGTTCGCCAGCCCCGGCCGAGCGTTCGCCTCGTGCACGACCATCGGCACCCGGTTCCGGGCCCCGAGGTATGCCGGCATCGCGACGTAGCCACCGAATCCGACGAGGACGTCGGCGCCAGTGCGCGCCAGGATCGCCCGCACCTCACGGATCGCTCCGCGGAGCCGGAACGGTAACGTCGCGAGGTCCACGTTTGGCTTGCGCGGCAACGGAACCGCGGGAATGAGCTCGAGGGCGAACCCGCGTTGCGGCACGAGTCGGGTCTCCAGGCCACCGGACGTGCCCAGCGCCGTGACGACGGCGTCGGGCCGGCGCTCCAGCAGCGCGTCCGCGAGGTTGAGCGCCGGTTCGATGTGCCCGGCCGTCCCGCCACCGGCCAGGACGACGTGCAACGTCCTCACCCGGTCCGCAGGTCGACGGCCGCCGCCGCGCCGCGGGCCCGCTCGCCGCGGTGCTCGTGCCGCGCGAAGGACAGCAGCATCCCCAGCACCACCAGCGTGGGTAACAGCGACGACCCGCCGTACGACACCAACGGCAGCGGCACCCCGGTGATCGGCAGGAGCTGCAGCACGGCACCGAGGTTGAGAAGCGTCTGAGTCATCAGCCAGGCGACGGCCATGGCCGAGGCGATGCGTACGAATCGGTCTCTGGCCGTCAGCGCCAACCGCAGCCCGGAGACCGCGATGGCCGCGAACAGACCAATGACCAGAAGCGATCCGATGACACCGAGCTCTTCGCCCACGACCGCGAAGATGAAGTCTGTGTTCGCCGCCGGCAGCCAGCCCCACTTCTCCCGGCTCGCCCCCAGCCCGACGCCGAACCACCCGCCGCCACCGAGCGCGCTCTTGCCGTGCAGCACCTGCCAACCCAGGAAGGACGGGTCCGCCTCCGGGTCGAGCCAGCCCTTGAACCGGTCGAGCCGGTAGGAGTGCCCGACGCTGAGCAGCACCACCATCGCCCCCACCGCCAGGCCTCCAAATGCGAACAGCCTCATCGGGGCGCCGGCCACCAGCAGCGCGACCGCGATCATGGGAACCATCACGAACACCGTGCCGGCATCACCCTCGAGCAGGATGAGACCGATGACCGCCGCGCTCACCGGCAGCAACGGGATCAGCAGGTGCTTCCACTGGTCCAGCAACGGCTGCTTGCGCGCGAGCAGGTCCGCGCACCACAGCACCAGCGCGAGCTTGGCGATCTCACTGGGCTGCAGGCGGAACGGACCACCGAGCTCGATCCAGTTGCGTTGCCCGGCCACGCTGTGGCCGATGACCAGCACCAGCGCCAGCAGCCCCAGCGCCGCGATCAGTGAGGGGTACGCGGCCCGCCGGAAGAACGTCAGCGGAAGCCGTGATGCGATCACCAGGGCGATCACGCCGAGGATGGCGTACATCAGCTGGCGCACGAAGAGCGTGTACGGGGAGCCGAAGGTCTGGTAGCTCACGACGGTCGAGGACGAGAGCACCATCGCCAGACCCAGCACGAGCAGCAGCAGCGTGGACCCGAGCAGCACGTGGTACGTGGTGAGCGAGTGCAGCGCACCGGTGGACCGCCGGTTCGCCGGCCGCTTCTTCGCGGACGCGGACTCGGTGGATACCGCCGTCACGCGTGGCCCCCGGGCAGTGCCGCGACGGCCGCCGCGAACAGGTCACCGCGCTGGCCGTAGTTGGTGAACATGTCCCAGGAGGCGCAGGCCGGTGCGAGCAGCACGGTGTCCCCCGGCAAGGCCAGGCGCGCGGCGGCTGCGACAACATCGTCCATGGCACCAGTGTCGGTGCGGGACACCTCGACCACGGGGATCTGGGGCGCGTGTCGCGCCAGCGCCTGCGTGAACAGTGCACGGTCCGCGCCGAGCAGCACGACGCCGCGAAGCCGCTGCGCCACCGCGACCACGAGGTCGTCGAACTGCTGGCCCTTGGCGTCGCCGCCGGCGATCCACACGACGTTCTGGTAGCTGCGCAGCGAGCTCAGCGCCGCGTGCGAGTTCGTTGCCTTGGAGTCGTCGACGTATGTGACACCGTCGACCCGGCCGGCAGCCGCGATCCGGTGCTGCGCCGGCACGAAGTCACGCAGCCCTTGTCGTACGGCTGCGGGCTCGACTCCGAACGCGCGCGCCAGAGCCGCTGCGGCGAGGGCGTTCTCGACGTTGTGCAGTGCGAACGGCACGACGTCGTCGAAGCTGGCCAGCTCCTGGGCGCTGTCGCGCCGACCCTCGATGAACGCGCGGTCCACCAGGAACCCGTCGACCACCCCGAGCATCGAGGGACCGGGGATGCCCAGCGTGAACCCGATGGCCCGACATCCCTCCACCACGTCGGCCTGTTCCACCATGGCGCGGGTCTGCTCGTCGGCGACGTTGTAGACGGCGGCGACCTGGGTCCGCTCGTAGATGCGGGCCTTGGTGGCGCGGTAGGCCTCGACGCCGCCGAACAGGTCGACGTGGTCGGGCGCGAAGTTCAGGCATACGGAGGCCAGCGGGCTGACGCTGCTGACGAACGGCAGCTGCGGCGCAGCAGCTTCCACGGCGAGTGCGCCATACACCTCGCCCTGCATCACGGCGTCGACGGCCGAGTAGCCGATGTTGCCCACGGCCTCGGCCCGGATGCCGGCGGCACGAAGCATCGCGGTGAGCATCAGCGTGGTCGTCGTCTTGCCGTTGGTCCCGCTGATCGTCAGCCAGGGCGCGGCTCCCGGCTCGCGGAGCCGCCAGGCCAGCTCGAGCTCACCCCACACCGTGATCCCGCGGGCCTGTGCCGCCAGGACAGTCGGTGCGGACGGGGCAAGCCCAGGGGACACCACCAACAGGTCGGTACCGTCCGGGACCACCTCGTCGCCCAGGATGACCCGTACCCCGAGCACCTCCAGGACCGTGCCGCGTTCCCGCTGCCGGTCGGAGTCGGTCCGGTCGACGACGAGCACGTCCGACCCGACGGACGCCAGCGCGTCGGCGGCGGCGAACCCGGCGATCCCCAGCCCCACCACGACGACGTGCAGCTCGGACCAGTCCGAGCCACGGTGCCACGACGCCAGGCGCAGCGCCGGCACGGTCACTGCCGGACCCACTCGGCGTAGAAGAAGCCCAGCGCCGCCGCGATGCAGATGCCCTGGATGATCCAGAAGCGCACCACGATCTGGATCTCCGGCCACCCCTTCATCTCGAAGTGGTGGTGCAGCGGGGCCATCCGGAACATTCGTCTCCCGGTGAGCTTGTACGAGCCCACCTGGCCGATCACGGACAAGGTGACGATGACGAACAGCCCGCACAGCAGCGGCAGCAACAGCTCGGTCCGGCTCAGCACCGCCAGGGCGGCGATCGCCCCTCCGAGAGCCAAAGAACCGGTGTCGCCCATAAAGATCTGGGCCGGGGCGGTGTTCCACCACAGGAACCCCAGACAGGCACCGGCGCATGCTGCCGCGAACACGGCGAGGTCCAGCGGATCTCGTACGTCATAGCAGCGCGGCTGGTGGAAGATGCAGTCGTGGCCGTACTGCCACACCGACAGCAGCGTGTAGGCGCAGAACGGGAGTACGGCCGCGCCGGCCGCCAGGCCGTCCAGCCCGTCGGTGAGGTTGACGGCGTTCGTCGTCGCCGTGACGAGGAACCACACCCACAGCACGAACAGCACCGTGGGCAGGACCAGCCGTGAGTCGCGGAAGAACGAGATGGCGTGAGATGCCGGGGTGCGCCCGGACGCGTCAGGGAACTGCAGGCTGAGCCACGCGAAAGTCAGCGCGACGGCGGCCTGGCCGAGCAGCTTGGTGCGCCCGCGTACCCCCATGCTGCGCTGCTTGAAGATCTTCAGGTAGTCATCTGCCATGCCCACGACGCCGAGGCCGACTGCGAGGAACAGCGCGAGCATCGCCGAGGCGCTCGGCGCCCGCCACGCGATGATGTGCGCCCCGAGGTAGCCCAGCACGATCCCGCCCAGGATCGCCAGGCCCCCCATGGACGGGGTCCCGAGCTTGCCTGCGTGCTCCGGGTACGGCTCCCCCTCGGTCGAGACCCGGATCGCCTGGGCGTAGCCGTGGGCACGCAGGAACCGGATCAGCATCGGGGTGGCGACGAGCACCACGATCAACGAGATCGCCCCGCTGAAGATCACCAGCTTCATCGGGTCCCCCCTTGCGACCCGCTGCGACCGGCAGCGATCAGCGCCGCGGCGACACGGTCCAGGCCGATGGCGCGCGATGCCTTCACCAGCACGACGTCACCAGGCCGGACCTGTTGGCACAGCAGTGTTATCGCGTCCTCGGCGGTCGGCACGAAAACGGCACGCGACGTGCTCGGGTTCACCTGGTGTCCGGCCTCTGCGGTCGGGGCGGCGGCGCTGACGGCGCCCCGGTGGATGCCGGCCGCGCCTTCCCCGACGGTGACCAGGCACCCGATTCCGAGCCCGGTCGCGAACCTGCCGATCTGCTCGTGCTCAGGGCCGCTGGACTCTCCGAGCTCGCGCATCTCCCCCAGCACCGCCCAGCTGCGCCGGTGACCCGGCGACCGGGCCATCACCGACAGGGACTCCAGTGCCGAGCGCACCGACTCCGGGCTGGCGTTGTACGCGTCGTCGATCACCGTGACCCCGGAGTCGGTATCGGTGACCGCCATCCGGCCCGGGCTCTGCCGGACGGCATCGCTCAGCGCCCGCGCGATGTCGGCCACGGGCATCCCGAGGGCGTCGGCGACCGCCGCGGCGGCCAAGGCGTGCCCGACGACGTGAGCACCTGACAGGCGCAGGGTCACCGGCGCCGAGGCGTCTCCGATCACGAGCCGGAACGAGGCACGCGCGGACCGGTCCACGGTCAGCTCGACCGCGCGTACGTCGGCAGCCGGCGCCAGGCCGAAGGTACGGATCCGCGCCGCCGTGCGAGCGACCATGGCGACCACGAGCGGGTCGTCCGCGTTGAGAACCGCGACACCGCCGCAGTCGGCGGCCGGCAGCGCCTCGACCAGCTCGCCCTTGGCCAGCGCGATCGCCTCGCGGGACCCGAACTCGCCCACGTGCGCCGTGCCCACCCCGAGGACGACTCCGATCTGCGGTGCGGCGATCCCGGTGAGGTAGCGGATGTGCCCGAGACCGCGCGCGCCGAGCTCGAGCACGAGGTACGCGGTGCTCTCGTCGCACTCGAGCACCGTCGCCGGCAGCCCGATCTCGTTGTTGAAGGAGCCCTCCGGGCACACCGTCGGACCGAGCCGGCGCAGCACCTGGCCGAGCAGGTCCTTCGTCCCGGTCTTGCCGACCGAGCCGGTGATCCCGATCACGGCAGGGGCGCCGCCCACCCGGAGCCGGCGCAGGACCTCGTGCGCGAGCCGCCCCATGGCCACCACCGGGTCGTCGACCACGAGGGCGGGGACAGCGAGCTCGTGAGCGGCCAGGACCGCTACGGCGCCGGCCTGCGCCGCAGCGGCCGCATGGTCGTGGCCGTCGTGGCGCTCACCGGTGATCGCCACGAAAAGGTCCCCCGGTCGTACGTTCCGGGAGTCGGTGACAACGCGGGTGACGACGGCTGCCAGCGCCGGGTTGCCGGCGGGCACAGCGTCCGTCGCGTCGACCACCTCCGCCACTGCCATGTCGATCATGACCGTGGACCCCTCAGGGCCGCCGCGAGCTCCACACCGTCGTCGAACGGGTGGACCACACCGGCGACGTCCTGGCCCTGCTCGTGGCCCTTGCCGAGCACGAGCACCACGTCACCGCTGCCGGCCTCGGTGACCGCCCGCTGGATCGCCTGCCGCCGATCGCCGATCTCAAGAACTGTTGCAGCACTGTGGGATCTCGCCGACGCACCTTGCAGCACGGCGGCGCGGATCACTGCCGGGTCCTCCGACCGCGGGTTGTCGTCGGTCACGATCACCAGATCGGCGAGCTCGCTCGCGGCGCGTCCCATCTCCGGTCGCTTGGCCCGGTCGCGGTCACCGCCGCACCCGAGCACCACCAGTACCCGACCCCGGGTTGCCCACCGGGCAGCAGCGATCGCACGAGAGACCGCAGCGGGGGTGTGGGCGTAGTCGACCAGTGCCAGCACCGCGCGGTCGGCGTCCGGGTCGGGGACGGCCTGCATCCGGCCCGGCACGGACGTGCACCGTCCGATGCCGGCCGCCGCCACCTCCGGGTCGACCCCGGTCGACACCGCGCACGCCAGCGCGCCCAGGGCGTTGGTGGCGTTGAAGTCCCCCGGCAGCCGCACGGACACCGTCAGATCTGCCACCTGCGGCCCGCGGACCCGCAACGTGCTGCCGCTGGAGGTCGGCACCACGTCCAGGATGGTCCAGTCGGCACCGGCGTCGGGGGTCGTGGCGTACGAGGTGATGGGAACCTCGGACTCCTGGTGGAGCCGGCGACCCCAGTCGTCGTCGACACACACGATCCCGGCTCGGGCTCGGTGCGCGGTGAACAGGGTCGCCTTGGCCGCGTAGTAGTCGGCCATGTCCCGGTGGAAGTCGAGGTGGTCGTGGGACAGGTTCGTGAACACGGCCGAGTCGAAGACCAGCCCGTCGACGCGGCCCAGGACCAGCGCGTGGCTGCTGACCTCCATCGCCACGGCCGTGACGCCCCGCTCCACCATGAGCGCGAGCAGCGCGTGCACGTCGGTGGCTTCGGGGGTCGTACGAGCGGTGGGGAGGTGCTCGCCGTCGATGCGGGTGCCCACGGTGCCGATGACCCCTGTCAGGTGCCCGGCGGCCCGCAGCGCCGACTCGAGCAGGTAGGTCACCGTGGTCTTGCCGTTGGTCCCGGTGACGCCGACGAGCAGCAGCCGGTCACCCGGGTGGCCGTACGTGCGTGCGGCGACCTGCCCCATCCGGTCCCGCGGCTCCTCCACGACGACGAGCGGCAGGGCGCAGTCGCCCGCGAGCACCGCGCCCTGCGGGTCGGTCAGGATCGTGACGGCACCGCGGGCCGCGGCCCCGGCCGCGAACCGGGCGCCGTGCGTCAGCGCACCCGGGAGGGCGACGAACAGGTCGCCCGGCAACACCGCGTCGGAGTCGTGGGTGACGCCGGTCACGACCAGCCCGGCGACACCGGACAGGTCGGCCCCGAGGTCCTCGAGCACGCCACCGGCCCCGGTCAACGAGCGCGGCGTCGGCGCGGGCCGCAGCGTTTCCGTCACGGCGTCGGGCACGACCGCAGGCTACGCGAGGTCACCAGGTGGTCCGAAGG
>JANWJC010000109.1 GCA_025449595.1 Acidobacteriota bacterium | reverse complement strand
GGCGAGGGCTCGAACCTGCTCCTCGGTCCCGACCGCCGCGATCCGGTCACCACGAACGGCGATCGCCCCGGCCCACCGCCGGACCGTGTCACCGCAGTAGACGTCGGCCCCGGTGATCACGAGGTCGGCAGGTTGGTTCATGGACGACTCCAAGCGACGATATCGAATGCACCGGACCTCGCGGAGGAGCACCCCCTGGCCGGACTCGCGGCATCGAAGGAATATCACACTCGCGTAGGGCCCACGGAAGCCGCTGTCGTACAGCGGCGATTTCCCAAGGCCTGAGACGGTGTGGGGGCGCGTGTCGGAATCGTGACCCAATGCCGTTGACAGCAGGACTGCCCGGCGTATTGTCTCGACTCGACGCCGCTCGATGATGTTGCAGAACAACTGCACGCCCGGGCGGCCACCGGATGGCTCACCACCCTCACAGTCCGCCGGGCCTCGACGGAGTCCCGTCGACCGCAACGAGCGATCGCCTCAGAGCCGCCGAAGTCACTTCTGCCGAAGTCGCACCGTGCCTTGACCACAAGCTGAAGGAAGGGCCGCCTCAGCGCAATGGAAGAACTCTGGGCCATTGACGGCCAGAGCCAGCCACAGGGTTCAGTACAGCCACCACGGTGGGGAAGCGGACGGGTGTGAGAGTGCTCGATCAGGATCCGCGCACCGTCCCCACCGTCAAGGTCGCAGCGGCGCCGACGATGCGAATCCTCCACCGCCACAACAACTCCCGGCCGGCCGCAGACCCGTCAGCAGGAGGCCCTCGGTGAGCGCACCTTCGACAATGCCGCCCATATCGTCCAGAACCCGCAACGGAGAACGCGGTTCCATCGACCTGATGGACGTTGCGCGATTCTTCGGACCGGTCGCCGCGCTGGACGGCATCGACCTGCACGTGGAGCCCGGTGAGTTCCTGTCGCTGCTGGGCCCTAGCGGGTGCGGCAAGACGACGACGTTGCGGCTGCTCGCCGGGTTCGAGCAGCCGGACCGCGGCACGATCGTGGTCTCCGGTCAGTCCGTCGCAGGCGTGCCCCCGCACAAGCGGGACCTCAACACCGTATTCCAGGCCTATGCGCTCTTCCCCCACATGAGCGTCGCCGAGAACATCGCCTACGGGCTCCGGCAGCGGCGGACATCACGTGCGGACGTCCGACAGCGGGTCAGCGATGCTCTCGACATGGTGCGCATGACCCCGCTGGCCGACCGCAAACCCAAGCAGCTGTCCGGCGGCCAGCAACAGCGGGTGGCACTGGCGCGAGCGCTGGTCAACCGTCCTAGTGTCCTGCTGCTCGACGAGCCGTTGGGGGCGCTGGACCGCAAGCTGCGCGACGAGATGCAGATCGAGCTCAAGCTGCTGCAGACGCAGCTGGACACCACCTTCGTCTTCGACACGCACGACCAGGAGGAAGCCCTTGCCATGAGCGACCGCATCGCGGTCATGCTCGACGGGCGCATCGAGCAGATCGACGACGCGGCCACGATGTATGAGCACCCGAAGACCGCGTTCGTGGCCGGATTCCTCGGTCAGCAGAACTTCTTCCGAGGGACCGCGAGCGAGGCCGGTGCAGTGGTGCGATCTGCGGAGGTGACGCTTCGCGCCGCGACACCGGCTGCCCTTGCCAACGATTCCGAGGCACTTGCGGCCATTCGACCGGAGCTGGTCACGCTGGCACCAGGGCACAACGCGACAGGCCTGAACAGCGTCAACGGCACTCTTGTGAGCTCGGCGCACCTCGGCGACGTGATGCAGCACGTGGTGCAAACCCCGGGCGGTCAGGACGTGATCGCTCGCATCGCGCGGATCGCCTCGACCCCCATCGAGATCGGTGCGCCTCTCACGTGTCAGTGGTCCGAGTCGGACGTAAGAGTATTCGACTCCGCCCAAGCAGCTCTGGTCCAGCCCGACCCCGCCGTTCCCGACATCTGACCGCTTCCCGACGACCTACAACCTACGAAGGACAACCCGCCAAACGCACGACCCGACCCGATTGGACGATCTGACATGACCAACCCCCCCGAGCCCGTCGTGCGCGCGCTGGCTCCCACGGCCGTCACAAAGGCGTTCGGCCGGCGCGGCTTCCTGGCGGGCCTCGGAGGCGCCGTCGCGTTGCCATTGCTCGCCGCCTGCGGCAGCAGCAGCAGCTCGACCGCGAACGCCGCGCCGTCCGGAGGTGGGTCGACCCAGCTGGAGAGCACGCTGTCGATCTACACGTGGGGTGCCTACGACGATCCGAAGACCTTCACGAACTACACCGCGGCGCTTGGTCCGGCGGTGACCATCGACAGCTACTCCTCGAACCAGGAGATGATCGCGAAGCTCGTCGCAGCCAAGGGCACCAGCGGTTACGACATCGTCGTACCCACGGGCCCCTACATCCCTGAGATGATCAGCAACAAGCTCCTCATGACCCTTGACCACTCCAAGCTGCCCAACCTGACCAACGTGGACCCGCAGTTCCTCGCCAAGGACTGGGATCCCCAGAACCAGTACTCCGTCTGCAAGGACTGGGGCACGACCGGGTTCGTATACGACACGACCAAGATCACCCGAAGCCTGACCTCATGGGCGGACTTCCTGGACGCCGCGCAGAACGAGGCCGCCGGTCAAACAGCGGTTCTTGACGTTCCTGAGGACCTCGTGGGGATGTACTTCTGGGCCAACGGGATCGACTGGAACACCACGAGCCAGACCGATCTCGATGCCGCCCAGTCATTCCTCACGAGCAAGATCGCCAAGAACATCAAGGCGTTCGACTCCTACCCGGGCAGCGGCGGAGCGATGCCAAAGGGCACCTACACCCTCATGCAGGCCTGGAACGGTGACGCCCGGCAAGGTCTGCAGGCAGCGAAGAACCCGTCCCAGTACAAGTGGGTGCTGCCCACCCCCGCCACCGAGCTGTGGATGGACAACTGGAGCATCACGGCGAACGCGCCCCATCCCAACGCCGCCCACGCCTTCATCAACTACGTCCTGGACACGAAGAACTCGCTCCGCGAGGTCGAGTTCATGGGCTACAACAGCGGCATCAAGAATATCGAGCCCCTCGCGGTGGCGGCCAAGACGGAGTACCTCGACATGATCTTCTACACACCCGCGCAGGTCGCCACGATGAAGACGGGCGTGATCAACGAAGCCACCCAGACCAAGGTCAACATCATGAACACGGTCAAGGCTGCCGCGGCCGCCTGAGGTGAGTCGACCCGAGACCGGCGTCCTTCCGGCGCCCGAGGGCCCCACCACGACTGCGCCACCAGCAACGGCACCGTCCGGAGGCACTCGGCGCCGGAGGGCTCCCAAGTTCATCCTCGCGGCGCCGGCCGGGCTGTGGTTTGCCCTGTTCTTCATCGCCCCTGTCGCACTCGTCGCCTGGTACAGCCTGGGGTTCAAACCCGGGCTGTTCGGTTTCCACGACAACTCAATCCTGTCCTTGGACCGCTACCGAGAGGTAATCGACGGGCCGTTCCTCGAGACGTTCAAGAACACGCTGTTCATCGCCGTCACCGGCACGGTCCTGTGCCTCGTGATCGCACTGCCTTTCACCTACTTCTTGGCGGTCAAGGCCGGTCCCCGCAGCCGGAACATCCTGCTTGCGCTCGTGATGGTGCCGTTCTGGACGAACTTCCTGGTGCGCACCCTGGGCTGGCGGCTGATCCTGGCGCCGGACGGGAACCTGTCGGGGCTGCTGCAGCAGCTGCATCTCACCGGCGGCCCGCTCGACGTGCTCGACACCCGTCTGGCCGTGCAGATCGGCGTCGTCTACAACTACCTGCCGCTGATGATCCTCCCGCTGTGGGTCGCTCTCGACCGGCTCGACCCGGCTCTGCGCGAAGCCAGCAAAGACCTCGGGGCCAATCGGCTGCGCACGATGCTGCAGGTGACGCTGCCCCTGGCGATGCCGGGCATCGCCACCGGCGCGTTGCTGGTCTTCGTCCCGCTCATGGGTGACTACATCACGGCCAGCGTGCTGGGGGGCGCCAAGGGCAACATGGTCGGACTACTGGTCGCCAGCCAGTTCCAGGAAGCCTCGAACTGGGCTCTCGGGTCGGCAGCCGCGATGCTGCTGATCGTCGCCATCCTCGCGAGCACCGCGATTGCGGCAGCCGTCGCACTGGTCATCCGATGGCTGCTGCGCCGACGCCGCGTAGTGACACTCGTGCCTGCCCGACCCTTCCAGTCCGCGCCGGCCGGGAGGGCCGTTCCGCCGGTCAGCTCCCCCGCCGGCCACGAACGTCGGACTCGCGTCATCGGTCGTATCCTCGATGTGGGGCTCCGCGTATGGGCAGTTGCCGTCTACGTCTTCCTCTACGCCCCGATCGCCTACATCGTCGTCTACTCGTTCAACCGCGGCAGGCTGTTCGCGTCCTGGGACGGCTTCGGGCTCAACGGCTATCAGGACGCCTTGTCGCTCCCCCAGGTCCGCAGCGCTGTGATCGTGTCGCTACAGGCAGGCGTGGGCACTGCCGTGGTCGCGACGGTGCTCGGCACGTGCGCCGGAATCGCGCTTGCTCGGCGTTCCGGACGCTGGTCCACGCCGTTCACGGTCCTACTGGCCCTGGTCCTGGTGACCCCCGAGATCATGTTGGCGATCTCCGAGCTGCCCTGGTTCGTGTCGCTCGGCACCGACCACAACCTCTCGGTGTTCAACAACGGACTGGTACGACTCGTCATCGCGCACTCGTTGTTCGCGACCGCCGTCGTCACTTTCATCGTTCGCGCACGCATGAGCGGTCTTGACGAATCGCTTGAGGAAGCCGCCGCCGACCTCTACGCCCCTCCGTCCCGCCGGTTCTACCAGGTGACGCTGCCCCTGATGATGCCCGCGATCATCGCCGGCGCGATGCTGTCGTTCACCTTTAGCCTGGACGACACGATCTTGTCCACGTTCGTCTCCGTCCAGGGCAACACCCCCTGGCCGGTCTACATCTTCAGCTCGGTCCGTTCCGGGCTGCGGCCCTTCATCGCTTCGATGTCGACAATCATGCTGCTGCTCACCCTGGTGGTTCTTGGCACAACGGCGCTCGTTCTACGCCGGGGCGGCGGCTCGGGCAGCGACGTCGCCCAAACCATGACCGGCACCGGTTGAGGGGTTCAGGCAGTCTCGTCGACCAGGGTCTGGTCCTGGTCGTAGCTGGGGAACTTACGCGGCACGAAGGCGAGCAGCAGCACCGCCGTCAGAACTGCCGCGATGAGCAGGCCGACGAAGACCGCGTGGGTCGATGCCTGCAGCGCGTCACGAAGGTAGGCCTCTACGGCCGGGACCGGGTGCGCCGTGACGAGCGAGGAGCTGATGGCGTCCACCTGTGAGGGCACCTGGCCCTGCAGGTCGGCCGGCGGTGAGCTGAGCCAGCGCAGCAGGACCACGTTCGTGATGGCCCCGAAGATCGCCGCGCCCAGGCTCTGCCCCAGATACCGCGAGAACATCACGCCGCCGGTGATCACACCTCGTTGCGACCAGCCGACGGTGGACTGCAGCCCGACGATCAGCGAGGTCGTGATCAGGCCGAGCCCGGCACCCATCAGCGCGCTGCCGAGAACTGCCTGCCACACCGAGGAGTCCGCGGTCGTCAACGTGAACACCACCCCGGCCGCGATGGCGAAGCCGGTTCCGACCAGGGCGGTGTCACGAAAGCCGATCGAGAGGTACAGCCGGCTCGAGAACGCAGAGGCCACCGGCCACGTCAGGCTCATGGTCCCCAGGACGAATCCCGCGGCCACCGGGCCCAGCCGCAGAACGCCCTGACCCCACGTGGGTAGGAACGTCGACAGGCCGATCACCAGCAGCCCGGCCACGATCGTCGCTGCGTACGTCCCCGCGGTCAGTCGCTGCCGCCACAGCCAGGGCGGCATCATCGGCTCGGCCGCGCGTTGCTCGACGACGACCAGAGCGATGAGGGCCAGCACCGCGCCGGCGAACACCGCGATGCTGGGCACGGACACCCAGGCCCACGCGGTCCCACCCTGCAGCAGCCCGAGGATGAGCAGGCCGGCGCTGGCCAGGACCAGGAACGCTCCGGCGTAGTCGATGCGGTGGGTCCGGCGCTCGACCCGCTCGTGAAGGTCGCGCACGATGAGGACGAGGGCCAGGGCCCCCAGCGGCAGGTTGACCAGGAAGATCCAGCGCCAGGAGGCGTACTGCGCGAACAGGCCGCCGAGCGCCGGGGCCACGACCGCCGAGATCCCCCAGACGCTGGACAGCCAGCCCTGGATCCGACCGCGCTCGGCCACGTCGTAAAGGTCGCCGGCGACGGTGTTCACCGTGGCCCCGATGGATCCGGCGCCCAGTCCCTGCAGCGCCCGGAAGGCGATCAACGTGACCATGCTCCACGCCGAGGCGGACAACGCCGAACCGACGAGGAACACCACGACGCCGAACACGAGAACCGGTTTGCGGCCGTACAGGTCGGCGAGCTTGCCGTACACCGGGATCGTGACGGTCTGGGCGAGCAGGTAGATCGAGAAGACCCATCCGATCAGAGCGAACCCGCCCAGATCGCCGACCACCTGCGGGATCGCGGTCGCGACGATGGTGGTGTCCATGGCGACCAGCGCCATCGTGAGCATCAGCGCGACGAGGACCCGAGAACGGTGGTCGCGGGGGGTCGAGCTCATCCGCGCTCCCTCCGAGCCCCGTACCGGCCACGGGCAGGCCGGTGGGCAACGACCGTTGACTTCCTTACGAAACTATCAGCGCCTCGTCAGGAGAAAACGACGAGGTGACGCAGCGAGCCGTCACGCGGTTCGGCGAGCGAGAGCAGGGTGCCGTCCGGGCCGATCACGCCGACCAGCCCTTCGGCCGACACCTCGTCGGCGAGGCTGCTCAGCGGCACCGGGTTGCCGTGCAGCACTGCTACTGCCTGCGCTTCGTCCACCGGCACCGTGCCGAAGGCCCCCCGAACGGCCTCGACGGCCGGCACCCCGACCACGCCGGTGGCCGCGTCGGCGGTGAGCTGGTCGAGGGTACGAGCCTGGGCGAGGTCGAACGGGCCGACACGGGTGCGTCGCAAGGCCGTCAGGTGCCCGCCCACCCCGAGGTGGGCGCCGAGGTCGCGCGCCAGGGCCCGGACGTACGTCCCCGACGTGCACACGACGCTGACATCGAGGTCGATGACGGCAAGCCCGTCGTCGTACGAGCGCCGCAGGTCGTGGACCTCGAACGTCAGGACCCTGACGGGCCGGGTCGCGAGCTCGACGTCCTCGCCGGCCCTGACCCGGGCGTGGGCACGGACCCCCGCGACCTTGATGGCGCTGACGGCGCTGGGCCGTTGCTGCAGCGGACCGGTCAGCGTCCGAACGCCGCGACGGACGTCGTCGTCGGTCACGCCGGAGGCGTCGGTGCGGGCCAGTACCTCCCCCTCGACGTCGTCGGTCACGGTCGCGGCACCGAGTCGGATCGTGGCGTCGTACGCCTTGTCAGTGACCAGGAAATGGCCGAGCAGCCGGGTGGCCCGCTCGACACCGAGAACGAGGACACCGGTGGCCATCGGGTCCAGCGTGCCGGCGTGCCCGACCTTGCGGCTGCCGACGATGCGTCGCACGCGTGACACGACGTCGTGGGAGGTCATGCCGGCTGGCTTGTCGACCACGACCACGGTGTCCGGAGCAGTCCGTTCCCGGTGCCGGTTCGCCACCGGCTCAGCCCGTGGTGGGGACGTCGGCGAGAGCCGCACGAAACGCGGCAAGAACCTCGCCCCGATCGGTCCCGCCGGTGAAGCCGGCGGCGAAGCGGTGCCCTCCGCCGCCGAGTACCGCGGCGACCCGGCTCACGTCGATCGATCCCTTGCTGCGCATCGATACCCGCCACGCGTCCGTGTCGTCCTGCTTGAGGATTGCCGCGACCTCGGCCTCGCTGGAGCACCGCAGGACGTCGATCACGCGTTCGAGGCAGTCCAGCGGCAGCTCGTGCTCGGCGCGTTCGAGGCGCGTGACGTACGAGTGCACCAGACCGAGACCACCGGCCGCGGACGGTTCCAGCTCGGCGCGCGCGACAGTGACACCCAGCAGTCGCAGGGCCGGGAACGACTCGTCGTCGAAGAGCCGGCGCGCGATCACGTCGTGCTCGATCCCGGTGTCGAGCAACCGGGCGGCCACCAGGTGCGTCTGGGCCGTGGTGGCGGCGTACGTGAACGACCCGGTGTCGGTGAGCAGCCCGGCGTAGAGCGGCGCCGCGATCTGCGCAGTCAGCTCAGCCCCGAGTCGGTCGATGAGCTCGAGCGCGAGCACGGCTGTCGCAGGCGCCGTCACGTCGACGACCGACAGCGCGCCGAAGCCGGTGTAGGACGCGTGGTGGTCGATCGCTGCTCGGACAGGTGCGGCCTCGTACACCTTCTCGAGCACCCCGAGCCGCCCCTGGGCACTGACGTCGAAGGACACCGCGACCGAGGGCACCTTGACCTGCGCCGGGGGGCGCAGCAGGTCCAGGCCGGGCAGCACCTGCAACGTGCGCGGCACCACGAACGGGTCGTCGCCGAAGCTCACGACCGCCGGTCGGCCGAGCTGACGCAGCGCGAGCCCGACGGCCAGGGCCGAGCCGAGCGCGTCGGCGTCCGGGCTCACGTGCGCGAGCAGCAGGACCTCGGGGCCCTCCAGCAGCGCAGCCCCTATCGGGTCCCAGTCGAGCTGTCCGAGGGGCGTGCTCACCGAGAGGCTGCTTCCCCGAGGCCGGCGTCGACCCCTCCAGCAGTGTCCGCACTGCCGGCGAGCTGGTCGCCCGCATCCGCAAGATCGTCGTCGTCGTCATCGGCGTCGTCGGTGCCGGCGGCTTCGTCGTCCTCTTCGATGTCCCGCGACTTGCGATAAGGGTCAGCCTCCCCGGAGTACGCCGCGGTGGCCGCCTGCTGGTGCACGACGGCGTCTGCCTTCGCTGCCACCGCGATCAGGTCCTCGATGTGGGCCGCGGTCTCCGGGACGATGTCTGCCACG
>JANWJC010000108.1 GCA_025449595.1 Acidobacteriota bacterium | reverse complement strand
CGCTGGCTGCCGGTGGACCGCGTCGGGTTGTACGTCCCCGGCGGCCGGGCGGTCTACCCCAGCAGCGTCGTGATGAACGTGGTGCCCGCGCAGGTCGCCGGCGTCGCGCCGCCGTGCCCCTTCGTCGCCACGGCGCGATCCTGCCAGAGCCGGCGGCGTCCGTAGGATGACGCCATGATCCGGCGGCTGGACCTGCGAGGGTCGGCTGCCGACCTGCGTGAGGTGCTGCCGCGCGCCGCTGTCGATGTCGAGGCGGTGCTGGAGGCGGTACGCCCCATCGTCGCCGACGTGGCCGCTCGTGGCGCGGACGCGGTCCTGGACTGGGGGGAGCGCCTCGACGGTGTCCGGCCGCCCTCGCTGCGGGTGCCGGCCGCTGCGCTGGCGCAGGCACTGGAGAGTCTCGACCCCCTGGTCCGCGCGGCGCTGGCGGAGGCCGTCCGGCGCGCCCGTCTCGTGCACGAGGACCAGCGCCGGGTCGACAGCGTCACCCGTGTGGTGCCCGGAGGGTCCGTCACCGAGCGCTGGCTGCCGGTGGACCGCGTCGGGTTGTACGTCCCCGGCGGCCGGGCGGTCTACCCCAGCAGCGTCGTGATGAACGTGGTGCCCGCGCAGGTCGCCGGCGTCGCCTCGTTCGCGGTCGCCAGCCCGCCGCAGCGCGACAACGGCGGGCTGCCGCATCCGACGGTCCTTGCCGCCTGCGCCCTTCTCGGGGTCGACGAGGTCTACGCGGCCGGCGGTGCGCAGGCCGTGGCGATGTTCGCGTACGGGACCGACGACATCCGGCCGGTGTCGATGGTCACCGGTCCGGGCAACATCTACGTGACGGCCGCCAAGCGGCTGCTCAAGGGCCGAATCGGGATCGACGCCGAGGCCGGGCCCACCGAGATCGCGATCCTGGCCGACGACTCCGCGCCCGCCGACATCGTTGCGGCGGACCTGATCAGCCAGGCCGAGCACGACGTGCTGGCAGCCGCCGTCCTGGTCACCGACAGCGAGCCGCTGGCCGACGCCGTCGACGCCGAGCTGGCCACGCAGGTCCCCGCTGCCAAGCACTCGGCCCGCATCGCCGAGGCCCTCGCCGGTCCGCAGAGCGCGATCGTCCTCGTCGAGGACCTCGACGCCGGGCTGGAGCTGGTCAACGCCTACGCCGCCGAGCACCTGGAGATCCAGACCAAGGACGCCCGCGCGGTTGCCGATCGCGTACGCAACGCCGGAGCCGTCTTCATCGGCACCTGGTCGCCAGTGAGCCTCGGCGACTACTGCGCAGGCTCGAACCACGTCCTTCCCACCGGCGGTTGTGCCTGCCACTCCTCAGGTCTTTCGGTCCAGACGTTCTTGCGCGGCAGCCACGTCATCGACTACGACGAGGCGGCGCTGCGCGAGGTGGCGCACCACGTCGAGGCGCTGGCGGCGGCGGAGGACCTGCCCGCGCACGGCGAGGCGGTCCGCATCAGGTTCTCGCCGGACGCGGGTCGAGCCGACCTCGCAGCGAGCTGACGTGGGCGACCGGCTCCCGCTGCGCGACGACCTGCGGGGCAAGGTGCCCTACGGCGCACCCCAGCTCGACGTCGCCGTACGCCTCAACGTCAACGAGAACCCCTACCCACCGAGCGCTGCGCTCGTCGCCGACATCGCGACCGCGGTCGCCGGCGCCGCGGCCGGCCTCAACCGCTACCCGGACAGGGACGCGCTGGCGCTGCGAGCTGACCTCTCCGGGTACCTCCAGGCCGAGTCAGGTGTCACGCTCACAGGGGAGAACCTGTGGGCTGCCAACGGATCCAACGAGATCATGCTGCAACTCATGCAGGCGTTCGGTGGTCCCGGCCGGACCGCGCTCGGCTTCACGCCCACCTACTCGATGTATCCGGACTACTGCCGGGACACGTTCACGACATACGTCACCGCGCAGCGGGAGGCGGACTTCGGCCTGGACCCCGCGGTCGCCGTCGCCGCGGTGCGTGAGCACCAACCGGCCGTCGTCCTGCTGTGCTCACCGAACAACCCGACCGGGACCGCGCTGCCGCCGGACACCGTGTCCGCGGTGCTGGCGGCCTCGACCGGCATCGTCGTGGTCGACGAGGCCTACGCCGAGTTCCGTCGACCGGGCACCGCGAGCGCGCTGGAGCTGTTGGCCGGCAACCCCCGGCTGGTCGTGACCCGGACGATGAGCAAGGCGTTCGGCCTGGCCGGCGGCCGCGTCGGATACCTCGCCGCCGACCCGGGCGTGGTCCAGGCGGTACGACTGGTCCGGCTGCCGTACCACCTCTCCGCGGTCACGCAGGCGGTGGCCCGGGCAGCCCTTCGTCACACCACCGACCTGGCACCGCAGATCGCCTTGCTTCGCTCCGAGCGGGACGACCTGGTGCGCTGGCTGCGGGCCCAAGGCCACGAAGCGGCGGAGTCGGACGCGAACTTCGTGCTGTTCGGACAGTTCGAGGACCGTCACGGCATCTGGCAGGGGCTGCTGGACCGCGGGGTGCTCATCCGCGAGACCGGTCCGTCACAATGGCTTCGCGTCACTGTCGGCACACCGCAAGAGAACGCGGCCTTCCGGGCTGCCCTTCAGGAGGTCACAGCGTGAGCCGGTTCGCCCGAGTGCAACGAACGACGAAGGAGAGTGACGTCCTCGTCGAGCTCGAGATCGACGGCTCCGGGAGCGGCAGCATCGACACGGGCGTGCCGTTCTTCGACCACATGCTGTCCCAGCTGAGCAAGCACGGCCTGCTCGATCTGACGGTGCTGACCAAAGGTGACCTCGAGATCGACGCCCACCACACGGTCGAGGACACCTCGTTGGCCGTCGGTCAAGCGCTGCGGGAGGCGTTGGGGGACAAGGCCGGGCTGCGCCGCTACGGCGACGCCCTCGTGCCCCTGGACGAGGCACTCACGCAGGTTGCTGTGGACCTGTCGGGACGGCCATACCTCGTGCATACCGAGCCCGACCTGGTCGAGCTGATCGGCTCGTACGACACGACCCTCCCGCGGCACATCTTCGAGTCGTTGGTGGCGGAGGCGCGAATCACGTTGCACGTCAACGTGATCACGGGCCGCAATGCACACCACGTCGTCGAGTCGCAGTTCAAGGCCGTTGCCCGGGCGCTTCGTGACGCGGTCGTCGTGGACCCGCGCGTGGTGGGGATCCCGAGCACAAAGGGAAGCCTGTAACGACCGATGGCGTCACTGCTGCTGCTCGTGCTCGCCGGATTCCTCGCGGGCGGTGTCTGGACGTTCTGGCGTGCCGGCAACCGGGGACCGGCCGTGCTGCTTGCCGTGTTCATGCTGATGTCGATCGCCGCGGCCGCGCTGTGGGCCTGGGCGTGAACGGTCCATCGGTCGTCGTCCTGGACTACGGTTCCGGCAACCTGCTGTCCGCGCAGCGGGCTCTGGAACGCGCCGGGGCTCAGGTCACCGTCACCGCGGACCGCGAGCAGGCACTTGCCGCGGACGGCCTGCTCGTGCCCGGTGTCGGGGCGTACGCGGCATGCATGAAGGGGTTGACCGCCGTCGGGGCGTGCTCCCTCATCGACCGTCGGCTGGCCGGCGGCCGGCCCGTGATGGGCATCTGCGTGGGCATGCAGGTCCTCTTCGAGCGGGGCGTGGAGCACGGCGTTCACACCGAGGGCTGCGGGCAGTGGCCCGGCGTCGTCGATGAGCTGACCGCCGACGTCCTGCCTCACATGGGCTGGAACACCGTTGCCGCGCCAGCAGATTCGGTCTTGTTCGAGGGCGTGCGCGACGAGCGGTTCTACTTCGTCCACTCCTACGCCGTCCGCAGCTGGGTGCTCCCGGCCGGTGGTGGGGCGTTCCGCGACCCGCTCGTGACGTGGACCGACTACGGCGAGCGGTTCGTGTCCGCGGTGGAGAATGGGCCGCTGACCGCGACGCAGTTCCACCCAGAGAAGTCCGGGGACGCCGGTGCTCGGGTCCTGGCCAACTGGGTCGCCACCCTCTGAATCGGCACTCGGCGCCCGAGGAACCTCGATGCGAGCGCCAAGTATGGTCGTGGCCATGACTCGCATCCTGACGCTGCTGCCCGCCGTCGACGTGGCCGGTGGACAGGCCGTTCGGCTGGTCCAGGGCCGCGAGGGCACGGAGTCCGTGTACGGGTCCCCGCTCGATGCTGCCCTCACCTGGCAGGAGCAGGGCGCGGAATGGATCCACCTCGTCGACCTCGATGCGGCGTTCGGACGCGGCTCCAACCATGAGCTGCTCGCCGATGTGGTGGGTCGTCTGGACGTGAACGTCGAGCTCAGCGGCGGGATCCGGGACGACGAGTCGCTGCTGGCAGCGCTCGCGACCGGGTGCACGCGCGTCAACCTCGGCACCGCCGCCCTCGAGGACCCGCAGTGGTGCGCCGCGGCGATCGCCGAGCACGGCGACCGGATCGCTGTCGCGCTCGACGTGCGCGGGACGACGTTGGCCGCCCGCGGCTGGACGCAGGAGGGCGGCGAGCTCTTCGAAGTGCTGGCCAGGCTGGAGTCCGAGGGCTGCCCGCGCTACGTGGTCACCGACGTCACGCGGGACGGCACGATGGACGGCCCCAACCTGACGCTGCTGCGCGACGTGTGCGCGGCGATCACCCACCCCGTCATCGCCTCCGGAGGCGTCTCGTCGCTGGACGACCTGCACTCCATCGCCGAGCTCATCCCGCTCGGCGTCGAGGGCGCGATCGTCGGAAAGGCGTTGTACGCAGAGGAGTTCTCGCTGGCCGAAGCGATCGCCGCGGTGGCCGTACGTCGTGACTTCCTCTAGCGGCACGAGCCGATGAGCCTCATCCGCCGCGTCAGCGGCGACGGGCCCTGGGAGGACAAGATCGGCTACTCGCGTGCCGTGGTCGCCGGCCCGTTCATCCTCGTATCCGGCTGCACCTCGACCGTCGACGGCGACGTGCACCATCCCGGTGATGCGTACGCCCAGGCGCTCGAGGCGTTCGGAGTGGCCGAGGCAGCGCTGCGTCAGGTCGGTGCCGGACTCGCGGACGTCGTTCGCACCCGCATGTATCTCAAGCACGCCGGCGACTGCGACGCCGTGGGCAGAGCCCATGCCGAGCTGTTCGGCGAGGTCCGGCCGGCGGCGACGATGCTCGTCGTGGCCGGGTTCATCGACACCCGGATGCTCGTCGAGATCGAGCTCGACGCCTACGTGGGCTGACAAGTCGACCGACGATCGGGCCGAGAACCGCTCTGGCACTAGGGTGATGGCCATGCCGCCGTCCGCCGGGAAGTCGCCGGTCTCACCGTTGCCGGTGAGGGTCATGCCCTGCCTCGACGTCGACGGCGGACGGGTCGTGAAGGGCGTACGGTTCGCGGACCTGCGCGATGCCGGCGACCCGGTGGAGCTCGCGCGCGCCTACGACGAGGCCGGGGCCGACGAGCTCGTCTTCCTGGACATCACCGCGAGCAGTGGCAACCGGGAGCCGACGTACGAGGTCGTACGCCGCACCGCCGAGCAGGTCTTCATCCCCCTGACCGTCGGTGGGGGAGTGCGCAGCGTGCAGGACTTCGACCGCCTGCTGCGCGGCGGCGCCGACAAGGTCGCTGTCAACACTGCCGCGATCGAGCGCCCGGAGCTGCTCTCGGAAGCGGCCGAGCGCTTCGGTGTCCAGTGCGTGGTGCTGTCCCTCGACGTCCGACGCTGTCAGGGCCCGACGCGAACCGACAGCGGCTTCGAGGTCACGACCCACGGCGGGCGCCGTTCCGGCGGGCTCGACGCGCTGGCCTGGGCGCAGCGCGCAGCCGAGCTCGGCGCCGGCGAGCTGCTCGTGAACTCGATGGACGCGGACGGGACGAAGGACGGGTTCGATCTCGAGCTGCTCGCCCTGGTGCGCGTTGCCGTCAGCGTCCCGGTGATCATCAGCGGCGGTGCCGGCAGACCCCGCGACTTCGGACCTGCCGTCGATGCGGGGGCCGACGCCGTGCTGGCCGCCAGCGTCTTCCACTTCGGCGACCTGACGATCGGGCAGGTCAAGTCGGCGCTGCGAGCCGACGGCCATCTGGTCCGCTAGCTCGCCGGTGGCTCACGGCCCTTCGGGGTGGAAGGCCGCCACGTCTGCGGCGGTGCCATCGATCATCAGGCCCTGGGTGGGCCGTCCGTACAGCGCCAGGATGCATTCGGCGACCGGGCCGACGAGTGTCACCGAGGACGACCCGTCCGCGAGCCGCAGGTCGATGTCCGGCCTGGGGCCGTCGGTGGGACGTACGACGACTCCGACGGGCAACCGGCGCGCGAGCAACTTGCCGCCGCGGTTCACGGCTGACCAGAGCTGGGCGATGACCGGTTCGGGCAGCTCACGCGGCACCCAGCTGTCCCTGGCCCTTCGTACGTCCTCGTGGTGGACGAAGAACTCCAGGGTGTTCACGGCGGCGTCGACAGGCCCGATCCACAGCAGCGTCCACACCGGCGGTCCGCCGCGGACCCGCTGCACCAGGTGCCGGAAGTCCTCGTGCGCGACCTGGTCCTGGACCCGTGCGGTGTACCCGGCGAGGGGGCCGACGACGATCCCGGCTGCAGCGTCCGGTCGACCCTCCCGGATCACCAGGTGGGCCGCCAGGTCGCG
>JANWJC010000107.1 GCA_025449595.1 Acidobacteriota bacterium | reverse complement strand
GCTGCTCACCGCGATGGGCGCTTCAGTCAGCCGTGGCCCCGACGGGCTCACCCTGACCGGGCCCGAGCGCCTGGTGGGCCTGGACGCCGACCTGCACGACGTCGGCGAGCTCACCCCCGTCATCGCGGCGCTCTGTGCGCTGGCGACTACACCGTCGCGTCTGCGAGGGATCGCCCACCTCCGGGGACACGAGACCGACCGGCTCGCTGCGCTCGCCGCCGAGCTCTCGGCCATGGGCGCGGCCGTGTCCGAGACCGCGGACGGACTCACGATCACGCCGAAGTCGTTGCACGGCACAGTGTTCCAGACGTACCACGATCACCGCATGGCCACCGCCGGCGCGGTCCTGGGACTGGTCGTCCCCGACGTCGACATCGTCGACATCGCCACGACGGGAAAGACGCTGCCGCGATTTCCCCAGATGTGGCAACGGATGCTCGGCGACCGGGACGCCGCTGCGTGAGCGGGCAGCGGCGCGAGCTGGACGAGGACGACGTCCGGGTACGCCCAGGGCGCGGCAAGTCCCGGCCCCGCAGCAAGGAGCGCCCGGCACACGAGGATGCCGCCGACGGCTTCGTGGTCGCCGTCGACCGGGGTCGGTTCACGTGCGTGCTCGGGGACCCGCGCGACGCTGACGCAGGCACCGAGCTGTTCGCCATCAAGTCCCGCGAGCTCGGGCGCAAGGGCGTGGCCGTGGGCGACGCCGTCGACCTGGTCGGCGACCTCACCGGCCAGACGGACACGCTCGCGCGGATCGTACGGGTGCAGCAACGTCAGACCCTTCTGCGCCGAACCGCGGACGACGTCGATCCGGTGGAGCGCGTCCTCGTCGCGAACGCCGACCAGCTCGCCATCGTCGTCGCGGTGGCCGACCCCGAGCCGCGGCCTCGGCTCATCGACCGATGCCTTGTCGCCGCGTACGACGCAGGCCTGGATCCGTTGCTGGTGCTGACGAAATCCGACCTCGCCGACCCCCAGCCGTTGCTGGCGTCGTATGGCGCCCTCGATGTCCCGTACCTCGTCACGCGCCGGGAAGGCCGCGAGCTGGGCGGCGTGGGACCGGTGCGGGAACGGCTGCAGGGTCGGTTCTCGGTGCTGGTGGGTCACTCCGGGGTGGGCAAGTCGACGTTGGTCAACGCACTGGTGCCGGGCGCGGAGCGGGCCACCGGCCGGGTCAACGACGTGACCGGGCGCGGACGGCACACCTCCGCGTCCACCGTCGCCCTGCCGCTGCCTGGAGGAGGCTGGGTCGTGGACCTGCCGGGGGTCCGCTCCTTCGGGCTGGCCCACGTCAGGGTGGACCGGCTCCTGCAAGCGTTCCCGGAGCTGGCCGCGGGCACGACCGACTGCCCCCGGGGCTGCACCCACGACGAGCCCGAGTGCGCCCTCGACGCCTGGGTCGCCGACGGGCACGCCGGCGCGTCGGGATCCGCCCGGCTGGAGTCGTTCCGCCGCCTGCTGCGAGCCCTACGCGGCGACCCCGACTCCTAGCGACTCGACGTCACTCACGCTCGTGTCGTTTCGGACCGGGTTTTCGGCCGCGAAGCGACAACGGCGTGAGTGACGTGCATCAGGGGACGGGGTTGGTGCCGGGGACGGTGTTGACCACGATCTTGCCCCAGACGGCCTCGGCCCCAGTCTCCCCGGCGCGGAAAGTCCAGCCGAGGGTGACCAGGGCGGCCACGACCGTGAGAACAGCGACCGCCTTTCCGGTCAACGTTCGCCGTTGCCGCCGGCTGACCCGCGCGTCGCTGGTCCCGGGCCGCGGCCGGTCGATCCACCACAGCCCGGCGAGCACGACCAGGAACACCAAGGACACCCAGGGCAGCCACCGCGCGATCGAGTAGTGCTCCGCGGGCAGACCGACGCGGGACGCGAGCACCTCACCGCTCTGCTTCGCCACGAACGCGGACCCGGTTCCCAGCAATGCCGCGGCGACCACGAACAGCCCGTACCGCCGGTTCCACCGAGGGACGGCCACCACTGCGAGCGCACCGAGCGCCGCGAGCGGCAGCATCACCACGACGACATGGACGATGAGGGGGTGGAGCGGCAGGCCGAGAACCGTGTCGAACATCGTCATCTCCATGGCGGTCGGTACCGGCCGTGCCGCGACGTCGGCACAGTGCCTGACGGTACGTGGTCAACCGCGCCGAACGGGAGACCGCCGCGGGTCCCTCGGTACGGTCTGACGGTGACGACCCCGAATGAGCACGCCGACGACCTCGCCCTGGCCCACCGCATCGCGGACGCGGCCGACGAGCTCACCATGTCCCGGTTCTGCGCCCAGGACCTGAGAGTGGAGACCAAGCCGGACCTCACCCCGGTCAGCGACGCCGACCGCGGCGTCGAGACGCTGGTCCTGGATCTCGTTGCGGCACACCGACCCTCCGACGGCGTCCTGGGCGAGGAGTACGGCGAGCGCGTCGGGACGAGCGGGCGACGCTGGGTCGTCGACCCCGTCGACGGGACCAAGAACTTCGTGCGCGGGGTCCCGGTGTGGGCCACCATCCTCGGGCTGCAGGACGAGTCCGGGGAGGTCATCGTCGCCGTCACGTCGGCGCCCTCGCTCGGGCGGCGCTGGTGGGCAACTCGCGGCGGCGGGGCGTGGCTGCGCGAGCCAGGGCGTACGCAGCCTCGGGCGCTGCACGTCTCGGCGGTCGACGACCTGAAGAACGCGTCGATCTCGTTCTCCAGCCAGCCCTCCTGGGCCGAAGCCGGCCTGGGCGCGCAGTGGGACGCGCTGATGGCGTCGGTGTGGCGCAGCCGCGCGTTCGGCGACTTCTGGAGCCACCTGCTGGTGGCCGAGGGCGCCGTCGACCTGTCAGCCGAGCCGCGCCTGAACCTGCACGACATCGCCGGGGTCGCCCTCGTCGTGACCGAGGCCGGCGGCCGGTTCACCGGGCTGGACGGCGTCGACGGTCCCGGCCGCGGCAGCGCGCTGGCCACCAACGGGCTGCTGCACGACCGTGCGCTGGCCCTGCTCACCCCGTGAGGCGGCGTCCCTCGGTGACCCTGTGAGCCGGCCGCGCAACCGAGCCCACGCGACGAGGACCACAGGTGCGAGCAGCCCGGCGTACAGGTCGAACCACCCGTAGCCGCCCGCGGCGATGCTCGGCGGGTTGCCCATCGGCACCCACCCCATGACCGGGTCGCGAGGCGCCCAGGCCCAGACCCCCCACCGGGTCCCGAGAAGCTCGAGGTAGCTGACGACGAGGAACGCCCCGACGTAGAGCAGAGTGGAGCGCCCCCACAGCAGGAAGCCGACCAGGCAGGCGTACCAGAACAGGCCCAGCAGGTCGGTGCGCGGGGACAGGAACGCCCCCCAGAACGCCCACGCCCCGGCCACGACCAGGGTGAGACGTACTGCCAGAGCGCGGTGCTGTCGCAGCAGCGCGGTACGGCCGATGACCAGTGCGGCGAGGTACACCAGCCCATGGCCCGGCGGGACGTACGCGGGCACGTGGTCGAGCCGGTACACGTACACGCCGAGCCAGCCGGAGAAGACGTACTCCACCACCGTGGCCAGGACCACGACCACGGCGGTCTGCGCGCGCACGAGCGGCGTCTCGTGCGCCAGCCACCAGACGAGGAGCGCCCAGGTCACAAGGCCGAGGCCGACCTGCTCGACCGGGCCGGCGGTGCGGTCGGTCCAGAGCACTGCTGGGATCCACACCAGCGCCAACACGATCGCACGCGAGTCCGACCAGGTGCCCGGGACGAGCCTTGTGCCTCCGGTGACACGTCGGCCGTCGGCACCTCTCGGTCCGACGGCCGTGGTCACCGCGCCATCCTCCCCCAACGCGCGCCGGGGGCGAGAGCCGCAGCGGCCTTGGACTGCGCGCCGCTCAGGCGTCAGGGTGCGCGTCCCCGGCGACCCGTTCACCGCTGAACGGTGGCTCCCGCGGGTTGTCCGGGTCGCGTCCGGTCAGGTATCGGATGATCACCCAGATGACGGCTACGACCGGCACCGCGACGATGGCGCCGAGGATCCCTGCCACGACGCTGCCCATCGTCACGCTCAGGATCACCACGAGCGGGTGCAGCGAGACCTGCTTGGCCATGATCAGCGGCTGCAGCACGTTGCCCTCGAGCTGGCCGATCAGCGTGATCAGGACGATGACCGCGACGAAGGACCAGGGTCCGTTCGCCGCGAGCGCGATGAGAGCCGCGACGAACATCGCCACCGGAGCACCTATGTACGGGATGAAGGCACCGAAGAACACCAGCAGTGCCAATGGGATCGACAGGGGCACCCGCAGGATGCTCAACCCGATCCCGACGAGGATGGCGTCGGTCAGCGCGACGAAGACGGTGCCCAGCGCGTACGCGGAGAACGTGCGCCACGCCACGATCCCGGAGGTGCGGATGCGGACCTGCGCGCGCACCGGCGTCGTCCCGACGACCCAGGCCCAGATGCCCTTGCCGTCGTACAGGAAGAAGATCGCCGAGAACATCGCCAGCGCCAGTCCGGTGAGCAGCTCCCCGAAGGTCCCGAGACCACCGAGCGCCGTCGTGGCGAGGTTGCCCGCGTTGTCCTTCAGCCATTGCTGAGCGCTCGTGAACACGTTGTTGATCTGCGAGGAGTCGATCTTGAAGGGTCCGGTGCGCAACCAGTCCTGGATGCTGTTGACCCCGTCACTGATCTGGCTCGACAGCTCCGGGAGGTTGTTGATGAACGCGACGACGATGAACGCCAGGATCGTGATCACCGCAGCGATGGCGATGAGCAGAGACAGTGCCACGGCGATTCCGCGCGGCAGCACCCTCGCGACAACGTCGACCAGCGGCCTGACCAGTGCTGTGATGACGGCGCCGACGAAAACTGCCATGAGCACGAAAGTGAGCGCCCCGGCGATCTGGGCCAGCACGTAGATCGCCGCCATCACCGCGACGAAGCGCCAGGCGTAACCGGCCATGACGCGCAACGTGTACGGCACCTGCGCATCGGGCTCGGGCAGCAGGCGAAGGTCCCGGTCCCCGGCCCGGTCCCCTGCGACCGGCCCCGTCGCCGCAGCACTGCTGCGAGCGTCGGCGCCCAGGACGGCGGGCGCGGCCAGCCCGTCGACGTCTACCGGACCGCCGGATGTGGGGTCGCCGGCCGTCGGGGCGTCGGGCCCTGGCGGCTGCGATGCGTCGGTCACGGACGTGATCCTGCCAGGGCAGTGCGGGCGGGTGTGTGACCGGAGCGCCACGACCCGCCGACACGGCATGTCGTCTGGGCCGGTCAGAGGCGGGGACGTACCAGCATTCGCAGGCCGCCGTCAGGGCGGACCGTGACCGCGAGCAGCGGCCGCACGGGGGCCGCGTCCACCGGTGTGATGTCGAACCGGCGGGCCAGGCCGGCCAGGGCGAGGACCGTCTCCAGCAGCGCCATCTCCCGCCCGATGCACATCCGCGGCCCGGCGCCGAAGGGCAGGTACGCCGAGCGCGCCTGGTCCGGGGCGCCGCCTTCGGGCAGGAACCGCTGCGGTCGGAAGTCCGCCGGCCCCGACCACAGGTCGGCGTCGTGGTGCACGAGCCACGGACTGATGATCACGAGGGCGTCGCGTGGCAGCGCGACCCCGGCCAGGACGTCGTCCTCCCGGGCTCGGCGGGTGATCAGCCATGCCGGCGGGTACAGCCGCAGCGTCTCGTCCACCACGGCGCGGGTGTACGGCAGGCGGTCCAGGTCGGCGACCTCGAGCGGCTGGTCCCGTCCGGCGGCCACACCATCGACCTCGTCCCGAAGCCGTTGCGCTGCAACAGGATCACGGCCCAACAGGTAGCAGGCCCACGTCAGTGCAGCGGCGACGGTCTCGTGACCGGCAACGATGAACGTCACGACCTCGTCTCGCACCTGGGTGGGCGTCAGCTCGCCGCCGACGAGCAGCAGGTCGAGCATGTCCGGCGCTCGCGGTTCCGTCCCTGCGACGGCACGTTCGGCGAGCATCGACGTCACGGCAGCGTCGAGGCGTGCGACGGCCCGACCAAGTCGCACGTTCCCCGGTGTCGGAACCCAGGCCGGCGCGGACACCGGCGTACGGGCCCGGCCGACCACGACGTCCAGGGCCTGCAGCGTGGCAGTCGTCAGCCGAGCGGCATCACCAGTCAGGTCGGTGCCGAACAACGCTCGCCCGACGACCTCCAGCGCGAGGTGCGCCATCGTCTCGTCCACGTCGATGACGGCCCTGGTGGCCGCGCTGGCCTGGCACCGGGCAGACCAGGACCGGTCCACCCGGTCCACGGCCCGCGCCACGTGCCCCGCGACCGCTGCTACCGCGACGTGGTGGAACGCCGGTTGCAGGATCCTTCGGTGCGGGCGCCAGGTCTCGGTGTCCGCCGTGAGCAGGCCGTCGCCGGTGACCAGGGCCAGCGTGGAGTACTGCAACGTGCGTTTGCCGTACGCACTCGCGTTCGTCACAAGGACCCGGCGCACCGCGTCGGCGTCACTGACCAGGTAGGTCGGTGGGCGAGGTATCGGGAACTGCGCGACGCCTCCGTGCTCGTCCCGTACCGACTGCAGGAACGCAACCGGATCTCGCCGGATCCGCCGTATCGCCCGCAGCATCTCCGCGCCAGTGGGCCCCGGAGCCGTGATCGGAGCAGGACGGGGCAGCGGCACGCATCGATCCTCCCAGGCCACTCCCCAACCCCGGACGTCACTCACGCTGTTGTCGTTTCAGGACGCAAATCCGGGGGCGAGACGACCACGGCGTGAGTGACGTGCGTCGGGGGCTGGGTCGCCGCGGCCTCAGGGAACAGGTTCGAGGCGTACCACTATCGCCTTGGAGGTCGGGGTGTTGCTGGTCTCGGCGACGCTGTCGAGCGGGACGAGCACGTTGGTCTCGGGGAAGTACGCCGCGGCGCAGCCCTTTGCCGTGGGGTACGAGACGACACGGAACCGCTCGGCGCGGCGGTCGCCGTCCCGCCACTCGCTGACGAGGTCGACGTACGACGCGTCCGCGATCCCAAGGTCATGCAGATCGCCCGGGTTGACGAACACGACGCGTCGGCCGTTCGAGATGCCGCGGTAGCGGTCGTCGAGCCCGTAGATGGTGGTGTTGAACTGGTCGTGGCTGCGGATCGTCTGCAGCAACAGCCGACCCTCCGGGATCTCCAACGGCCGCAGCACATTGACGGTGAGGTGGGCCTTGCCGTCCGGGGTCGAGAAGGTCCGGGAGTCACGCGGTCCGTGCGGCAGGACGAAACCGCCTGGCACCGCCACCCTCGCGTTGTAGTCGGTGAACCCGGGCACCACCGCCTCGATGTGGTCGCGGATCACGGCGTAGTCACCGGCCATGGCACACCAGTCCACATCGTCGCTGCCCAGGACCCGCTCCGCGAGCCCACAGACGATGCCGACCTCGCTACGCAGCTGGGAGGAGGCCGGTCGCAGCTTGCCCCTCGACCCGTGCACCACGCCCATCGAGTCCTCGACCGAAACGACCTGCTCCTGGCCACCGGTCGTGTCCTTCTCGGTGCGCCCCAGCGTCGGCAGGATCAGTGCCCGCCGCCCGGTGACGGTGTGCGAGCGGTTCAGCTTCGTCGACACCTGCACCGTGAGCGCGCAGGACCGAAGTGCGCTCTCCGTGAGGTCACTGTCCGGGGTCGCGCGGACGAAGTTGCCGCCCATCCCCATGAACACGCGGATCTTGCCGTCACGCATCGCACGGATCGTGTCCACCGTGTCGAGTCCATGTTCGCGCGGTGGCTGGAAGTCGAACTCTGCGCCCAGACGGTCCAGCCACTGGTCAGGCATCTTCTCCCAGATGCCCATGGTCCGGTCACCCTGCACGTTGGAGTGGCCTCGTACGGGGCACACGCCGGCACCTGGCCGGCCGATGTTCCCTTGCAGCAGCAGCACATTGACGAACTCACGAATCGTCGCCACGGCATCACGGTGCTGCGTGATCCCCATCGCCCAGCACACGACGGCGGACTTCGCACTGATGAACTCCTCGGCAAGCTCCTCGATCTGCGACCACGGCACTCCCGTGGCGCGCAGGACCTCGTCACGGTCGAGGGAGCGGACGTGTTCGGCGTACGCGGCGAACCCGGTGGTGTGCTCGTCGAGGAACGGCCGGTCCAGCACGGCGCCGGGGACCTTGTCCTCGGCGGCGAGAAGCAACGACCCGAGGGCGGCGAACAATGCCTGGTCACCGCCGAGGCGCAGCTGCAGGAACCGGTCGGCGAGCTCGGTGCCCTTGCCGATGTAGGACCCAGGACGCTGCGGGTTCAGGAACTCCTGCAACCCGGCCTCCGGCAAAGGGTTCACCGACACGATGCGAGCGCCCTCCCGCTTGGCCCGCTCCAAGGCCGACAGCATCCGCGGGTGGTTGGTGCCGGGGTTCTGCCCACAGATCACGATCAGATCGGACTGGTAGAGGTCGTCGAGCAACACCGACCCCTTGCCGATCCCGATCGTCTCGCTCAACGCCGCGCCGGAGGACTCGTGGCACATGTTGGAGCAGTCCGGCAGGTTGTTCGTACCGAGCTTGCGCGCGAAGAGCTGGTACGCGAACGCGGCCTCGTTGCTGGTGCGTCCGGAGGTGTAGAACACCGCTTCGTGCGGCGACGACATCGCGGCAAGCTCCTCGGCGATCACGGAGAACGCCTCGGACCACGACACCGGGCGGTAGTGCGTACCGCCGGCCTCGAGCAGCATCGGCTCGGTGAGCCGGCCCTGCTGGCCCAGCCAGTAGTCGGTGCGTTCGGCCAGCTCGCTCACCGGGTGCTCGGCGAAGAACTCGACGTCGACTCGGCGCGGTGTCGCCTCCTCAGCCACCGCCTTGACGCCGTTCTCGCAGAACTCGAACGTGTGCCGGTGGTCGGGGTCGGGCCACGCGCATCCCGGGCAGTCGAAGCCCTTCTTCTGGTTGAGCGACAGCAGCGTCAGTGCTGAGCGCTTCACCCCGAGCTTGCCGACGACCTCCTCCGCGATGCTCGACACGGCGGCATTGCCTGCCGCGGTCGTCTTGGGCGCGCTCACGCCCGGCGCATCCTGGCGCGAGTCCTCGCGCGGTGCCCGTCTCACCATGCCGCTGCCCTGCTCTTTCCGTAATTGCCGTGTTGACTAGTGCTTGGTTCCTGGCCCGCCGGTTCGTCCGTCAACCGCTGCGCTCCGCTGTAGACGGTCATGCGGCCCTCTCGTACGAAGGCCGCGAGCGTGAGACCGGCGGCGCGGGCCGCCTCGACTGACAGTGATGTCGGTGCGGAGACCGAGGCGACGATCGCGATGCCGGCCATCGCGGCCTTCTGCACGATCTCGAAGCCGGCCCGCCCGCTCACGACGAGGACCTGGGCGCGTACGTCCTGCAACAACGCCTGCCCCACCACCTTGTCGACGGCGTTGTGGCGCCCGACGTCCTCATGGACGACCAGCAGCTCTCCGTCGGTGTCGGCCAGGGCCGCCGCGTGCAGGCCACCGGTGCGCTGGAAGACGGACTGCCGCAGGCGCATCCGCGGCGGCAGGCCCGCCAGCACATCGGGGTCGATCCGGACGTCCTCGTGGACGGTCGGCAGCCGGGAGACAAGCAGCTCGATCTCGTCGCGGCCGCACAGACCGCAGGCGCTGGACGGGGTCTGGACGCGCCCGAGGCGGTTCGGGTCCACGACGACGTGGTCCGCCAGCTCCACCGTGACCTCGTTGGGCATCGCCATGCCGGCGTTGCCGACGCAGTGCCGCACGGCCCGTACGTCGGCGAGCCTGGTCACGACGCCCTCGGCCACCGCCAGGCCCGCTGCCAGCTCCAGGTCGTGGCCGGGGGTGCGCATCGTCGACCCGAGCAGCCAGGTCGTGCCGGCGCGGCCCAGATGGACCTGCAGCGGCTCCTCGACGACAACGGCGTCGGCCCGTTCCCCAGCGCCGGCGCCGCCGAGCCGCAGCACCCGGACGCGCGCGGCACTGCCGACCTGCGCCTCCTGACCCATGTCTGGACGCTACTCCCCGGGTCGTAGGGCGATGTGGCGCGGCCGGACCTGCCGTTGCGCCGAGAGTGGTCCCGTCGCGGTGGTCAGGGAGCGCTCAGTCGGGCGACGGCCGCGGCGATCCGCTCGTCCGTCGCCGTGAGGGCGAAACGCACGTGGCGCCCACCCGTCGGTCCGTAGATCTCCCCGGGTGCCACCAGGATCCCGCGGCGGGCGAGCCAGTCGACGGTGTCCCAGCACGACTCGTCGCGGGTCGCCCACAGGTACAGCCCGGCTTCGCTGTGCGAGATCGTGAAACCGCTGGCAGTCAGCGCGGCGAGCAACGCCGTGCGCCTGGCGGCGTACCTGGCCTTCTGGACCGCGACATGAGAGTCGTCGCCGAATGCCGCTGCGGCGGCGGCCTGCACCGGGCCCGGAACCATGAGCCCGACGTGCTTGCGGGCGGCGAGGATCACCTCGACGAGGGCGGGGTCCCCTGCAACGACGCCAGCACGGTAGCCGGCCAGGTTGGAGCGCTTGGACAGCGACTGCACCGACAGCAGCCCCTCGTGCGAGCCCCCGCACACCGACGGGTGAAGCACGGAGACGGGCTGCTCGGTCCAGCCCAGCTCCACATAGCACTCGTCGGCCACGACGATCGCACCACGTTCGCGAGCCCACGCGACGACCTTGGCCTGGTGCTCGGGGGGCAGCACCTGACCGGTCGGGTTCGACGGAGAGTTGAGCCATACCAAGGCAACCCGAGCTGGACCTACCGCGGCGGTGGAGTCCGTGACGAGGACCTGGCAACCGGCGACGCGGGCCCCGACGTCGTACGTCGGGTACGCCAGCTCTGGGATGACAACCGTGTCCGCCGGCCCCAGGCCCAGCAGGGTCGGCAGCCACGAGATCAGCTCCTTGGAGCCGATCGTGGGCAGGATCGCGTCCGGGGAGACGTCGACGGCGAGACTGCGTGCGAACCAGCCGGCGGCCGCCTCACGCAGCTCGGGGGTCCCGACGACCGGCGGGTAGCCGGGGCTGTTCGCGGCCCGCGCCAGCGCGGCTTGCACCACGTCGGGCACGTCGTCGACGGGAGTGCCGATGGACAGGTCAACGACACCGTCGCGGTGGGTGCGCGCCAACGCGGCCGCCGGCGCCAACAGGTCCCAGGGAAAGACCGGCAGCCGGGCGGCGAGGCCACGGGTCGGCGCAGACACCGACGCTGCTTGCGCGCTCACGGGGTCCTCCAGAGCTCCAGGCGACCTCAGGCCTCGTCGTGCTCCTGGATCGGCAGCGCGGCAACAATCTGGGAGTCCTTGGGGATCAGGCCGAGCTTGGCGGCACCACCGGGGGACCCGAGGTCGTCGAAGAACTCCGCGTTCGCGGCCGTGTAGTCGGTCCACTGCTCCGGGACGTCGTCCTCGTAGAAGATCGCCTCGACGGGGCAGACCGGCTCGCAGGCACCGCAGTCCACGCACTCGTCGGGGTGGATGTAGAGCATCCGCTCGCCCTCGTAGATGCAGTCGACCGGACACTCCTCGACGCACGCCTTGTCCTTGAGGTCGACGCAGGGTAGAGCGATGGTGTACGTCACGTCTGTCCTCCGAGCTAGGGGACGAGCGGGCCGGCTCGACAAGGTCGCGGGCTGCGACGCGCCTAGTATCCCGCTGGATCATCCTGGTGCCTACGAGGGGGGCGGGCATGTCATCGAGCCTCGGCCCGACCGCTGTCCTGGCCGTCCGGGTGTGCCCGGCCGACGTCGGGCGCCGGGTGACGCTTCGCCACCGGCTGCCCGACGACCCCCGACTGTCCGACGTCGTCGGGACGCTACGCGAGTGGTCCGGGGCAGAGCTGGTCGTCGTACGACGCGACGGCCGAGAGGTGCGCGTCCCCGCCCGTGATCTGGTGGCAGCCCGAGTGGTCCGACCCGAGGTCGGCGCGTACGACGCGCAGGCGGTCGCCGAGAAGGGCTGGCCACCGGAGCACAGCGAGCCGCTCGGCGACTGGACGCTGCGGTGGACGCGCGGGGTGACCGGGCGGGCGAACTCGGTACGGGTCGGGGGTGATCCGCCAGGACCGCTGGGTGCGGTGCTGGAGCAGGTGCGGGCCTGGTACGCCCGGTTCGACGCCCCGCCGCTGCTGCAGCTGCCCTCCCCCTGGACGTACGACCAGGAGCTGGACGCGCTGGGCTGGTCCGTACGACGCCGGACCGCGGTGCTCACGGCGCCGGTCGGTGCGCTGGTACCTGCCCCCGCCCCTGGGGTCGTCGTGACCGAGGTACCCGGGCCGGACGACCGCTGGCTGGGGG
>JANWJC010000106.1 GCA_025449595.1 Acidobacteriota bacterium | reverse complement strand
GGGTCCCGGTGACCCCCGAGCGCAGCACCAGGTTCGCCGAGGCCGTCGCACTGGTGGGCCCGACGACGCTGCGCCAGCTGTACTGGACCGGCAGGGTCTCGCTGCTGAGCGGGGCGCAGCAGCAGGACACGTACGACCGCGTCTTCGGCGAGGTCTTCCGGGGGATCATCGACATGCCGCAGCTGGTCAGCGAGCTGACCCCACCACCGCCGCCGGACGCCAAGCTGTCCGGCTCCGAGGAGCCCGGCCAGGCCCGCAACGACAGCCCGTCCCCCTCCCCCGCGCTCAGCAGCGCCGTCGCCGACTCCTCGGCAGAGCAGGACCTGGACGCTGCGGAGTCGGCGCTCGCGGCCGTGAGCACCGACGAGCGGCTCGCGGTACGCGACTTCAGCGACTGCACCCCCGAGGAGCTCGCCGCGATCACCGCCCTCGTCGCACGACTGCCGATGGTCCCGCCGCGTCGGGTCGCCCGGCGCCGGCGCCGGCACCGGTCCGGGCGTCACCTCGACGTCCGCGCGACCCTGCGCGCGGCGTACCGGACCGGCGGCGATCCGGTGCGCCCGGTCCGCCGGCAGCGTACGGACCGGCCCCGGCGCGTGGTGCTCATCGCCGACGTCTCGGGGTCGATGGAGCCGTACAGCCGGGTGTACCTGCACCTCATGCGCGGCGCGGTCCGGGCCCTGCACGCCGAGACCTTCGTGTTCGCGACCCGGCTGACGCGCCTGACCAGGGTCCTGGGCAACGGCAGTCCGGACGCGGCGTACCACGCGGTGGCCCGGGCCGCACCGGACTGGTCCGGTGGCACCCGGATCGGTCAGGCCCTCACGGCCTTCCTCGACGAGCACGGCCGTCGGGGGGTGGCACGAGGAGCGGTCGTCGTGATCGTCTCGGACGGCTGGGAGATCGATGACCCGGCCATGCTCGGAGCGGCCATGGAGCGGCTGCAGCGCCTCGCGTATCACGTCATGTGGGTGAATCCCCGGGCCGGGCGCGCCGGGTTCGAGCCGTTGGCCGGGGGCATGAGCGCGGCGCTGCCGTACGTCGACACGTTCGTCAGCGGTCACAGCGTCCGGGCCCTCGACGAGGTCCTGGCCGCGATCTCCTCCGCCGCACGCCGCACCGACGTACCACGGCGCGCCGCCGCGTGAGGCGTGCGACTCCTGGCTCAGCGGCAGCCACCCTCGTGTCAGGTGCGGTCTGCCAGAACGGGGTGCGGCGCCGCCTTCGCCGACGTACGGTCCCAGGGACTGGCAAGGACAGCACGCGGCGGCCTCATGGTCGGGTCGCTGCGAGACGGATCGGCGAAGGAGATCTCATGGCACGGATCGCCGTCACGGTGGACGGTACGGCCCGCGAGGCCGACGTCGAGCCGCGGACCCTGTTGGTGCACTGGTTGCGCGACGATCTGGGGCTGGTCGGCACCCCGGTCGGGTGCGACACGTCGAACTGCGGGTCGTGCACGGTCATGATCGACGGACGCAGCGCGAAGTCCTGCAGCCTGCTGGCGGTCCAGGCCGACGGCACCCAGATCACGACGATCCAGGGCGCTGCCAACGGCGAGTGGCACCCGGTGCAGGTCGCCTTCAAGGACTGCCACGCCCTGCAGTGCGGCTACTGCACACCGGGGATGGTCGTGGCGGCGATCGACCTGCTCTCGGAGAACCCCGATCCCTCCGAGGCCGAGATCCGCGAAGGTCTCAGGGGAAACCTGTGTCGCTGCACCGGATATCACAACATCGTCAAGGCGGTCCAACAGGCTTCTGAGCTCATGAAGGAGGCGGCGAAGTGACCGCGACCGTGGAGCACGTTGCGAACATCGGGCGTCCGCTGCGCCGCAAGGAGGATGCTCGCCTGTTGACCGGTCAGACGCAGTGGACCGACAGCATCAAGCTGCCTGGTGCGCTGCACATGACGCTGGTCCGCAGCCCGGTGGCGCACGCGCGGATCACCTCGGTGGACAAGTCCGCGGCAGAGGCGATGCCGAACGTGGTCGCGGTGTTCACGGCGGCCGACCTCGGCGACCTCAACGCCAGGATCCCCTGTGTCTGGCCGGTCACGGACGACATCGTCATGCCCGAGTTCCCAGTCCTGGCGATCGACGAGGTCCGGCACGTGGGCGACGTCGTGGCAGCAGTCCTGGCCACCGATGCCGCATCGGCCGAGGACGCGCTGGAAGGGGTGCACGTCGAGTACGACACCCTCCCCGCCGTCGGCGACCTGGAGGCGGCGCTGGCGGACGGGGCTTCGCTGGTGCACAGCTCGGCAGGGACCAACCAGTGCTACACGATGAACGTTCCCAACGGTGACTATGCGGCCGCCAAGGCCGCGTCCGATGTCGTGGTGAGCCGCCGGTTCATCCAGCAGCGGTTGATCCCCTCCCCGATGGAGCCCCGAGCCGTCGCGGTGTCCCCGATGGGGACCAGCGGGGAGCTCACGGTCTGGTCGGCCACGCAGATCCCGCACGTGCTGCGCGTGCTGCTGGCGCTGTCGACAGGCATCCCCGAGAACCGGCTCCGGGTGATCGCCCCCGACGTCGGTGGCGGGTTCGGCGCCAAGCTCCAGCTCTACCGCGAGGAGATCCTCGCCCTGGTGCTGGCCAACAAGCTGGGACGGCCGGTCAAGTGGACCGAGACCCGCAGCGAGAACATGGTCGCCACCCACCACGGCCGGGGCCAGATCCAGGACATCGAGATCGCGGCCACCAAGGACGGGATCCTCAAGGGCCTGAAGGTGACACTGACCGCGGACATGGGCGCGTACCTGCAGATCATCACGCCGGGCATCCCGCTGCTGGGGATGTTCATGTACAACGGCATCTACAAGATGGACGCGTACGACTTCAGCTGCACCGCCGTGTTCACCACGAAGACGCCCACCGACGCGTACCGCGGCGCCGGCCGGCCGGAGAGCACGTACGCCATCGAACGCATCATGGACGAGCTGGCCGCTGAGCTCGGGATGGACCCGCTGGGGCTGCGCCGCAAGAACTGGATCACCCACGAGGAGTTCCCGTACACGACAATCGCGGGCCTGACGTACGACACCGGCAACTACGAGGCTGCCACGGCGCGCGCGTTGGAGCTGTTCGGGTACGACGAGCTGCGCGCCGAGCAGAAGCGGCGCCGCGACTCAGGGGACGTCGTCCAGCTCGGCATCGGGGTCTCGACGTTCACCGAGATGTGCGGGCTGGCACCGTCGCGGACCCTCGGGGCGCTGAAGTACGTCGCCGGCGGTTGGGAGAACTGCACGATCCGGGTACTCCCGCTCGGCAAGGTCGAGCTGGTCACGGGAACCTCGCCGCACGGCCAAGGTCACGAGACCGCGTGGAGCCAGATCGCCGCTGACGTGATCGGGGTCCCGGTCGAGGACATCGAGATCATTCACGGCGACACGGGGCGGGCGCCGTACGGCATGGACACGTACGGGTCGCGATCGCTCGCTGTCGGGGGGCAGGCGATCCTGCGGGCCGGGGAAAAGGTCGTCGAGAAGGCGAAGCTCATTGCAGCGCACCAGATGGAGGCGAACCCGGACGACCTGGAGTTCGTCGACGGGGCCTTTCGGGTCAAGGGCGACCCGGAGCGGTCCACGACGATCCAGGCGGTCGCGTTCGAGGCGTTCACGGCCCACAACCTCCCGGACGGCATGGAACCAACCCTGTCCGGGGAGTCCACCGTCGACCCGGCCGACTTCTCGTTCCCGCACGGCACGCACCTCGCCGCGATCGAGGTCGACACCGAGACGGGGAAGGCCACGGTTCGCAAGTACGTCTGCGTCGACGACGTCGGGGTGCAGATCAACCCGATGATCGTCGAGGGGCAGGTGCACGGCGGCGTCGCCCAGGGGATCGGTCAGGCGCTCTACGAAGGGGCCGAGTACGACGACGACGGCAATCTGCTCACCGCCACACTGGCCGACTATCTCATCCCTAGTGCTGCGGACCTGCCCTCGTTCATCACGGACCAGACCGTGACCCCGTCGACCACGCACCCGTTGGGTACCAAGGGGGTTGGCGAGGCGGGCGCCATCGCGTCGACACCGGCCATCATCAACGGCGTGGTGGACGCACTGCGCCACCTCGGCGTCACCGACGTCACGATGCCTGCCACACCGGAGGCCGTCTGGCGCACCATCGTCGCGGCACAGTCAGGAGCGCAGGCATGATCCCCGCAACGTTCGACTACGTCCGCCCCGACTCCCTCGCCGACGCGGTCTCAGCCCTGAGCGGCGGCGGCGAGGACGCCAAGGTGCTGGCCGGCGGCCAGTCCTTGATGCCCATGCTGCGGATCCGGTTGGCCTCACCCACGTTGCTGGTCGACTGCAGCCGCCTCGCGGAGCTGCGCGGGATCAGTGACGACGGCGACGCCATCGTCATCGGCGCCAGCACCCCGCACCATGACGTGATGCACGACCCGCTCGTCATGGCGCACGCGCCACTCATCGCACGGACGACAGCGATGGTCGCCGACCCGGCGATCCGGCACCGCGGCACGTTCGGGGGTTCGCTCGCACACGCGGACCCGGCCGGGGACCTGCCGACCGTCTCGCTGGTGCTCGGCGCGCAGATGGTGCTCGCCGGCCCCAACGGTCGACGAACCGTTGCGGCTTCGGACTTCTTCGTCGACTACTTCACCACGGCCCTGGAACCGGACGAGATCCTGGTCTCCGTGCGCATCCCGAAGCTCGGCGCGGGCTGGGGCTACGACTACCAGAAGTTCCACCGGACCGCTCAGGCCTGGGCGATCGTCGGCGTCGCGGCCGCCGTACGCCGGGAGAACGGCACCATCGCCGAGGCCCGGGTGGGACTGACGAACATGGCTGCAAGTCCCGGGCGGGCAGCCACCACCGAGTCGGCGCTGGCCGGTGCCGCGGCGAACGTCGACGCGATAGCTGCTGCGGCTGCTCACGCCGCGGACGGGACGAACCCCACGAGCGACCTGCACGCGAAGGCGGACTTTCGCCAGCACCTCGCGCGGGTCCTGACCGGTCGGGCCGTCAGGGTCGCCGCGGGCGTCTGAACCGTCCGCACCGGTCGACTCGCGTGGGCACGCCTGGTGCAGCGTTCGTCTGAACCGTCCGCTCCGGTCGAGTCGCGTAGGCATGCTGGCCCGGCGTTCGTGGTGGACCAGGCTGGGAGGCACTGTGGGTTTCAGCGGTTCCGCGCCGTGGTACGGCCCTGACGCGTCGTGCGTCGGTCGGGCACAGGCGCTGGTCGTCCTACCGCTCGCCGCAGCGGGCACTGTGGAACCGAACCGGCTGCAACGCGGGCTGTTCATCGCCGCTTTCGTGGTTGTCATCGGCGCGGCGCTGTGGTGGGTGCGCCGCCGCGGCGACGCTGCGCGGTGGCGACAGCGCCAGGCCCGGGTCTACGCCGACGTCCAGGCTGTTGAGCGCGACGCCGGCGGGGTGTGCGCCACCCTCGACCCGGTGGCCGCTGCCACGGCCTGGACCCGGCTCGAGCCCCGGGTGCTGGTCAGTACCACCGAGCTGACGCAGCTGGCCAGTACCGCGTCGAACGAGGCACAGGTCGCCGACGTGAACCGGGTCCTGGCAGCCCTGGAGCACCTGGGCGACGAGCTGCGCCGCTGCGTTGCCTTCCCGCCTCAGGACGACACCGGACCCGGCGCGGAGGCTGCCCGTCAGGCGCTGCGAACAAGCCTCGCGCCGCCCCCTGGCTGAGCACCGGGTCCCCGGCTGTCGTTGAGGTGGGGGCTTCGCTGATCATGGGGTTGGTGTCGGTTCTGTGCGGAAAAGCGCACTCAAGCCCATGATCACCCGACGGATCCGCACTCAGGCCCATGATCAACGGGTAGCAGCAGCGACCCGGCGCTGGGTGCCTGATACGACTACCGACACGGGACCCCGCTCGGGGTCGACGTCGCGCAGCCATCCTGCGGTCAGGTGGGCGGGGCGGTTCGGGACGAGGGGGTGACGCAGCCGGCCTTCGTGCAGCAAGCGGCCGTCCTGGTGGACCAGGACGCCGGGACGCGCCACGAACTGCACCGGCCAGAGCAGAAACCGGTCGCCGGACGGTGGCGGGCCGGCGGGGTCGACGCGGTTGGGGGCGATCCACCGCACCGGTCCCTCGACCAGGACCGGGGTACGAGCCGGGGGTCGCTCGCCCGCGAGCCAGCGCATGACGCTGCGCGCGACATGGGAGCCCTCGAGTGCGACGGCATCGGCCAGCTCGACCGGGTGGACCAGGTTGCCGGCCGCGAAGAGTCCCAGCGTCGAAGTGCGCAGCCCGGTGTCGATCGCTGGACCGCGAGTGCCTGGGTCGATGTCCAGCCCCGCCCGTCGGGACATCTCGTTGTCCGGGATCCAGTCCCCGGTGAACACGACCGTGTCCGCCTCGATCACGGCGGTTCGACCGTCGTCGTGACGGATCCGTACGCCCGTGAGCCGGCGGCGACCGAGCAGCTCGGTGACGCGGGTGCTGGTCAATACAGGGAAGCGGTAGCGGAGCGCAGCGCCGATCCGGAACGCTTGGGACGACTGCTGATGCGGCAGGTCGGTGACCATCGCGATGACCTCGACGCCGGCATGGTGAAGGGTCACGGCGGCCGAATAGCTCACGTGCTCCGCGCCCACGACGACCGCGCGCCGGCCGACGCTGAGGTGATGCAGGTAGACGGTCTGCTGCAGCAGGCCTGTGGTGAAGACGCCCTCGGGCCGCGTCCCGGGCACGAGCCGCGCACTGCGGGGACGTTCCCGGGCACCCGTGGCCAGGATGACTGCCTTCGCCGCGATCTGCTCGAGACCGGTCGGGCTCGTGGTGTCGATGGTGAGCGGGCCGGCCCAGTCGGTCGCCGTCACCGAGGTGCGCAGCGACGCACCCGCGGCTGCGGCCGCATCGGTGTAGTGGCGGGCGTACCGCGGGCCGGTCATGGCCCGGTGCAGGTCCCGCAGCCCGGACCCGGTGTGGTGGCTGTGACGTGGAATCCCCCCGGGCTCCGACTCCCGCTCCAGGACCTCGACGCGTCCGGCACCGGCTCGCGCCAGCGCTCCCGCGGCGG
>JANWJC010000105.1 GCA_025449595.1 Acidobacteriota bacterium | reverse complement strand
GCGCGACGACTGGGTCCGCGCCGCTGGCGTTGACCGCTGACGCCTCGGCCTCGTCGCCGGGCAGTGCGCCGATCCAGAGCTATGCCTTCGATTTCGGGGACGGGACCACCTCGGGTCCGCTGTCCGCTTCTTCGGCGGGGCACACCTACTCGGCGCCAGGGAACTACTCCGTGACCGTGACCGTCACGGACAGCGACGGTACGACGTCGACCGCGACGAGTTCGGTCACTGTGACCCCGCCTGCCACGGGTTCACCTGCCAGCTACGTCAACCAGATCGCCACCAACTACTCCACGAGTTCGCACACCTCAGGGTACGTGGCTGTATGGCGCACCCAGGGCGTCACTGCCGGCAACTTGATCGTTGTCACTGTGCAGCTGACCGGCACCACACCGACCGGTGCGGTGAGCGGAACCGACGCAGCCGGGGACACCTTGACTGTCGCCGCTTCCCAAGCGGACAGCTCGGGCAATCGATTGATCATCCTGTCGGGGAGAGCGAGCACAGGGTTGGCCGTTGGAGCCCGGATCACCGTCTCGTTCCCCACGGCGGCGAGCTACCGGATCTTGGCTGACGAGGTGGCCGGCGCGTCGACGGCAGACCAGGCGGCAACGAATGCCGGGCCCGCGGGTCCCTACAGCTCCGGGTCCGCCGGTGTAGTAGTACTGCCCGGAGAGCTCGCGTTCGGGGCGGTCGCCACGTTCGGCGGCGTGCCGCAGACGTGGGGATCTGGCTGGTCAACGCTGACTTCATACCCGACGGGCTCGAACGGGCTCGGGAGGGCATACCAGACACCGACCGGAACCCCGATGATCACAGCATCCGGCAATTGCACCGGCAGCTGGATCGCGGCGATCGTGACGTTCCACTGAGTCACAGCGCCGCCGAGTAAGAGCAGACACTCTCGGCAGTCGCGCAGGCACTCACCGGCATCAGTCCCCGCGAGGCGATACACGTTGCGTGACCGGCGATTATCGCTGCGATGGCCGGACGAGGCCAGATGGGGCATCTTTCGCTTTTGGGTGACACCGAGGCCCAATCGGGGCGATCCTCGACCTGGACGGGGGGCCAGGTCTGCGGATCCTCCCGACTGACCTGAAGCTCACCGTCCGAACGCTGGGCGAAGCGATGCGCAGGATCGACGTAGGGCAACGGCCGCTGTTGGCCGAGGGAGCCCCGGGCGGGCCCGAGCCGCTCCGGGCAGTGTGCCATGACCTCCGGCAGGCCGTCGCAGCAGTGCGAGTCCTCGCGAGCATCGCCGTCGACGACGTCGACGCCACGCAGCGCCGCCTCGATGCGATCGTCGGTCAGTGCGACTGGCTCTCAGCAGTCATCGACGTGGGGCTCGAGCCGGCGGAGCCGCGAACGATCGTCGATGTCTCGGATGTGGTCGCGCACGTCGTCGCCCGCGCGAAGATCACGAGCTCAGCAATGATCTACTTCGATCCTGCGCCCAGGTTGAACGCTTGGACGTGTGAGGTGGGACTGGGCCGAATCGTCGAGAACCTGCTGGAGAATGCGATCCATGCTGCCGGCGCCGGCACCGTGCAAGTGCAGGTCTTTCATCGGGGCCAAAATGTGGTGGTCACCGTTGCCGACGACGGCCCCGGCATCGGCGGCGTTGCCGCGCGCACCTCCCTCGGGTTGACGATCGTTCGAACGGCTGCGATCCCCTGTGGAGCGCGGATCAGTTCTGCGAAACCCGACGGTCGCGGATATCAAGTAGCAGTCTCACTTGACGCTTGGGACGGGGCCGGAAGATGAGGATCGTCGTATTCGATGACCACATGCTGTTCCTCGAAGCCATCGCGCTAGCCCTCATCGAGCGTGGCCAAGAGGTTCGGATCGCGACTTCCGCGTCGACATGCATAGAGGAGGTATTGGACTTTCGGCCAGCCGTCGTAACCGTTGACGTCGGACTCCCAGAGGGTGACGTCATGACACTGGTCAGCAACATCGCATCTGTGGCACCTCGTACCGCGATCGTCGTGCTGTCGGGGATGGACCCAACTGAGCTGGCTGCCGATCTGCTGAGAGCGGGCGCTCTCGGGTTCCTTCGCAAGGACGAGTCGATCGACACTATCCTCAGGTCGCTCAAGCTTGCGGCCGCTGGTGAGCCGATCAGCCTCCGGAGGCACCCGCTGCGTGAAGTGAAGTCACCTGGAAGGCGAGCGGGACCAAGTCGACTGCGCTACCTGACGCCACGTGAGCTCGAAGTTCTCCACCTGATCTCCGCAGGGCACTCCACCAAGGAGATGGCTCGAGTGATGGGGATCAGTTACAGTACGACGCGGACGCACGTCCAGAACGTGCTGCAGAAGCTGGGAGTCAACTCCCGTCTGCAGGCGGCTGCTCTGGTCGACCGGGAAGCAGTTGCCACCCGCGGGGATGGCCAACTCGGACCCAATCTCATACCGGTGACGTATCCGGAAGCCCTCCATGGGTAGGTGGCACCGGACCCGAACTCGCGGGATGGTCCCAACGTGGCAATCGATACGATGAGAGTTGCCGTCGTCGACGATCACGTCGTGTTCGCGGAGTCGTTGGCAGCGCGCCTGAGTCTCGAACCGGACATGGACGTCGTCGTCGTCGCGTTCAGCGAGCACGGCGTGGCTGGCATGGTCGATCACCTGAAGGTGGATGTCGCGGTAATCGACTATGATCTCGGATATTCCCCCGGGACAACTGGTCTAACTCTTGGGGAGGACCTCCTGCAACGCCGGCCCGATGTCCACATCGTCTTTGTGACTGGTGTGCAAGACGAGAGCTTCGTCGCTGAAGGGGCACGCCTGGGAATGTCGGGATGGGTGCCCAAGGATGCTTCCATAGATCTGCTGCTTCATGTGATCCGGGGAGCACAGCGTGGCGAGACATACATTCCGGCACGCTTGCTGACACGAGTCTTGAACATACTCACCCGACAGTCGGGCAAATATGATCCCGCGGCGCTCGTGGGGCTGACTCCCCGTGAGATCGACGTCCTGAGCTGCATGGTGGACGGCATGGGCCGGGCAGAGATCGCCCGGCAGCTCCAACTCTCGCAAAATACGGTACGGACGCATGTTCAACGGGTACTTCAGAAACTTGGCGTTCACTCGTCACTGTCCGCCGTCGCCCGTGCGCGCGAAACGGGGCTTCTCGGCTTGGTGCCGACGCACGCCGGCTCCCGCCAATGACGTAGTGCGAGTAGGCCGTGGGCAGCGTGCCTCCGACTTCCGTCGTTCCTAGTCTGTCAATAGACGCACTGGGACAGAGAGTGGGAGGTGGCCGGAGCCGTGTCGACGCTGGCCCTGACAGAGGAAGTTCGCGTCGCCCGACCGGTGGCGTTCGCCCGAACGCCAGTTTGCGACGAGGCGCGTGAGGCGGCCGTCGGTGTCCTGTCGTCGGGTTGGCTCACGACCGGACAGCAGGTAGCAGAGTTCGAACGGGAGTTTGCGGGGTACGTAAGCGCTCCGCGGGCGGTGGCTGTCAGTTCGTGCACCGCGGCACTCGAACTGGCCGTGCGTTCGCTGGGGTTGGCGCCGGCGAGTAAGGTGCTGCTCTCTGCCAACACGTTCTGCGGTGCGGCACACGCCATCATGCACGCAGGGCACATCCCGGTGCTTGTCGACGTCGACGTCGAATCAGGAATGCCGAGTGCGGCGACTACTGAGGTGGCTGCCGCTCGCGCAGGTGGTGTTGCTGCAATGGTGGTAGTCCACCTGGGTGGACTCGCAGCCGACGTGCGAGAGCTCGCGACTGCAGCCCATCTGCCGTTGACCATGGTCATCGAGGACGCAGCCCATGCGCTCGGAACCTTGACACAAGACGGACATGTCGGAGCGTTGTCCCGAGCTACCTGCTACAGCTTCTATGCAACAAAGAACCTGCCCATCGGCGAAGGCGGGATGCTCACGACGGCCGATGAAGAGTTCGCGGACGCTGTGCATGCCGCGCGCCTGCACGGGATGACCAAAGATGCATGGCGGCGTTACCTCCCCGGCGGCGGATGGAACTACGACGTCGCTGCTGATGGTCTTAAGGCCAACATGACCGACCTGCAGGCTGCGATCGGGCGAGCCCAGTTGAAGCAGGTAGCGTGCTGGAATGAGGACCGGCGAAGGCTCGCGTCCGAGTATGATCTGCGCCTCGGGCACATGGAGGGTGTGCTGCTGCCGCCACGCTCGTCCGACACGGTTCACGCATGGCACTTGTACGCGATAAGGATCAACGACGATTTCGGAATATCCCGCGACGAACTCTCCCGTCGACTAGCGGCGGCTGGGGTCGGCTCATCAGTCCATTTCATCCCGCTTCACCGACTGAGCTGGTTCTCCGGGAGGGTGGAAGTACCTCCGAAGGGACTCCCAGGCGCAGATGAGGTATTTGCTCGCACGCTGTCGTTGCCGCTGCATCCCATGCTCAACACTGGGGACGTCGACACTGTGTGCGAGGCACTGAGCGAGGCAGGGGGACGAGCATGAGTCTGATTGAAGAGGGATTGGCCGATTTGTGGCCCGCCGAATATGGATCCGAGAAGCTCGATCAGGTGCCCGGTCTGCCTACTCTGGTGGTGGGAGCCGGTGAGGCCGGCAGGGCGCTCGCGCGCGACCTGCTTGCAGTCCCACAGTTCGGCCTCGCCCCGATCGGGTTCCTCGACGACGACCTGGCGAAGGGAGCCCACGCGGAACTGCCGTTGCTGGGGGACGTCGGCTCCCTCACCGAGGTCATCGTCCAGTTCGGCGTGCAGTGCGTCGTGCTGGCGATCCCCCGCCTCCCGGCGACGGAGGTCCGCCGTCTGGCGGTGATCGCCGCCGCTTCCGGGGTACGCGTCCGTCACCTGCCAACCTTCGTGGCTGCTTTGCAGCGTGACGTTGTCGGTACCGACATGCGGGCGCTCGAGATCGGCAAGCTGATCGGTCGTGCGGAGATGAACGTGGTCTCCCCAGCTGTCGCGGCCGTGATTCGCGACAAGGTCGTCCTCGTGACTGGAGCCGGCGGATCGATCGGGAGTGAGCTGTGCCGTCAGGTGCTCGGATTCTCCCCGGCTCGATTGGTGATGCTCGACCATGACGAGTCGAACCTTCATCGGATGCAGCTCGAGATCTCCGGTGAGGCACTCATGAGCAGTGAAGAACTGGTCGTCGCGGACATTCGTGACGGTCGACGAATCAGGCAGTTGTTCCGCGACGTTCGGCCCGATGTGGTATTTCATGCGGCCGCGCTGAAGCATCTGCCGATGCTTGAGAGCCATCCCTGCGAGGGGGTGAAGTCGAATGTACTGGGCACCCAGTTGCTAGCCAACGCAGCAGCGGAGTACGGCTCCTCACTGTTCGTTTTCATTTCCACCGACAAGGCGGCCGATCCCACGTCAGTACTTGGTGCGACGAAGCACCTGGCCGAGCTCACGATCAAGAACATGGGCCCGACTGAGACGGTCTTCTCCGCTGTCAGGTTCGGCAATGTGCTCGGGAGCCGTGGATCCCTCCTCGTGGTTCTCGCGGAGCAGTTGCGGAACGGTGATGACGTGACTGTGACGCATCCGGACGCCACGCGCTTCTTCATGACGATCGAAGAAGCAGTGGGACTCGTCCTTGAGGCGGCACTGTTGGCGGACGGCGGCGAGACGTTCGTTCTCGACATGGGTGAACCGGTGCGCATCCTTGATCTGGTGCACAAGTTCTCTGAGCAGATGGGAGTTCCCCCAGCCAGAGTCAGGTTCACCGGCCTGAGACCGGGGGAGAAGCTCAACGAAAGGCTGTTCGGCGAGAACGAGGTTGTCGTGAGCACTGCTCATCCGCGCATCTTCAAGACTTGTCTGCACGACGTTGGTAGGGACTTCCATGGGAAGCTCGCCGACCTGCTCGATGAGGCGGACGCTAACAGGCGATCCGACGTCCTCCGCATGCTAGAACAACTCGTCCCTGGTTACCACGGTCCGAAGATTGCTGCCGTACCGGATCTGGCGCCGTATCCGGATGACTACTGATTACCATGAGGAAATCGATGGACATAAGGGTCCTGTCGGCTGAAGAGATGTCGCATCGGCGAAGTCTCGAGTCCGAACTCGACACACCGCGGGTATTCGACAGCAGAGATTTGCCCGCCGACCCCGAGGCGCTCGGCGAACTCCGATCGGCAACGCTCGGGTTCGATCTCCTGGCGCCGCCGGTCGTGCTTCCGGACTTTCACCACAAGTCCAACATGGAGATGCCTTCCAGCATCGCCGTGGCGACTGTTGGCACCATTCGGCCGACGTTGACGAGCTCGTCGCTCAACTGCGGCATGGCGCTGATCTCGCTGGACTGTGAGCGTCCCACGGATGCTGCGATCGGAGAGTTCTTCCGTGCAGTCAGGGAGCGATACCCCTACCCGACCCGTGGTGGTCGCGAGCTCACAAGAAGTGAGGCGGTGGGAACTGCCGTCGGCGGCGCTCAATTCGCCGCCGCGCGATTCGGGGTCGACGCTGCGGAACTGGAGCGGGTCGAGGAGAGCGGGCTCGTCGACCTGGAACCATATGGCGGGAAGGAGCGGTTGATCCGTGAGATGCCCGCCCTGGCGTGGCACCTGTCGCGGTTGCGGTTCGGCACGATAGGTCCGACGAACCACTTCGTCGAGCTGCAGCAGGTCGAGGAGATCATTGACGAGGAACGGGCTGCTGCCCTCGGGGTGCGGCTGGGGCAGACCATGATCCAGTACCACGCAGGTGGCGGGGTCATGACCGGCATCGTCGGCCATCTTTTCGGTCGTCGCGAGGACTACGCACGCTCGATGAGAGCAGTCATGGCGGTCAGCAAACCGCTGTACCATCTTCGAACGGCGCGTTCGAAGGATCAGCTTCAGGAGCGCCTACGGCTGTATTTTTCTAAGGGGTGTCCTCCCGTCGAGCTTGCTAGCGACGAGGGGCAGCGGTTGATGCTGGCAAACGCCGCAGCGATGAACTATGGCTTCGCGTTCCGCCTTTCCACGTATGCTGCGCTCCAACGCCTGGCCACTCGGGTCTTCGGCGGCGGTCAAGCTCGTCTCGTCGTTGACTCCCCGCACAACTCGGTCTACGAGGAGGAGGTCGATGGCCAGTTAGGGGTAGTTCACCGGCACAACTCGTGCCGTGCGTATCCTGGCGATCGGATGCCTGTTGGCACGACCTTTGCCCGCACAGGGCAGGCTGTACTGCTGCCCGGGACACATCGCACCTCGTCGTACCTTGCCGTTGCAGGAAAGGACTCCGCCACGAGTTTGCACTCCGCCTGCCACGGTGCCGGCACTGTGATCGATCATTTCGAGCGCTCAGGACTCTCTACCAGTGATCCGCAGGCTCGGTCGACGATGAGGTTCCGCTACGACGACCGGGCTCCGACGACTGTCCCGCACCTGGACGACAAGGGTGTCGCGGCCGCCCTCCAGATCATGAGCGGGTTCGGACTAGTGCGTCCCGTAGCGCGAATGCGACCGATGGCGGTTCTGCACTGATTCACGTCCGGGTGCGAAGTGCGATGGTCCCGACACTCAATGGGGAGAAGACATGTCTTCGCGGGAGGCGCCATTTGTGACGTCGCTTGGACATGCGGGGTTGCGGATCGAGACCTCGCGCGTGAGAGTGCTGTGCGATCCATGGCTGTCCAAGGGGGGAGCGTTCCTCGGCAGCTGGTTCCCATTCCCGGACAACAGTCATCTGGCGACGAAGCAGATGCTTGACTGTGATTGGGTGGCTGTCTCCCACGAGCATCTGGATCACCTTGACCTGGATCTGTTACCTACCCTCCCGGACCGTGTTCGGGTTGTGATTCCGCGCTATCCCTCCGGCGTACTGCGGGGGCGACTCGCCCGAGCAGGGGTCCGCAACGTCATCGAGGTGGGAGCGTGGGAACGGCTGCAGCTGAATCCGGGTGGTGACTGGCTGACGGTGATCCCCGAGCAGTCGCCGATGTGTCACGACGCTGCGATCCTTGTCGTGGTCAATGGATTCGCGATCATGCATACGAACGACGCGCGGCTCACCGTCAGCCAGGGAAGGCGAGCGTCGGAAGAGGTCGGCCACCAGCTCGACTTGATGGGTGTGCAGATGTCGGGTGCCTCCTGGCATCCGATATGCTACGACTACCCTTCGGACGTGTCGGCGCGGATCGGCGCGGACAAGCGTCGGTCCAAGTTCCGAGCTGTAGTGCGTATGCTGCGCGGGGTACGACCGCGGTTGGTACTGCCGTATGCGGGGCCGCCGTGTTTTCTCGACGACTCGCTCCGCCGTCACAATCTCCAGATGCGCGAGCCGGGCGTCTTCCCGCACCAGGGACAGGCACTGACCTGGTTGCAGGAGCGAATACCTGAGCAGAGCGCTCTGTGTTTGCTGCCAGGAGATGCGATAGAGCTTGGCAGCGAGGCCGTGACCCGTAGCCCTGAATGGGCTGACTTCAGCCTCGACGACTGCGATGACTACTTGGACCGCTATGCCCGCCAACGTAGTGACGACATCAGTGCGACGTACGCCCGGTACCCCGATCCGCCCTCTGGCTCAGCGCTCTATGAACGCTTCGAAGATCACTTCATGCGCCTCGGTGGCATGAGCAACTACTTCCTCGAGCGGATCGGCATGACTGTGCGGTTCGAGGTGGCCGGTGATGCGGGAGGCACCTGGGATGTGCGGCTGGGGCCGGATGGGGTAGGGGTGGACCGAGCAAAGGGGCGACTGGCGAGCTACGGTTTCGCGGTCGAGGCCCGATGGCTGGATGCGGTACTCACGGGAGAGATCCGCTGGGAAGATCTTTTCCTGTCCCTACGGTTCTCAGCCTGGCGTGAACCAGACCTGTACAACGACTACCTGGTGGGTCTACTCAAGCATGCTGACCCCTCCGCACTGGCAGCGATCGAGGAGTACGAGACCGGTCGAGATCCAGACGACATGGTGGTGTTGAGGGATCGGACTAGGGACCGAGATGTCGCCGTGAGCAGGTATTGCCCCCATGCGGGTGAGGATCTGTCGGAATCGGCGGTGTTGTCCGACGGAGTCCTGCGGTGCCTTGGGCACAACTTCGAGTTCGACCTGGAATCAGGGGAGTGCCTCAACGCGCGATGCTCCCCCCTGAAGGTTCGTCCACTCGCTCCCAGCCGCACGTAGAGCGACGGGCACAGCGAAGAGCCAGGTCCCGACCGGCGACTACCCCGGCGTCTCGGCGCGGTAGGCGACACCACCATCGGCGTACGTCGCCTCGTCTCCCTGGCTGATGCCCGACCGTACGACGTCGACCTACCGTGTGTATCTCCGATGGAGGGATTGAGTTGCTGTGACAGCCGGCCAGGCCTTCTCAAGAATTGTCCGAGGGCACTTGTGGATCGTGATTGTGTGCCTGGTGGTCCCGCTGCTCCTGGTGCTCGGGGTCCATCGGGGAAGCGTGACCACATACACGTCGGTGAGCCGGGTGCAGGTCGCCGCTGATCTCGCTGGCTCCGCGACCGAGGCCTCGGCGGGGAGCGCACGGGCTGCCGCGATCGTTACTGCCCCGTCCGTCGTCACGCAGGCGATGGCTGCCGGCTCGTCAGGACTTGTCGAGGATCCGACGGTCTTTGCGACCGAGAACATCCAGGTCGCTGGCATCGGAGTGTCCCCGATCGTCGCCATCACCGTTGCGGACACCGATCCTCAGTCCGCTCAGCGGGTTGTGACGTCGCTGTCGGCGCAGCTCGTCATGATGCTCAACACGGATGCCCTGGCTAACACCCAATCAGCCCTCGCGATCGTTGACCAAGAGATCGGCAAGGCTCAGCAGCAGCGGGACGGCGTTGCCAAGCAATTGCTGGGCGCGCCTGCAGGGCCGAGCAATCCAAGCCTACAGGCTCAGCTTGCATCGCTGGACGCTGAGCTCGGCGCACTGCGGACTCAGCGGAGCCAGCTCGCTGTTCTGACGACTCAGCCGCCGGTGGCCAGAGTGGTCGATCCCGCTACCACCCCTGATGGCCCCGACCCATCGGGTCTGCTGCAGCGGTTGGGTCTCGCGCTGCTGTTCGGGGTACTGCTGGCGATCGCTCTGGCAGGGGCCATGGAGAGTCTGCGGCCGCGAGTCACGAACGCGCGCGAAGCCGCCGAGAAGCTGGGGGTTCCCTATCTCGGTGACCTCGGATCCAAGGCAAAGCGCTCTCTCGTAGGCCCGTCCCGTCGACTGTCTGAACTCGCCGACGAGTTCAATGTTCATGCCATAGTCGTGCTGTCGGTGCGCCCAGTTGCCGACACGTCAGCCGTCAGTGCGGCTTGGCAGCTGGCAAATGGCGGCATAGATGCAGCCGGCGAGAGCTCTGTGGCTCCGCCGCAGTCCAAAGTGCAGGCTGTCGGATCACGTTCGCCGGGAGCGGAGGCAGTGGCGCAGGGCACGTCGGAACCGGCCACCACGGTGCGGTGGCGGCCTGAGAGCGCCGCCGATCTCTCTGCCGCCAGCGATCCTCATGCCGGTTTCGTCTTGCTCGTCGCCCGTCGTACCCGTGTGTCCCGCCTCCGAGAGGTTGAAGATCAGCTGGTCGTCGCTGGTCGTCCCTTGCTGGCGGTGCTGGGAGTTCGGGGATCGATCGCGTTGCCTCCGGCGCCTGTCGAGGCGGATGGCCCCCGCGGCGCGACCTCCAAGTCGGCCCTGACTTCTGCGGCCATTGACCCCCAGCCCGTGGGTACCGATACCACATCCGGGACTGACCAGGAGAATGCCGGAACGAAGGCGGGGACATCAAGTCCCTCGATACCAGCGTCGGGGCAAGATCACGCCGACCGTATTGTCCTGTCCGATACGGCCGTTGAGGCCCTCGTGGCCGCGGGCGCGGCGAAGGCAGCAAATGGTTCCCGATCCACAGCCGCGGATCGAGTGCCGGTGCCCGACAGGTCGGATGACAACGCGGCTGGTTCGCGTGGAATGCCCACGGGTGAAGTCCGCGTCGGAGCAAGTCCGAACGGGAAGTTCGATGGGGCGGGCGGGGTGCCAGCTGGTGATGGCCCTGAAGACTTGATAGTGCCCCTGTCGAGCACACCCTCGGAGAAGGGTGCCACCCACAGTGGTGATGCGTCGCGGTTCCGGGCTCCGGCCGGTATTGAGACAGCGCCCATGGCGGGAGGGCATGTCGAGGTCTTCGTCACCGGCAGGCCGAGCAGCGCCCTCACCTTTGATTCCAGCGAAGCAGCAGATGGCAATCCCGAACCGCGGGTCAAATCGAGCGGTCCGCCGGCTGCGCAGTCGTCGGAGCGGACGCGTGACTAGGAGCTTCCGCAGTGCCGGTGTCAACGTCGCGGTGGACTGCGTACCGAATCGACTTCGCTCCGTCGTGGACGAGGCGCTGGTCGGTGCCCCAGCATTGAGCGCCACGTCGGTCGTGGAGGTGAGTGTGCGGGTGGAGGCCGCCAAGGCCGCGTTTCCGACCAAGGGCTGGACTCCCTTGACCCGCGGCGCCTGGACCAGCCACGGGCGGGTCATCGTCGAGGACGCATGCTCCTCCGGCCTCGACCTGTTGGTCGAACCGTCGAGCCGTGGCGCGTACGTCGTTGCGCGGAGCCGGCCTGACTTCCGCAATCGCGGACTCAACGTTGCGTCGCCGTCGCGACACCACCTGCTCGCCCGTGCTGTCTTGCTGCAGTATCCGGCAATGTGGTGGGCGAGCGTCACGGGGCGAGTTCCGCTTCATGCTTCGGCACTCTTCGTTGGCGGTTCGGGAGTCGTTCTCGCTGGACCCGGCGGCACGGGGAAGTCGACGCTGCTGGCCGCAGAGCTCGCTCTGGGCGGCATGGCAGTGTCCGACAACCTCTGTGTAAGCGACGGTGCCACCCTAGAGGGCGTCGTCGAGCCGTTACGCATTGCAGGCGGGACCGGCCGTCGAATGTCCCACGGGCGCCGGGAAGTGCCATGGGGGGAGCGTGCTGACGCGTTGGCAGCGGACCTGGTCGTCGTACTGACGCGAGGGGATCAAGCCGAAGCTGTCGTTCGCTCCGTCCCGGCGTTGCAGGCGGCTCGAGTCCTCACGGCCGGCACCTACGCTGCTGGGGAGCTCCGGCGATACTGGGCGTTCGCTGCGACCCTCGCACTCGGTACCGGCCTCGGACCGCCGCACCCGCCCGTCGGTGAGGTCGCAGCCCGTCTGACCGCGAGCGTTCCTTGTGCGGAGGTCGTGCTGCCAGCGTGCGTTGGCACCCGCCTGCGGGATCTGCGCCTGGACGGTGTAGTCGCATGCTGACCGAACTCTGCGGGCGCAGTCGGCCGCGCCGGGTGGCGCAGGTCGTCACACGGTTCATGGCCGGTGCAGGAGGGGTAGCCCTATATGGCGCGGCGGCCCTCGACCCATCTGCCAACCAGGTCACGGTGATCGCGGGTAGTGGGAACCGGCTGCTCGACAGCGCACGTGATGCGGGTTTCGAGGTGATCCTCGTGCCAGAGCTGGTCTCGCCGATCAGCCCGCGAGAGGACTTTTCAGCACTCGGGACGCTCACGGCCCTGCTGTCGGAAGGAAAGTTCGACGTTGTCCACACCCACAGCGCCAAGGCGGGCGCACTCGGGCGGGTCGCTGCCCATCGGGCAGGTGTCCCGCGTATCGTTCATACCTTCCACGGTTTTCCCTTCCACGAGTTTCAGTCGTGGCCACGGCGTAGTGCATACGTGCTGTGCGAACAGCGTCTGGCGAGAATTACGGACTTCTTCTTCGCGGTGGGAACAGGGGTTGCCGTGGAGGCCATCAGACGGGGGATTGCGGATCCCGCGCGCATCAGGACGATCGGTCCCGCGATCGACTTCGGTATCGCTCGCGTCAATCCAACGTCGAGGCAGCACGCTCGAACCTCACTGGGAATCGGCCCGAACACCCCCGTCGTCGGCACCGTTGGTCGGCTGGACTACCAGAAGGCGCCTGAGCACATGATAGAGGCCCTCGCCAGGCTCCGTGACCGCGAGACGATCCTGGTGTGGATCGGGGGTGGCCCGCTGGCCGAGGATGCAGTGCGTTGGTCTGCTCGCCATGGAGTTGCGGATCGCGTGCGGCTCCTCGGGGAACGCGCGAACGTGCCGGAGCTGCTGCCGGCATTCGACATCTTCGCGATGGCCAGTCGGTACGAGGGCTTGCCGTGCGCTGTTCTCGAGGCTCAGATGTGCGGCCTGCCGGTTGTTGCGACAGCGGTGAACGGTGTGTCCGACGTAGTGGTCCCCGGTGTTACCGGGTTGTTGGTGCCGCCTGCGCGCCCCGACCTACTTGCCAGGGCGATCCAGCACATGCTGGACAAGCCGGACCAGACCGCACGGATGGCCGAACTTGGCCGCTTGCAGATAGGAGACCGTTACGTACCTGCGACGCTCGGGCGAGTGCTGGAAGAGGCATACGGTTCCGAGCCAGTTGGTACCCCGTCGAGGGCGGCGTAAGGTCGGTGACGCGCCGGCTGACGCTCGAGGTCGACGGCTCCCCCTTCGCTGCTGCCGAACCTGCTCTGTCCGTGCTGGTCCCCGACGACTGTATTCGGATACGTCTCACAGGTGGACGGAGCAGCACGGCGATTGCCAACCGTCGCATCTCGGAAGCATCGCCGGGCACCGTGGTCGCGGCTGCTGATGGACGGTTGGGCAGTCGTCGCCGTATTCGTCGCATGTTCCAAAATGCCGGGGTAGAGCTTGTCGACGAATATGTAGTCCTTCCGTCGCTCGACAGTCCCGTCATAGTGGTGCAGGACAGCTCGACCACGATGCTGTGGAGCTGGCGCAACTACCTGACCGTCCCGCCCGGCGCTGCCTGGTCGGCAGGCCCCGCCTACCTGGCCATCTCCTTGGCTCGACGCCTGCCGCCCGGTGTTCTCAGCGCGGTGCTACCGCAGCGTTTGGCCCTCGGACGAGTCAGATGACTACCAGCGACGTGCTTCGACGCTCCGCGGGGGCCGGCCAACTGCTGGCAGCGCGGGTCGCACCTGGGTCGCAGGTGATCATCATTGCGGCGTCGAAGGACGACAACCCGAAAGTCACAATGCTGCTGGTGCCTGACGGCGCACACCAGCCGACCGTTGCCGTCAAGCTGGCCATGACAGATCGGGCAGGGCAGAGCGTCCTGCGCGAGGCAGCCTTCCTGTCATCTCTGGACCGTTCGCAGCTCGGCGCTGCAGAATCCACCGTGCCACGGTTGCTGGCCGTGCTGGAACACCAGGGTTTGCCGGCGATGGTGACTGACGTGCTCCTTGGCACGCCGATGTCGGTCGCCTACCACGCGTGGCGCCACACGGGGCGACAGGCGCTCGTCGAGAAGGACTTCGCTACCGCTCGTGCCTGGCTCCGTTGCCTGCGCCGGCAAGAGACCATGTCCACGGACCGTCGCGATCCCTGGTCCTGCCTCCTGTCCGACCGATGGCCTGACAGGTCCGAACTGAGTCCCGTCCTTGGACCGCTCCGAGAGATCGAGGCTTCGCTTACTTCGTCCCTTGGGGCTGTCGTTCATGGAGACTTCTGGTGCGGCAATATCTTGGCGAGCGGCTCGCGCGTGAGCGGAGTCGTCGACTGGGAGCACGCTGATGCCATCGGGAACCCGCTCCGGGACTGGGCTCGCTTCGTTCTGTCCTACTCCCTCTATCTCGACCGTCATACCCGCCAGGGACACCCCGTGGCCGGTCACCGCGGTCTGCGTGCGGGTCGGTGGGGCGACGGGCTGCGCTGGGCACTCACCGGACGCGGCTGGTATCCCGATCTGGTCCAGCGGTTCCTGACCGAGGCCGTCGAGTCGCTCGGCCTCCCAGCGCAGCTCTGGCGTGCTGCCGCTCTCCTTGGCCTGGCGGAGATCGCGATCCGATCCGACCAGGACTCGTTCGCGCGATTGCACCTGAGCCTTCTCTCAGAGCTGCTCGCTACCTCCGGAGTGGCCAGATGACGGCCCTCGCGGCTGCACCTGGGTTGGAGGACAGGCGCAGCGCCGACATAGCCGACCGGCGCGAGCCACCGAGGATCGTGGTAGTCATACTCGCTCTGGCCATCGCGACCCTGCCTCTGTTGGTTCCCGTACTACCTGGCAACTCCGCACCGGTCGACATACCGATATTGGTCGGTGTTGCGGTGACCGCCGGATGGCTCGTGCGCGAGCGCCTGCAGATCCGACTCCCCTATCTACTTGGAATGGGACTGCTGCTGCTCGGTGGCTCCCTCGCCGCCCTCGTACGCGGGGAGGGTACGACCATCTTGGCGATGTCACAGGACCTGCTCGTGTTCGCCTGGGGTGCGGCGCTTGCCAATGTTCTCCGCCACCCGCGAGCCGCTCGGGTGCTCATCGGGACGTGGTGCTGGTCGGCTTTGGCATGGGCGACAGCCATCGAACTCGCGACGTTGGTCGGCTTCAGCCCTTTGTCCGGAATTCGTGCGGACAATGCGGGCCGGGTGCAGGGGACCCTCGGTGACCCAAACTTGGCGGCCGACTACTTTCTGATCTCGCTGTTCGTGGTGCTGGCCTGCCATCGGCCTCGAAGCCCTCGCCTGCGATTCCTGACCGCGGCGGTCCTGCTGCTCGCTGCTGCGTTGACAGGGTCGAACGGGGGACTGGTCAGCACGGGAGTCGCGGTCGTGGTGTCGGCCGTGGCGTGGCTGTGGAGAGCCCGTGGTCCAGTTACTGCGATCTCTGTTGTCGCCGCGGGCATCTGTGTGCTCGCGGTGATCGTGCCGGCCATCAACCTGGTGTCGGTGGAGCAACGGGCCGCCGTTGCCAGCCCACTGCTCCAGGACTCGCTCGGACGAGGCGGAGAGAGCAGCGGAAGCAGGTCGACGCTGTTCCATGAAACCTCGGCTCTGTACGAACAGGCTGGCCTCCTCGGGATCGGCCCTGACGAGACGAAGACGTGGCTGACGAACAATTTCGCTCCCTATGTGAAGGAGGCGCACAGCGATTACACCGCATCACTCGTCGAGCGCGGAATCATCGGGGCATTCGGTCTGCTGCTGCTCCTCGGCTCGGTGCTACGGCGCGGGGGGGCGCTGCTCCTCGGCCCCGTTCGCCGAGAGTATGCAGCCCTCGTACCCTCTCCTCAGATGCTTTTGGGTGCGTTGAGCATCGTCCTCGTCTCCAGCGCGTTCTACGAGGTCCTGCACTTCCGCCACGTCTGGGCGCTCTTCGGGCTGGTGGCGGGCCTGCAGATCTGGGGGCGAGCGAGAAGCCGGGTGCAGACATGATGAGTCTGGCCAACGCTATGCGCAGCGTCAGGCGGGAGCCGGGCAGGGAGGTCGTCGCCAACGTCGTTGCACGGGTGGTCGCGTTGGTCGCTCTCGGCGTCGCGACCATTCTGGTAGCGCGCACCGGGGGGGCCGCCGGTGTCGGGGCGTACGCGTTGCTCAGAGTGCTGCCCGGACTGTTCGGCGTGCTCGCCGCATGCGGGCTACCGAGCGCGACTGCCTTCTACCTGGCTGGGCCGCGACGGCACGAGCCCGGGATGATGCAGGCGATCGTCGTCCTGATGCTGGGCGGTGGAGTTGTCGGGACCCTGGTGTGGCTCGCGGCGACTCCGATGCTCCACCGGGTGTTCTTCAGTTCGATCAGCATTCCGGCGGTAGCGCTTGCCGGCTTCACGGTCTTCACGCAACTTCCGGTGGCAGTCGGGAAGGGTGTTCTGCAGGGACTGGAGGACATGCGGGGCACCAACGTCGTGATCGGCCTGGAGGAGCTGGTGTTTCTTCCCGCGTACGCCGTGCTTTGGGCGTTCGGTGCCCGGGAGGTGGGCTTGATCATCTGGGCGCTCCTCGTTGCGGATGTCGCGGTCTCTGGGTACGCCTGGCTCCGGATCGCCAGACGGAGCGGCAAGTTTGTCATCCGCCGGGTGCGGCTGCCTCTGATCGCCGAGATCGCAAACTTTGGGATCCGCGGCCAGGTCGGAGGGATCGTCGGACTGCTCAACCTTCGCCTCGATTTTGCCGTTCTTGGCGCTATCGCTGGACCTGCCACCCTCGGCGTCTATGCCGTGGCCTCCAAGTACGCCGAACTGCTGCGGTTGCCAGGTCTCGCCATCACGTGGGTGATGTACCCGCGCATCGCACGACAGGGACAGGAGCAGGTCGCCAAGTCGGTGAGGGGTCTTGTTCCACGGGCGATTCTCTGGAACGTTCTGGCAGGGGTACTTCTTGCGGTGGCCGCTGGGCGGCTGCTTCCGGCTCTCTATGGCGCAGAGTTCGGGTCTGCGGTCGCCCTCACGTGGATCCTGCTGGGAGGGCTGGTTCTCCAGGGTGCTGCGGGGTTGGCGACCGCCTACCTGTATGGGACCGGTCGACCTGGTATGAACTCGCTGGCGCTCGGTTTCGGACTCGCACTGACCGTGTTGCTGGACTTCCTGCTGATCCCCGCCCACGGCGCGATGGGCGCGGCAGTGGCGTCCACCGTGGCCTACCTGACAGCCGATCTCTTCCTGATCGCGATGCTGCTGCGGTCGTCGAAACCAGCGCGCTCCCAGGCCGGCGCCGTCGTCCTTGCGTCGGGCGATGCGTAGCGACGGGGCTTCTCGCTGCTGGCTCCGAAGGGTTGTCGGGCTGGCGGTGTTGTCCCTGCTGTGCGCTTGCGCGCACCAGGGGCCGGAATCGGTTGCTTCGACGGCGAGTCCCACTTCACCTGGTCCGCCCAGGTACGCCTCGCCGGCGATAGATACCCCCATGAACACATCGAGCCCCACGACCCCCGCGGACCCCGTCGCGGTGCGACCGGGCGCAGCCTACGTCGCCGCGATCAAAGCCGTGGTTGCGGACGGTGCTCGGGTCTACGTGGAGACCGACCTTGTCAAGCGTTGGCTCCAGGGGCCTTCGGCCTTCAGGTCCACGGTTGCTGTCGTCGCGGCTATGGCAAGCATGCCAGGCGTGGACGGGGTGAAGATCGCAGACGAGCTGGGGTACCGGGATGGGCTCACGAGCCCTGCCGCGGTGCAGGCATTCCTGGATGCCGCCGCCACCGCCCTGCATGCTCGGCTCCCGCATACGAAGATCCTTGTGGACATGGTCGTCCCTGACCTCGGATGCCTACCCGGTAGTACGGATCTCGGGGCGTGGCCGCAAGCGTGCGCACAGGCTCAGGAACAACTGACTCCGGCGGCGACAATGACTGCGGTCGACGGCTACCTGGCCAGCGGCGACATTGATGTTCTCGATCTGAGCGCCGGCCTTCGACCGGACTCCGAGTACCAGAGCATTGGGGTAAGTCGCGACGACGCCATGCGGCAGGCCTGGGTAGAGGTGGCTCGCCGTGGGTGGGGGAGCGAGGTTCGACTGCAAGCGAGGAAGGCCCTGGCATTCCCCGGTGACTATCTCGGTGATGCCGCAACCGCTGAGGCGGATGTGCACACCTTCGTGGACATTCCCCTGTCCGAGGGTGCCCGGGCTGTCGACATCTGGACCTGGAGGCAGGTGTACCAGGGTCAGGTGGTGCGGCTGATGAATCCCGGGCTCGCCGACAATGCGTTGTGGGCGGCACTGTTGTCACGACGCCAGCAGGGAGCAGACCTGTGGACACACATGACCCCGAGCTCTCTGGAAATCGGACTGTCGGCCGACGTGGGCGCCATGACACAGGTGATGTCGACGGTGTTCGTCGCAGCAGGGACCGGGTGAGCATGACACCGGGGGTTGGGTTCCTGCGTCGGACGTTCGACGTCCTGACCGCATCTGCGGGGTTGGTGCTGCTGGCCCCGCTGCTGGTGATCATCGCAGTTCTGATCAGGCTGTCGGATGGCGGTCCGGCCCTGTTCCGTCAGACGCGCGTCGGAGAAGGCGGTGAGCCCTTCACCCTGTGCAAGTTCAGATCGATGCGCACGGCCACCTCCGGGCCGCAGGTGACGTCAGCCTCCGACGGCCGGGTCACCAGGATGGGCCGCGTACTTCGACGATCAAGTCTGGACGAGCTCCCCCAGCTGGTGAACGTGCTACGCGGAGACATGACACTTGTCGGGCCTAGGCCAGAGACACTGCCGCTTGCAGCTCGTTATCCCGACGCGTACCGATGGGTGTTCGACTACCGCCCGGGCCTGACCGGGCCGACGCAGATCCGGTTTCGGGACCTTGCTGTCCTGGGGTCGGACGCCGACCCTGAGCGCTACTACCTCGAGGTGCTGGTGCCTGCCAGGGTCCGTTGTGACCTCACGTACCTGGCCGACCCGTCGATGGCAGCAACCCTTCGCGTGATATGGCAGACGGTGAGGTACCTCTTGGGCACGAGAATCGACTGAAGCGTGCCCTAGCGCGAGGATACGTGTCGAGACCGCGGCTCTGCGGCTGCCGCCCCGGGTCAGTCGGCGTCGCGCCAGGAGGCCCAGAGGGCGGCGTACGCCCCACCGGCCGCCACGAGCTCCTCGTGCGAGCCCAGCTCGCTGATCCGCCCGTCCTCGACGACGGCGATGCGGTCGGCGTCGTACGCCGTGTGCAGCCGGTGCGCGATGGCGATGACGGTACGGCCCGACATAAGGACCGACAACGACCGCTCCAGGTGGCGCGCCGCTCGCGGGTCGAGCAGGGAGGTGGCCTCGTCCAGGATCAGCGTGTGCGGGTCGGCCAGGTAGAGCCTGGCAAGGGCGAGCTGTTGCGCCTGACCAGGGGACAGGGCCGTTGCGCCGGAACCGATCTCGGTGTCCAGCCCGTCGGGGAGCAGCTGCGCCCACTCGGTCGCGTCGACGCCGGCGAGCGCCGCCCACAGCGCGTCGTCGTCGGCGTCGCTGCGGGCCAGCTGCAGGTTGTCGCGCAGCGTCCCGACGAAGACGTGGTGCTCCTGGTTGACCAGCGCGACGTGGCGGCGCACGTTCTCCGGCGTCATCCGGGCCAGCGCCGCGCCGCCGAGCTCGAGGCGTCCCAGGCGTGGCGCGTACATCCCGGCCAGCAGCCGGCCCAGCGTCGACTTCCCGGCACCGGAAGGACCCACCAGGGCCAGCCGCTCCCCGGGTGCGATGTCCAAGCCGATGTCGTGCAGCACATCGCGACCGGCGCGGTACCCGAACGTCACGGCGTCGACGAGCAGGGTGTCGTCGTACGGCTCGAGGTCCGGGTCGGTGTCCGCGTCGGGCACCTCCTGCACGCCGACGAGCCGCGCGAGCGAGGCCTGCCCGACCTGCAGCTCGTCGTACCACATCAGCACCTGGTCCAGCGGTTCCACGAGCAGCTGGGTGTAGAGCACGGCCGTCGTGAGCTGGGCCAGCGACAACGAGCCCCGGGAGACGAGCACACCGCCCAGCGCGAGGACTCCCACCAGCGGCAGCACGTACCCGGTCTCGATCGCGGGGAACCACCAGGTACGCAGCCACAGCGTGTACCGCTCCCACGACACCCACCGCCGGATCCGGCCATCGGTCAGCCCCAGCCTGGTGGGACCGAGGCGGTACGCCTCGACCGTGTGCCCGGCGTCCACGGTCTCGCTGACCGAGGCGCTGACGGCGGCGTACGTCGCGGACTCGGCCCGATAACCCATGGGGGCACGACGGAAGTACCAGCGCGAGGACAGCAGGATCGGGGGTACGGACAACAGCCAGGCCAGCGCCAGCACCGGTGCGGTGATCACCAGCGCGATGGAGACGAGCACCCCGGTCACGAGTGCGATCGTCAGCTCCGGCACGGCCTGCCGGATGGCCATGGAGAGCCGGTCCACGTCCGTCGTCGTACGGGACACCAGGTCGCCGGTGCCGGCCCGTTCGATCACGCCCGGGGGGAGGGCGACGGTACGGGTCAGGAAGTCCTCACGCAGGTCCGCGAGCACCTCTTCGCCGAGGACCCCGGCCCGCAGTCGGCTCATCCGGGTGAACACGGTCTGCACCACTAGGGCGACAAGGAAGATCAGCGCAGCCCGGTCGACGAGGTCGGCCGCCGTCCCGGCACTGAGCTGCTCGACCAGGTTGCCGAGCACCCACGGACCGACCAGGCCGGCGATCGCGGCCACCGCGTGCAGGAACACCACGACGGTGAACGTCTTGCGGTGGCGCAGGAAAACGGTGCGCACGTATGCCCGGGACGTCGCCTCGGAGGCGACCGGCAGTGCGGTGCTCGTCGGGTTCGCGGCGGCGTACGCGTCCTCCGGTGCTCTCACGGCGTGCTCACCTCCTCACGGGTGACCACGCCGCGGTAGCGCGGCTCGTCGCGCAGCAGCACCCGGTGCCGCCCGACGGCGACGACCCGTCCGTCGACGGCCAGGGCGACCTCGTCGCACTGGTCGAGCACCAGAGGTGACGCGCTGAGCACCACCGTGGTCCGCCCCTGACGGGCCTGGTGCAGCGCCACGGCGATCCGCGACTCGGTGTGCGCGTCCACGGCGCTGGTCGGCTCGTCGAGGATCAGGATGTCCGGGTCGACCACCAGGCTGCGGGCGAGCGCGAGCCGTTGCCGCTGCCCGCCCGACAGGGACCTGCCTCGCTCGGTGACGCGCGCCAGCATCGGGTCCTCGACATCGCCGTCGGCGTCGAGGACCGCCTCGAGCACGTCCACGGCCGAGGCGGTCGCCACGGCCGCTGCGACACTGACCCGCCCGGAACGAGGCACGTCGAACAGCTCCGCAAGCGTGCCGGAGAGCAGCACGGGGTCCTTGTCCTGCACGAGCACTGCGCGGCGCAGCAGCGGGCGTGGCAGATCGGCCAGACGGGTCCCGGCCAGCGTGACGTCATCGCTGCCGGGGCCGAACCCGGCCAGCCGTAGCGCGAGGACCTCCGCGGTGTCAGGCTCGGCGCACACCACGCCGGTGAGCAGACCGGGGCGGACTCGCAGGTCGCTGCCCGGATCGAAAAGCGTTGCGGCAGCGTACGATTCGGTGCCCGTCTCAGGCATGATCCCGGACGGCTCGCGATCCAGGCGCAGGACCCGCACGACGCGCCGGGCGGCGACGTACGCGGAAGTCCAGCGCTGTGCCCCCTCCGTGAACGTCCGCAGCGGGAGCACCAGGAAGGCCGAGTAGGCGTAGAACGCGACGAGCTGGCCGACGCTGAGTTCGCCGTCCACGACCTGCCGGGCACCGACCCACACGACGATGACGATCAGGGCACCGGGAAGCGCCACCTGCAAGGATTCGAGCAGCGAGCGCACCTTCGCCACCTGCACCGCTGCGACGCGCACGTCCTGGGAGGACAGCTGGAAGCGGCGTACGAACATCTCCTCGCCCCCGATCCCGCGCAGCACCCGCAACCCGGCGACGGTGTCCGAGGCCAGCGCCGAGGAACGGCCCAGTCGAGCGCGCTGCACCGACTCGCGGCGCTCCAGCGGACCGAGCAACGGCCCGACTGCCAGCGCCAGGACCGGTACGCCCACCAGCACCAGTGCGCCGAGAAACGGTGAGGTCCGCATCAGCACGAACGCCACGGCGAAGAACGCGACGACGGCACCGACGAACCGCGCCAGGACGTCGAACGCGCTGCCGATCTTCTCGACGTCGGTGGACGTGACCGCCACGACCTCACCGGTCGCGACCTCTCGGGAGAGCTGCGATCCCAGCTCGGTGGCGCGCCGCACGACGAGCTGCTGGGTACGGCTTGCCGCGGTGATCCAGTTCGACACGGCCATCCGGTGGCGCAGGACACCGGCACCGGTCTGGACCGTCCCGAGGGCCAGCACGATCGCGGCCGCGATCAGCACGCCGCGGACGTCATGGTCGCTGGCGGACTGGACCGCGAGTCCCAGGGCGGCGGGTACGGCCCCCTGGGCGAGCATCCACACCGTCCCCCAGAGGACGCCGAGACCCAGGCTTTGCCACTGCCGTCGGGCGATCCAGGCCAGGAACCGCGCGGGTGACCGTAGGTCCGGGACCCCGGGGTCCGACAGCGGTAGACGGGCAAGGAACACAACTCGCGACGTTACGGGGAGAGGGCCGCCAGCGGCCAACCGGTTACGTTGGGCGTGAGATGTGCTTCCCCTGCGTCGCCAGGCTCGGTACGGTCCGTGAGTGACGTTCCAGGACCCGCCACCCGAGCCCGAGCCCGATCCCTACGCAGCGCCGCCGGAGGGAGCGGTCCCCCCGCCGCCGCCCCCGGCGTACGAGCCGCCACCGCCGCCGCTGCCACCCCCTCCCGCCTACGCGCCGCCTCCGGCCGAACCGCCCCCCGCCTACGCGCCGCCACCGGCGGCACCCCCGCCGGCCTCCGACCAGCCGCCCGCGTACGGCGCTCCCGCCCCGGGGTACGGCCAGCCCCAAGCGCCTGGATACGGCCAGGTGCCTGCGTACGCCGCCCCCGCCTACGCCGCGCCGCAGAACGGGCAGGGCACCACTTCGCTGGTGACCGGGATCCTCGGACTGCTGTGCTGCGGGCTGCTCAGCATCGTGGCCGTCATCACCGGCATGAAGGGCCAGAAGCTGGCCGCTCAGGGGCTGGCTACCAACGGCGGCTCCGCGAAGGCCGGGCTGATCCTGGGTTGGATCGGCATCGGGCTGTGGATCCTGGGGACCGTCGCCTGGATCCTGCTGATCGTGACCGGCAACCACACCTCGACCACGTACTGACGAGCTCACCCGCCGACGGGCTGAAGGGGCGTACCGCATCGTTAGGATCGCGGTACGCCCCTTCTGCGCCGTGATGCTCCGGCCGGTCGAGTCCCTGTGACCGGCGGCCGCGATCGCGAGCAGGACCGCTAAGCGAAAGGTCGTCGTGGCCGCCACGCACCGCCCCGTCCTGGTTGTCGACTTCGGCGCGCAGTACGCCCAGCTCATCGCCCGACGGGTCCGGGAGGCGCAGGTCTACAGCGAGGTCGTGCCCTCCACGATGACCGTCGCGGAGCTGCTGGCCAAGGAGCCGCTCGCGATCATCTTGTCCGGCGGTCCCTCGTCGGTGTACGCCCCCGGCGCCCCGCAGGTCGACCCCGAGCTCTTCGCGACAGGCATCCCCACGCTCGGGATCTGCTACGGCTTCCAGGCGATGGCGCAGGCGCTCGGCGGTGAGGTCGCGCGGACCGGGCTGTCGGAGTTCGGCCGTACCCCTCTCACGATGTGCGACGTCGGCTCGACTGTGCTGGCCGGGCTGCCGTCCCCGTTGCCGGTCTGGATGTCGCACGGCGACTCCGTGGCCCGGGCCCCCGAGGGCTTCACCGTCACGGCCACGACTCACGGTGCCCCGGTCGCGGCTTTCGAGCACGTCGACCGGCGTCTGGCCGGCGTCCAGTTCCACCCTGAGGTCCTGCACAGCGAACAGGGGCAACGGGTTTTGGAGCATTTCCTCTACGACCTGGCCGACTTGCAGCCCACGTGGACCGCCAGCTCGATCGTGGACGATCAGGTCGAGGCCATTCGGGCCCAGGTCGGTGACAAGCAGGTGCTCTGCGCCCTTTCCGGGGGCGTCGACTCCGCGGTGGCCGCCGCCTTGGTGCATCGCGCCGTGGGCGACAACCTCACGTGCGTGTTCGTCGACCACGGGCTGCTGCGCAAGGGCGAGCGTGAGCAGGTGGAGCGGGACTACGTCGCGGCCACCGGGATCCGGCTCAAGGTGGTGGACGCCACCGAGCTGTTCCTTTCCGAGCTCGCCGGCGTCAGCGACCCTGAGGACAAGCGCAAGACCATCGGACGCCTTTTCATCCGGGTCTTCGAGCAGGCCGCCCGCGACGTCGTGGCCGAGGTCGGCGGCTCGGTCGACTTCCTCGTCCAGGGCACGCTGTATCCCGACGTCGTGGAGTCCGGCGGCGGCACGGGTGCCGCGAACATCAAGAGCCACCACAACGTCGGCGGCCTGCCCGACGACCTCGAGTTCGCGCTGGTCGAACCGCTCCGGGCCCTGTTCAAGGACGAGGTCCGCCAGGTCGGCCTCGAGCTCGGGCTGCCCGACGCGATGATCTGGCGTCATCCGTTCCCCGGCCCTGGCCTCGCGATCCGCATCGTCGGCGCCGTCGACGCCGAGCGGCTCGCCATCCTGCGCGAAGCGGACGCGATCGTTCGCGAGGAGACCACGGCTGCCGGGCTGGACCGAGACATCTGGCAGTTCCCGGTGGTACTGCTGGCCGATGTCCGCTCCGTCGGCGTCCACGGCGACGGCCGGACGTACGGTCATCCCGTCGTCCTGCGTCCGGTCTCCAGCGAGGACGCGATGACCGCAGACTGGTCGCGGCTGCCGTACGACCTGCTCGCGCGGATCTCCACCCGCATCACCAACGAGGTCCGCGAGGTGAACCGCGTGACGCTCGACATCACCAGCAAGCCCCCCGGCACCATCGAGTGGGAGTAGGCGCTGACCGTGGCACCACATGTTCTTCCGCGGACGGGTTGGGTTGTCACCGTGTCTTCGAATTCTATCTCATTTGAGCACCATGGGAAGAGCAGTCACAGTCTGAGTCGTCCCTCCCGCGTGCGCCTCAGTGCCGATGAATTCCAGCTTCAGGGATTCGTAGGTTCAATGATTCCGGTGAACCATTCGTTGTGTCGGGGGCTCTTACCAACCTGATCCAGTCGTAAGCCTGCTATTCACCCAGAAGGGCGATGGCTCAGGCTAGCCTCGACGTTTCGTGCTCCAGCGTACGTTGTCGTCGGAGCGGCGCGCCCTATAACCGGGGCCCGATGAGTGCCCAGGTGGCCGTCGAGGGACGTTCTCCCTCTGATCCGCGCCGTGCCTTGCAGCACACGCTCTACCGGGCGGCCAAGGCCGATCCCGGGCGACGGTTCCACTCGCTATGGCACGCATGGGGTGCGGAGGGACGAGCTCCCGGACCCAGCAATCTGAGCATCAGCAAGCGGTTCCCGCCGGTCGCGACGGTGAGCGGAGCCTCCGCTCACGCAGTGGGCATGTGGTGCGGTTGCGGGGAATCGAGGCCCACCGCTCAGTCGCGCGCGGCTCACGTGAGCCGCCTCTCAGCTGGCGTGTTGGTCGCGGCGTTCGTCGCGGGCGCGGTAGCGGGGGACGGCGAGGCAGCTGATGGCGTAAGGCAGGTTCATCCGGTAGCCGTCCCAACGGTTCCCGGCGGCGTCGGGGGTGACCTGGTCGTGTTCGTTCTCGATCGCGGTGTCGGTGTCGGTGTCGAACAGGGTCGAGGGGTCGATGTGTTCGCGCAGGGGAACGCCGCCGCGCCGGAACCGGAACTGCTGGCGCCCGAGCCGGGTGATGGTGAACTCGCCGCGGTGGTGGGCGTCGTGATGAGCCCCGCAAAGCAGGATCAAGTTGTCCATGTCCGTCGGGCCACCATCGATCCAATGCACGATGTGGTGGGCTTCCAGGTGCCAGGTGGACTCGCACCCGGGGTGGGCGCAGTGCCCGTTGTCGCGGATGCTCAGGGCGCGGTATTGCTGGTCGCTGACCAGGCGTTGGGAGCGGCCCAGGTCCAGCAGGTTGCTGGGGTGCTCGGGGTCGTGGATCACGACTCGGATCCGGCACGCGCAGGTCAGGCGTTGCAGGACGTGTCCGGGGATCCCGGGGCCGTCCTGCAACCGCGCCAGCGGCAATGACCCACCGGTTCTGCTGGGGAACGGCTCACGTGAGCCGTTTTCGGGCCGGTCCGGTACAGGCGCCCGGGGCAGCGGCTCACGTGAGCCGTTGTCGACCCCGGACACACCCGTGTCGGGGATCTCGGGGACAGCATCGCGGGTGGCGTGCAGGTGCAGTACCAGGGCGGCGCGTTCGTGGCCGCGGGGCAGGCGCGGTGGGGTCGGGCAGTCGGCCAGGGTGGCCAGGGTGATCTCGGCCATCCGTACCAGCGCCTCGACGGCGCTGAGTCGTTCCCCGTCCGGGGCGACCGCTTGCACGGCGGCCAGGGCCGTGTCGATCAGTGCGCCGTGCTCGGGGTCCAGCCGCGCGGACAGGTGGCGGCGGGCGTCGCGGTCCCAGGTCCGGGACAAGCTCTCCCCGGCCGTGGGCGTGGGGCGGATCGGGTCGTCGAGCTGGCGGTCCACCGAGCGCAGCCCCAAGGCGACGTCCTCGAGCTGGTGCACGGTGCCGTGCTCGGCCAGGGTCAGGAGGTCGCTGACCAGGTCGGGCTCGTCGGCACCGGCGGTACCGGCGATGATGCGCACATGGGAGTAGGAGATGCGCCCGGCGCCCATCGACTCCGCGAGCACCGGGTAGGCGGCCAGGGTGTGGGCGACCTTGAGGTGGTCACGGGCGGTGCGCGCCGCGATCCCGCAGTGATGGGCGATCCACCGCGTCGTGGTCGGTAGCCCGTACGCGCTGGCACCGTCGAGGGCGTCGAACTGGGCGACCAACAGGAGCCACCGGCACTGCGCTGAGGCGAGGCGCCCGGCCAGCGCGATGATCTGCTCACCCAGCTCCTTCGCCCCAGCACCTCCCGGCGCGCGGCCGCCGGGAATCATCTGCAACGCCGGCGCTGCCTCATCCGGGCTGGAACCGGTGGAGGCCAACGAGAATTCACTGATACTCATGCTACGACGCTAGCCCCGACCACCGACAGTCCCCGGCGCCAGAAACGGCTCACGTGAGCCGCTTACGCGCCAGAAGCCGGGGATCGGGATACTGGGCCAACCAACCGCGCGAGCCACAAATCCGATCTGGGTCCTCGGGGCTGGGAACGCCGCTACGCACGTCGGCTGTCGGTCCCGACGAGGGCGTCCCGGGACGCCGGGTCAGGATGGGAACACTGCGGACGAGAACGGTGCCCTACCGACGCCGTCAACCGCCGCCACTACCCTCCGACGCCCTGTCACCGACCCGGCCACTGGGCACCTGCTGGACTACGGCGACCGTTACCAGCCACTGGCAGCACTGACCGACCACCTGATCGCCCGCGAACCAACCGTCGAGTGTTGACGGGTGGTGTCGCGGTCGCACCGTCGAAAACATGGAAGTGGCACGGGTGCCTGATTTCGATGCTGTTCCGTCGATCCCGACGGTTACCCACGTGGGCTGGCTTGATCGCCGGAGCCGAACAAGCCGGTTCAACCCGAGAAATCAGCCGTGTGGCACCACACCATTTCACATCGCCTGCCACGAGCCTGGTCATTCCCGCGGTGGTGACTTCCGGAGGAATGGCACGAGGTCGGGCACCCGGCGGGCCTCAGCGTCGGCGAGCCCGACGTAACCTGCGGCCTCCCGCCACAGCGGGTCCTGCCGTGCCAGCACCGCGATTCGCTCGCCGAGAATCTCGCCGCTCTCACTGATCAGGTCCTCAAAGGGGCCCGCACCCACCTTGTCTGGCTCCGCTTCGGGAAACCGCAGCAGCGCATCAATGATGGCAATCGAATCATCGTTGGCCCGACTCAGAATCTCGTCTACGTCTCCGACCACGTCGGCTGATGCCTCAGCCACGAGCCGGTCTGCTCGCTGTTCGCTCGCCGAGAGCCTCACGAAACGCCACCAGTTCGAGGCGAGACCAATCACGTCGTCATCCACAGTCACATCGTGCCGCGTGGTCCGTCGACCCACGCAGCTTCGGCGCTGCGGATGCTCGGAGTCGTGATGAACCGGTGACACCCGCTTCGGTGAACTTGCTGCCGGGGCTCGCTGCCGTGGGTAGTGTCGATCGCGGAGGTTAGCCGTGGATGTTGCCGAGATCGTCAAAGGGCACTATGGGGGCCGAGACCTCGAGGGCTCGATCATCGGCGCCCTGGCCGTAGCAGGCGTCGACATCGACGCGCTCACAGTGGCCGACCTGTCCGCGGTGGACGAGCTGCACGCCGGCGGATTGCCTGCGACTGAACATCTGCTGACTCAGCTCGACCTCGGGTCCGGGTCGCGACTGCTCGATGTCGGGTGCGGGATCGGTGGCCCGGCGCGGGTGGCAGGGGCCCGCGGCAGCCAGGTCACGGGCATCGACCTGACTCCCGAGTTCGTCGCGACCGCGACGGCACTGACCGATCGCGTCCGACTGAGCGGCCGGGTCACGTTCGAGACGACCTCCGCGGAATCGCTCCGGTTCGCCGACGGCTCCTTCGATCGGGCGATGATGATCCATGTCGGGATGAACCTGCCGGACAAGAGCGCGACGTTCGCCGAGGTCCGTCGGGTGCTGCGTACCGGTGGCCGGTTCGGGCTCTTCGAACAGATTCGCGTACGTGACGGGGACCTGCCGTACCCGCTGCCCTGGGCCGACGACGACAGCTCATCGTTCGTCGAGACGCTCGAGGAGTACGTGGCGGCGCTGGAGGCTGCCGGTTTCGCCGTGACACTCACGCAGGACCGGACCGGGGCGGTCGCCGGACCGCCTGCGGGAGGGGACGCCCGGCTCGGACCGGAGGTGGTGTTCGGCCCCGACTTCGTCGATCGGCTGCAGAACAACATCGCCGCGACCCGGGCCGGCCTGCTGGCGCCGATCCTCGTCGTGGTCGAGGCGGTCTGAAGCCGAGCGGTGCGGCGGCTGTCCTACCTCGGCGGCCCAGGCCGGTCGGGTCGTCCAGTAGCGTCTGCTGATCGGTCGGTCAGGAACGCGGGGCAAGGGAGACGTCGGATGTCGGTCAAGGTCAAGGGTGTCGTCGCGCGGGCAAAGGGTGCACCCGTCACGCTCGAGACGATCGTGGTCCCCGATCCCGGACCCGGCGAGGCGCGGGTACGGGTGCAGGCGTGCGGCGTCTGTCACACCGACCTGCACTACCGCGAGGGCGCCATCAACGACCAGTTCCCGTTCCTGCTCGGTCACGAGGCAGCGGGGGTCGTGGAGTCGGTCGGGCCGGACGTTCAGGAGGTCTCGCCCGGCGACTACGTCATCCTGAACTGGCGTGCCGTGTGCGGGGAGTGCCGCGCCTGCCGCCGAGGCCGGCCGCAGTACTGCTTCAACACCCACAACGCCAAGCAGAAGATGACCCTCGAGGACGGCACCGAGCTCACGCCGGCCCTCGGGATCGGCGCGTTCGCAGAGCTGACGCTGGTGGCGGCCGGTCAGTGCACGAAGGTCGATCCGCAGGCTCCGCCGGAGGTGGCGGGACTGCTCGGCTGCGGTGTCATGGCCGGGCTCGGCGCGGCGATCAACACCGGGAACGTCAGCCGCGGCGACTCGGTCGCCGTCATCGGGTGCGGTGGGGTCGGTGACGCCGCCATCGCCGGTGCTCGGCTGGCAGGTGCCCGGAAGATCATCGCGGTCGACATCGACGACCGGAAGTTGGCCAAGGCCAAGGAGTTCGGTGCAACCGACGTCATCAACTCCCGGGCGATCGACCCGGTCGAGGCGATCCAGGCCCTCACCGAGGGCAACGGCGCGGACGTCGTCATCGAGGCCATCGGCCGACCCGAGACGTACGAGCAGGCGTTCTACGCTCGCGACCTTGCCGGCACTGTCGTCCTGGTAGGGGTCCCGGACCCCTCCATGCGGATCGACCTGCCGTTGCTGGACTTCTTCGGTCGGGGCGGCGCCCTTAAGTCCAGCTGGTACGGCGACTGCCTGCCCAGCCGCGACTTCCCCATGCTCATCGACCTCTATCTGCAGGGCCGACTGCCGCTGCAGGACTTCGTGAGCGAGAAGATCGGGATCGGCGACGTCGAGGCGGCCTTCGACAAGATGCACAAGGGCGAGGTCCTGCGCTCGGTCGTCATGGTGTCCGGATGAGCTCGGTCCGCATCGACCGTGTCGTCACCAGCGGGGTGTTCTCGCTCGACGGCCAGGACTTCGACGTCGACAACAACGTCTGGCTCATCGGTGACGACGCCGAAGTGCTTGTCGTGGACGCCGCCCACGACGCTGCCGCGATCGAGACCGCGATCGGCGGTCGTCGCGTCGTGGCAGTGGTCCTGACCCACGGGCACAACGACCACATCGACGCGGCGGCCGAGCTCGCGGACCGCACCGGGGCGAGCCTGCACCTGCACCCGGCGGACCTGATGCTGTTCCACGTGGTTCACCCGGACCGCACGCCGGAGGCCCTCGCCGACGACGACGAGCTGTCCGTGGCCGGTCTCCCGGTGCAGGTGCTGCACACGCCCGGGCACTCCCCGGGCGGCGTGTGCCTGTACCTGCCGACACTGGACCTGCTCGTGTCCGGGGACACGCTTTTCCACGGCGGACCCGGTGCGACGGGCCGGTCGTACAGCGACTTCCCGACGATCCTGGACTCCATCCGGGAGCGGCTGCTGACCCTGCCGGCGCACACGCGGGTGGCGACCGGCCACGGCGACGAGACGACCATCGGCGCCGAGGCGGCCGCGTACGACGACTGGGTGGCACGCGGCCACTGACCCGACAACGCCGGGCGACATCGAACTCCAAAGGTGTTGTTTGTTGTGTTCAAAGGGTTTTTGAGCACGGATCGAACATTCCGGCTCAGGTTGTTGCGCCATCGTGCCGAGGAGGGGTTGATGCACCCGATCCGCCCGCGCATCCTGGTGGTGAGCGCGGTCATCGCGCTCTGCGCCCCGCTGCTGTCCCAGCTCCCCGCCCAGGCCGCGCCTGTCGCCTCGGCGCTGGTACTGCCCAAGGCCGTCGTCCCACCGGTGCCTCCCACCCCGACGTTCACGTCCGCGATCGAGCCGTACGCGGACTACCTCGGCCAGACCCTGTGCAGCGCCACCGCAAAGCCGGGACTGACCAAGCTCGCGGCGTTGCTGCGCACGACGTACGGCCCGCGCGACATCGGGATCGCTCGCTCGTGCAGCGACGGCGGGCAGAGCGAGCACAAGGAGGGCCGGGCCCTCGACTGGATGACCTCGGCGGCCCAGCGCCCGCAGGCTGATGCGTTCCTGAAGTGGCTGCTGGCCCGGGACGCGTTCGGGAACCCCGCAGCGATGGCACGTCGCCTCGGCGTCATGTACATCGGCTGGGACAACCGGATGTGGCGCGCCTACGACCCCGGCCTGGGGTGGTCGGACCTGAAGGGCTGCACCACGGATCCGAAGATGAAGGCGGCGTCCTACGACACCACCTGCCACCGCGACCACGTGCACCTCTCGTTCTCGTGGGACGGCGCCCAGGGGACCACGTCGTACTGGACCGGCAAACCGGTGCTGGTCCCGGACTGCGCCCGCCGCACCGCCGCCGTGCCCGCGGCCACCGCCGGTTCCGCTGCGGCGCCCGTGGTTCTGCTCGATACCGCAACCGGTGCCGGCACCACCGCCAAGACCGCGTGCCGACTGGGCGCGGAGCGCTGGGCCGGTGATGACCGGACCCTGCACGTGTCCGTCCCGGTGCCGCCGGCGCCGGCGGGCTCGCGGTACGAGCTGCAGGTACGCGTCGACCGGTACGACTCGAACGCCCCCGGCTCGCTGTTCCTGGACACGGTGGCCACGGCCCCGATCGGGGTGCTCAAGGCCGGGACGGTCGTGAAGCTGCCGATCAGCACGGCCGGTGTGGTCGACGTGTCCGTGAACGCCGGCCAGGCGTACGTCCGCCTGCTCGGCCTCGGGCTCGTCGCGGTGGCCGCGACGACCAGCCCGCCCCCGAGCAACCCGGCGGCCGACGGGGCGTTCGTGCAGGCCGCCGGCACAGCGCCCGTCTACCGGATGGCGGGCGGAGCCCCGATCTATGTGAGCTCCTGGAGCGCGGTCGGCGGTCAGCAACCCGTGACGGTCCTGAGCGCGGCGCAGTTCGCCGCCCTGCTGTCGCGCCCGCGCGACGGCACCTTCCTGCGTGACGCGAGCACCGGCGAGGTGTTCCGGGTGGCCGGGGGTGCTCCGGTCTACGTCAGGTCGTGGGACAACGTCGGCGGTCAGCAGCCGTCGGTCGACATCGACCACTGGAACCTGGTGAACATCGCCAGCCCGCTGACGCACCTGAACGCGGTCCCGGCCGACGGGACGTTCGTCCGTGACATGACCACCAAAGAGATCTTCCGGATGGCCGGCGGCGCTCCGCTTTACGTGAGCACCTGGAGCGTGTTCGGCGGGACCAAGGCGAGCGTGGGGCTGGACCACTGGGCCTTCGCCAACATCACGAATCCGGCGGCGCACCTGTCCGCAGTGCCGGCCGACGGGACGTTCCTGCAGGACGTCGTGAGCAAGGGCTTCTTCGTGGTCGCCGGCGGCGCGCCGTTGCCGGTCGCGTCCTGGAGCGTGTACGGCGGTCCGCAGCCCGCGGTCGGTGTCGACGCATGGGTGCTTGCCAACCGCACGAATCCGGCGGCCCACCTGGCCGCTGCGCCTGCTGTGGGGACGCAGGTGCGGGCACTGCCGTCCGGGAACACGTGGCAGTTCACGGGACCGTGCCGGGTCACGACATCAGCGGGCACCGATCCGGTACTGCTGCCCGACAGCGCCCTTTCGGCCCGCCCCGCGTGCAGCTACTACCAACCGGTCGCCCCGTCCCGCGTCCTCGACACCCGTTACGGCACAACGGCGAACCCGGTCAGCACCCCGATCGCGGCTGGTGCTTCCCTGACGGTGCGGATCACGGACGTCAGCGGCTCCCCGGTCCCGGCAGGCGCCTCCGCGGTGGCGTTGAACGTGACGGTGACGCAGGCCAAGGTCGCCGGTTGGGTGTCCGTCGGCCCGCAGGCGGTCACCACCAGCTCCAACCTGAACGTCACTCCCGGCACCACGGTGGCGAACCTGGTGGTCTCGGCCCTCGACGGCAGCGGTCGCGTCGTGATCCACAACGGTTCTGCCGGGACAGTGCAGGTCCTGGCCGACGTGCAGGGCTACTACCGGGTGGACAGCGGATCGATGTATCAGCCGACGACTCCGACGCGCGTCCTCGACACCCGCGTTGGAGTCACAGCGAACCCTGTTCGTACGTCTGTGCAGGCGGGACAGTCGGTCGTCGTACGGGTGGCCGGCGTCGCTGGTTCGCCGGTGCCGGCGGGTGCGTCCGCGGTGGCCCTCAACGTGACGGTGCAGGCCCGCAGTGGCGGGTGGGTGTCGGTGGGTCCGCAGGTGGTGACGACGAGCTCGAACTTGAACCTCACTGCCGGCGGTACGGTCTCGAACCTGGTGGTGTCCGCACTCGACGCCGACGGGCGGGTCGTGATCCACAACGGGTCGGCCGGCCCGGCAGAGGTGATCGCCGACGTGCAGGGCTTCTACCTGGCCGGTGCCGGCGCGATGTATCAAGCGGTGTCGCCGGCCCGGGTGCTGGACACACGCGTGGGAACCACGGCCAACGCGGTCCGTTTCGCCCTGGCTCGCGGCGCGTCGCTGGTGGTGCGCGTGGCCGGGGTGACCGGGTCGCCGGTCCCGGCGGGCGCGTCGGCGGTGACGCTCAACGTGACCGTGGCCAACGCGCAGTCCGGCGGCTGGCTGTCGGTGGGTCCGCGCGCGGTCACCTCGAGCTCGAACCTGAACTTCACGGCCGGTGCCACCCTGCCCAACGCGGTGGTGTCCGGGCTGGACGGCGACGGGCAGGTTGTGATCCACAACGGGTCCGCGGGCACCGTGCACGTGGTCGCCGACGTGCAGGGGTACTTCCTGGCCCCGGACGCCTGACGCGCCCGCCTGGCTCGTCCGCTGCCGGCCCGGGCCGGCCCGGCCGTCGGTGGGCTGCACCTAGACTCGGGTGTGATGAGCACGCTCTTCGACGACCTCTCGTTCCCCGGCCCCCCGCCGCGCCGCTCACCGGCGACCGCCGCGCCCGAGCGGGGGTCCGCGGAGCAGGTCGGCGAGCGAATCGACGCCCTCGTGTCCGACCTGAACCCCCAGCAACGCGAAGCGGTCGAGCACCGCGGCGGGCCGTTGCTCATCGTGGCCGGAGCGGGGTCGGGCAAGACCCGGGTGCTCACCCGCCGGATCGCGCACCTGCTCGCGACCGGCGACGCCCGGCCGGGGGAGATCCTGGCGATCACGTTCACCAACAAGGCCGCCGGTGAGATGCGTGAGCGGGTCGCCGAACTCGTCGGACCGCGGGCCCGCGCGATGTGGGTCTCGACTTTCCACTCGGCGTGCGTACGCATCCTGCGCCGTGAGGCCGGGCGCCTCGGCATCGCCTCCTCGTTCTCGATATACGACAGCACCGACTCGCTGCGCCTCATGACGTTGGTGTGCCGGGACCTCGACCTCGACCCGAAGCGCTACCCACCGCGTTCCTTCACCGCGCAGGTGTCCAACCTCAAGAACGAGCTCGTCGATCACGAGACGTTCAGCGGGCGCGCCGAGAACCATCACGAGAAGGTCCTGGCAGAGGCATACACCGAATACCAGCGCCGGCTCAAGCAGGCGAACGCCTTCGACTTCGACGACCTTATCGGTGCGACAGTCGCTGTGCTGCAGCTGTTTCCGGACGTCGCTGAGCACTACCGCCGCCGGTTCCGGCACGTGCTCGTCGATGAATACCAGGACACCAACCACGCGCAGTACGTGCTGGTCCACGAGCTCGTGGGCGGCCCGGGCACCCACGACGTCGGAGTACCCCCGGCCCAGCTCGTCGTCGTCGGAGACGCGGACCAGAGCATCTACGCGTTCCGCGGTGCGACGATCCGCAACATCGAGGAGTTCGAACGGGACTACCCGTCGGCGAGCACGATCGTCCTTGAGCAGAACTACCGCTCGACCCAGACGATCCTCACGGCTGCGAACTCCGTGATCGCCAGGAACGCGGCGCGCCGCGTGAAACGGCTCTGGAGCGACGCCGGTGACGGTGCCAAGATCGTGGGATACGTCGCCGACGACGAGCACGACGAGGCGGCGTTCATCGCCGGTGAGATCGACCGCCTCCAGGACGAGGACGGTCTGCCCCCGCGAGAGGTCGCCGTCTTCTACCGGACCAACGCGCAGTCCCGAGCCCTCGAAGAGGTATTCGTACGTGTCGGGCTACCGTACAAAGTCGTTGGGGGAGTGCGGTTCTACGAACGCCGAGAGGTCCGCGACGCCGTGGCGTACCTGCGGGTGCTGGCCAACCCTGACGACGTCGTGTCGCTGCGGCGCATCCTCAACACCCCGCGGCGCGGCATCGGCGACCGGGCCGAGGCCTGCGTCGAGGTCCTCGCGCAGCAGGAGCGGATCTCGTTCGGTGCGGCGCTGCTGCGGGCGCAGGAAGCTCCGGGGTTGGCCACGCGGTCGCTCACGGCGATCACCGCGTTCGTGCGACTCATGACCGACCTGCGCACCCTGGTCGAGGCCGGCGCCGGGCCTGCCACCGTGCTCGTCGCAGTGCTGGAGCAGACCGGTTATCTCGCCGAGCTGCGCACCAGCAGCGACCCGCAGGACGAGACGCGGGTGGAGAACCTCGCCGAGCTGGAGTCGGTGGCCCGGGAGTTCGAGAACGACCAGCCCGAGGGGACGTTGAGCGAGTTCCTGGAACGGGTCTCCCTCGTCGCGGACTCCGACGAGATCCCCGACGCCGAGGAGCACGGCGGTGTCGTCACGCTGATGACCCTGCACACGGCCAAGGGCCTGGAGTTCCCGACAGTTTTCCTCACCGGGCTGGAGGACGGGGTCTTCCCGCACATGCGCTCGCTGGCCGACCCCAAGGAGCTGGAGGAGGAGCGCCGGCTGGCGTACGTCGGCATCACCCGGGCGCAGCGCCGGCTCTACGTCAGCCGTTCGGTGGCCCGTTCGGCGTGGGGTGCGCCGTCGTACTTCCCGGCCTCCCGGTTCCTGGACGAGCTGCCGGCTGAGCTGCTCGACTGGCGCCGTACCGACCCGATCGGCTCGGGTCGCCCGCCCTCAGAGGGCGGCTACGGCAGCGCCCCGTCGCTGGTCGCCGCGACCCGGCCCGGGGTGCGCTCACCGGGCAACCGCGAGGTCATCTCCCTGGTGCCCGGCGAACGCGTCACCCACGACAAGTGGGGGCTCGGCACCGTTGTGTCGACGTCCGGGGCGGGAGAGCGCGCCGAGGCAACTATCGACTTCGGCATCGACGGCGAGAAGCGCCTCCTGCTGCGCTACGCCCCCGTCCAAAAGCTCTGAGGTACTGGGTACTTCGGACGAAAGCCGATCGATGTCGACGTAACTCTCACCCTTGCTGCGGCAGTCGGCACAGCGCTCCTAGTCAGATCGCTGTGCAAGGAGCAGCTGCATCGCACCGTCTCCTGCCGCCCGCTGGTCGAAGGTCGCCGTGCGGTCGCAGCCGGCGGTCCGACCCAGCTCGGCGATGACAGCGTCTGCGAAGTCATGGCCGCCGCGGGTAACGGTCAAGGCGGCCCGCACGATCGCGTCTCGGTCGATGCGCAGCTCCCGCGCGTCCAGTAGTCCCTCGAGCAACTCCACGCATCGGGTAGCAGGAACTTTGTAGGCGCGGCGTAAGACCCAGTACAGCTCGACCACGGTCACCAGGCTGAGGTAACCGGGGTCGGTCTCGGTCAACTGGTCGATCAGCTCAGTCGCGATCGGCGACTGGTCCGGATCGTCTTGGACCAGATATCGGATGACGACGTTGGTGTCGAGCCCGATCACATGGCATCGGCGGTTGCCGCCGTGGCGATCGCGTCAGCCATCTCATCGATGCTGACCGGCGACGACGGTCGGGGCACGGACCCCTTCAGGTCCTTGACTGATGCGGCCTCCGAGTGGATTTCGTACCCGCCGGTTGCAGTGGGTACGAACGCGAGGCGCGAGCCCGGCCGCAGGCCGAGCTTGGTGCGCACGTCAACCGGGATGGTGACTTGCCCCTTGCTGGTGACCGTCGCGGACGTCATCCAACCCCTCCTTACTGCATGTAAGGCAAGCGTACATCTTTGGCCGACTCGCTGCGAGATCGGTCAGTGCGACTGCGCCTCTCCGTCGACAGTGTCACTGCTATCAGGCGCCGGCCGTGCGGGTCGGGGCGGTCGCTGCAGTGTCGAGGTGTGTGGCGTCCACCCGGCTGCCCCGATGCCCGGTGGCGCTGGTGATCGACGTGGCACCGTCGGCCACCACCTGCCCGTCGACGTCGATGTGCGCCAAGGTGGTGCAGATCTCGTGCACCACACGGCCATCGACGGGGAGCGACATGTGCCCGATGCCTCGTACGAACACGTTGCGGGCGTTGAGGTCCGGGTGCTCGATGCGAGCCGAGCGTTTCGGGATGACCAGCTGGTCCAGGTCGGACCAGATGCCGACGAAGCGGGTTCGGCAGTCCGGCGCCGGCTCGGCCAGCTCGGTGAGGATCTCGCTTCCGGGTCGCAGCGCCCGGGCCAACGGGTGCGGCAGGAAGCGCGCAGGGGCCGTACCCGAGTGCGGTGAGCCAAGGGTGACCAACGTGTGGACGCGCGCGTCGCCGGCGAGGCGCTGCACGTAGTAGCGCGCCACGATGCCGCCCATCGAGTGCCCGACGACGTGGATCCGCTCGTACCCCGTCTCCTCGCAGAGCTGCTCGACCGCGGCGCGGAGCCGGTCCGCGACCGCTCGCAGGTCTCCGGTCAGCGAGCTGTAGTTGAAGCTCGCGATCACGCCGAAGCCACGGCGCCGCAGCCCGCGCCGCAGCATCGTGAAGATCGAGCGGTTGTCGGCGATGCCGTGCACCAGCAGGATCGGGGTGCCGGCCGCCTCCACGTCACTGACGAGCAGCCCGCGCTGCTGAGGTGGCAGGTGCTCCAATGCGGTGCGGTGCAACGCATCCAGGCTGTGCTCCTGCGTCAGGTTGAACGGGTACATCGCCAGGTGCAGGCCGACCCAGGCTGCCTCCAGGGCGGTGCCGCGCAGCCCCGCCGGGCACAGCACCGCGCGGCGGGCGTTGTCCACGGTCACCCGTGCGCTCTCGAGCTGGCGGGCGACGCGCAGCAGCACGTTGTCGCGGGCCGCATCGGGATCCGGGGTCTTCGGCACAGCGTGAGGGTAGGGAAAAGCCGGACCCGAATCCACGATCGCGGACGTGGTGTTACCTAAAGGAGATGGACCTCACGGCGGAGGAGTCCGCTGAGCGGTGCGCCGTGACCGATCTGGACCCCGACCGGGCGAGGGTCCGAGCCCCGGCCCGGGCGGTACGGCCGGACGCGACCGCTGGTCCGGGCGCCATCAGCACCCGGCTAGGATTCCGCCGCACCCCGCGACGGCGGGACGAACCGGCCGACGAGCTCGTGAGGTCGCGTACCGCCGTCACCCCTCGACAAGGCAGGACCGCGGTGGACCTCTACGAATTCCAGGCCAAGGACCTCTTCCGGGCGCACGGCGTGCCGACGCAGACCGGCGAGGTCGTACGCACGCCGCAGGACGCACAGGCCGCCGCCGCGCGGATCGGGCAGGCCGTCGTCGTCAAGGCGCAGGTGAAGACCGGCGGACGGGGCAAGGCCGGAGGCGTCAAGTTCGCGACGACGCCGCAGGAAGCGGCCGAGAAGGCCGAGGCCATCCTCGGGCTCGACATCAAGGGCCACATCGTTCACCAGGTGCTGGTCACCGCCGCGTCCGACATCGCCGAGGAGTACTACGTCTCGTTCCTGCTCGACCGGACCAACCGCACCTACCTGGCCATGGCCAGCAAGGAGGGCGGGATGGAGATCGAGGAGCTCGCGGTCGAGCGGCCGGAGGCGCTGGCCCGCGTCGCTGTGGACGCCACGGTGGGCTGCGACCTGGCGAAGGCGCAGGAGATCGCCGACACCGCGGGCTTCGACGCGAGCGTGCGAGACCAAGTTGTCGAAGTGCTGCAGCGACTCTGGGACGTCTTCGTTGGGGAGGACGCGACCTTGGTGGAGGTCAACCCGCTCGTGAAGACCCCCACTGGTGAGGTCCTCGCACTGGACGGCAAGGTGACCCTCGACGACAACGCCGCGTTCCGGCACCCGGACCACGCCGCGCTCGTCGACGACTCGGCCACCGACCCGCTCGAGCTGCGGGCGTCCCAGAAGGGCCTGAACTACGTCAAGCTCAGCGGCTCGGTCGGCATCATCGGCAACGGTGCCGGCCTGGTGATGAGCACCCTCGACGTCGTCGCGTACGCCGGAGAGAAGTACGGCGGCCAGAAGCCCGCCAACTTCCTCGACATCGGCGGCGGCGCGTCCGCGCAGGTCATGGCTGACGGCCTGGAGATCATCCTCAGCGACGACGAGGTGAGGTCGGTGTTCGTCAACGTCTTCGGTGGCATCACCGCGTGCGACGCTGTGGCTCACGGCATCGTGGACGCGTTGGGGATCCTGGGCGCGACCGCCACCAAGCCGCTGGTCGTACGCCTGGACGGCAACAACGTCGACGAGGGCCGTCGCATCCTGTCGGCGGCGGCTCACCCGCTCGTGACCGTCGTGGACACCATGGACGAAGCCGCTGACAAGGCCGCCGCGCTGGCAGCGGGGAAGTAGGAACCGACATGTCGATCTTCGTCAACAAGGACTCCAAGGTCATCGTCCAGGGCATGACCGGATCCGAGGGCACCAAGCACACGGCGCTGATGCTCAAGTCCGGGACCAACGTGGTCGGGGGAGTCAACGCCCGCAAGGCCGGGACGACCGTCACCCACGGCGACGTCGAGCTGCCGGTCTTCGCGACCGTGGCCGAAGCGATCGACAAGACCGGCGCCGACGTCTCCATCGTGTTCGTCCCACCGGCATTCACCAAGGACGCCGTGCTCGAGGCGATCGATGCCGAGATCGGTCTGCTGGTCATCATCACCGAGGGCGTGCCGGTGCAGGACTCGGCGTACTTCTGGGCGTACGCGCAGTCCAAGGGCAACCTCACCCGGATCATCGGCCCGAACTGCCCGGGCATCATCACGCCCGGCGAGTGCCTGGTGGGGATCACGCCGGCGACGATCACCGGCAAGGGCCCGGTGGGTCTGGTGAGCAAGTCGGGCACGCTGACGTACCAGATGATGTACGAGCTCCGCGACCTCGGCTTCTCGACCGCGATCGGCATCGGCGGCGACCCGGTGATCGGGACCACGCACATCGACGCGATCGCGGCGTTCGAGGCCGACCCGGAGACCCTCGCCATCGTCATGATCGGTGAGATCGGCGGCGACGCCGAGGAGCGGGCGGCCGCGTACATCAAGGCGCACGTGACCAAGCCGGTCGTCGGCTACGTCGCCGGCTTCACCGCCCCGGAGGGCAAGACCATGGGCCACGCCGGTGCGATCGTCTCCGGCGGCGCCGGCACCGCGCAGGGCAAGAAGGAGGCCCTGGAGGCCGTCGGGGTCAGGGTCGGCAAGACCCCCAGCGAGACCGCCCGCCTCCTGCGCGAGGTCCTGGCCTCCTGACCAGACTGCCCCACCACTGCCCACCCACTGCCCACCCACTGCGGGTTCACCGGCGTTTGGTCGCGCTCCCGGGGGGTTCACCGGCGTTTGAGCGATCCGAACCGGACAATTCGGACATATTTGCGATCAAACGCCGGTGAAGCTGGGAAGGGAGCGATCAAAGGCCGGTGAAGTGCACCGGCATCGAACAATCGCCGGTGAAGCCGTGTCGCAACCCTGGGCGTACCCGGGGTGGATGCGACCATCGAGCAGTGACCGCCGCGCTCCCCGAACCTCACGCCACCCCCGGTGATGAGGAGGGAAGTCAGGCACGCGAGGACGCCCGAACCGTCCCCCGCGAGGACGCCGGCGGGGTACGGGCTGCCTCGGCAGGCAGCCGGGCTACGTCGCGAGCGCGGCGGGAGGCGGCGCGTCGGGCGGTACGTCCCCGGCTGGTCCCGGCCCGGCGCCAGAGCATCCCCGTCGCTGCGGTGATCGCGGCGGCCTGGGCTCTGGGGGTCGGACTGCTGGTCTGCGTGGTCGTGGCGGTCATCGGGTGGACCGTCGGAGGTCACGGCGACGCGACGTTCGGCAGTGCGCTGCGCAGCGGAGCGCTCGCGTTCGTCGCCGCGCACATGGCTCCGGTGTCATTGCCCGGTGCCACATTCTCATTGCTGCCGCTGGGGCTTCTCGCCCTGCCGGCTCTGCTCACCTACCGCGCCGGCCGCTGGGCTGCGCGTGCGTCTGACTGTCTGACGCTGGGCGACGTCGGACTGCTCACGGGGACCGCGGCAGGGACGTACGCCGTCCTCACGCTCATCGTCTCGACCCTGGGCGTCCTCGGTCCGGCTCAGGTGACTGCCGCTGCCGCGGTGGTCGCCGCCGGCCTGGTTTCGGCTGCCGGCATCGGGCTCGGCGCCCTGTCGTCGTCGCAGCTGTGGCCGGCCGTGCTGGTCCACGTCCCGACGCCGGTACGTCGCGGGATGCGCGCTGCCGGGGTCGTACTGGCGACGCTCGGCGTCGCTGCCGGCGCGACCGTGGCGCTGGCCCTGGCCATGCACTTCTCGTCGGTCGTGGCCCTCACCGAGCAGATCGCACCGGGGGCGGCCGCGAGCGGGGTCCTGAGCCTGCTGTGCCTGGGCTACCTGCCGACCATGTTCGTCTGGGCGCTGGCGTACCTGGCCGGCACGGGCGTGCTGCTCGGCGGCGCGATGATCACGCCGTTCGGAGGTGGTGGCGCGCTGGCACCGGCGTTCCCGCTGCTGGCCGCCGTACCCGACCAGCCCTCGCCGCTCGCGCCGCTGCTGATGCTCCTGCCGGTGCTCGCCGGGGTGCTCGGCGGCCTGGTCGTGCTGCGGTCGGGCCGGCGCGGCGACGGCCGGCTGCCGGTGATCGAGACCCTGACGGCGGCCGGTCTGACCGGGCTCGCGACTGTGGTGCTCGGGTTTCTCGGCTCTGGTTCCCTGGGCGACGGCCGACTGGCGCACGTCGGCCCCACGGCGTGGGCGATGGGGCTCGCGGTGACCGGTCTGGTCCTCCTCGGGCTCGCTCCGACAGCGTTGCTCGGCACGCTGCTCGCCGGGACGGCGACCCAGCGGCCGGCGAGCGCGCAACCGAAGGTGGGTGCGGCGCAGGTCCCGCGTCGTCGCCGGCCCGTCCCGGCACCGGCCGACGTGGACCTGCGGGTACGTCCGGTCCCCGGCCCGAGCTCCGGCGCCGCTGCGTCGAGCCGCGTCGACCAGGTGACCGGTGTAGTCCTTTTGCCTGCCGGCGGATCGCCGTCCGACCTCGACCAGCTCTGCATCGGCGAAGCGGACGCGGCGCGCGGCGTGCTGGCCGGAGCCACGTCGGCGCTGGGCCGGACCTGGGGCAGGATCCGGCCGCTGCTGCACTCCGACGGGGACTGACGTGGCAGCGAGGCGTCGGGCCACCCCGACGCCTCGCTAGGATCGCGCCCGGACGGCGGCTTGCTGGACCCACCCGGACGCTGCCCGACCCACTCTGTTGCCCGAGCACCGAGGACCGCTGTGACGCACCCCGCGCGCTCGCGCCTCGTCGTCCTGGTCTCCGGGGCCGGGACCAACCTGCAGGCGCTGCTGGACGCGATGGCCGATCCGGCGTACCCCGCCGAGGTCGTCGCGGTCGGCGCGGACCGCGCCGACACCGGCGGCGTGACACGCGCCCAGCAGGCCGGACTGCCCACGTTCGAGCTGCGGGTCCAGGACTTCGCGACCCGCGCGGACTGGGACGCCGCTCTCGCCGACGCCGTTGCGGCGTACGAGCCCGACATCGTGGTGTCCGCCGGCTTCCTCAAGCTCGCCGGAGTGAGGTTCCTGCAGCGCTTCGCCGGGCGCTACGTGAACACCCACCCCTCCCTCCTGCCCTCGTTCCCCGGCATGAGCGGCCCGCAGGACGCGCTGGACCACGGCGTGAAGGTCGCCGGCTGCACGCTGTTCGTCGTCGACGCCGGCGTCGACACGGGTCCTATTCTCGGGCAGGCGGTGGTGGACGTACGCGACGACGACGACGCCTCGACACTGCACGAACGGATCAAGACCGTCGAGCGCACGCTGCTCGTGGACGTCGTAGGCCGCATGGCGCGCGACGGTTGGACGATCAACGGTAGGAAGGTCACCATCCCGTGAGCATGATCCCCGTCCGGCGCGCACTGGTCTCCGTATACGACAAGACCGGCCTCGACGAGCTCGCCACCGGTCTGCACGCGGCCGGGGTAGACATCGTGTCGACCGGGTCGACGGCCGCGCGGATCGCCGCACTCGGGATACCGGTGGTCCAGGTGCAGGACCTCACCGGCTTCCCGGAGTGCCTCGACGGTCGCGTGAAGACGTTGCACCCCAAGGTCCATGCCGGGATCCTCGCCGACCTGCGCCTGCCGGACCACGTCCGCCAGATCGACGAGCTGGGCATCGCCCCGTTCGAGCTCGTCGTCGTGAACCTGTACCCCTTCGCGACGACCGTCGCCTCCGGCGCCGATGCCGACGAGTGCATCGAGCAGATCGACATCGGCGGTCCGACGATGGTCCGCGCCGCGGCGAAGAACCACCCCAGCGTCGCCGTCGTCACCTCCCCGGACCGCTACGCCGAGGTCATCGCAGCGGTGACCGGTGGTGGCTTCACCTTGCAGCAGCGCCAGGCGCTGGCCGTCGATGCGTTCGTGCACACCGCGTCGTACGACGTCGCGGTCGCATCCTGGCTAGGCAACGTCGTCGCGCCGACCGACGGCGGGAGCGGGTTCCCGGCGTGGCTCGGCGGGACGTGGCAGCGCGCCGAGGTGCTGCGCTACGGCGAGAACCCGCACCAGCGCGCTGCGCTGTACGTCGCTGACAACACTCCCACCCCGGGTCTGGCGCAGGCAGAGCTGTTGCAGGGCAAGGAGATGTCGTACAACAACTACGTCGACGCAGACGCAGCGCGGCGAGCTGCGTACGACCAGACCGAGCCGGCAGTCGCGGTCATCAAGCACACGAACCCGTGCGGCATCGCCGTAGGCGCGGACGTCGCCGAGGCCCACCGGAAGGCGAACGACACCGATCCGGTCTCGGCGTACGGCGGGGTCATCGCGGCGAACCGCGTCGTCACAGCGGCCATGGCCGCCCAGGTCGCGTCGATCTTCACCGAGGTTGTTGTCGCTCCAGGCTTCGACGCTGACGCCCTGGACCTGTTGCGGGAGAGGAAGAACCTGCGGGTGCTCGTGGCCGCGGACATCCCGACCGGCCCGCGACCGGAGATCCGCCCGGTGTCCGGTGGGCTGCTGCTGCAGGACGTCGACCGCATCCACGGGCCCGGGGACGACACCGCTGCCTGGACCCTGGCGTGCGGGGAGCCGGCGGACGAGGCGACCCTTCGGGACCTGCTGTTCGCCTGGCGGGCCTGCCGCTCGGTCAAGAGCAACGCGATCCTGCTGGCCAGCGACGGAGCCGCAGTCGGCATCGGGATGGGCCAGGTCAACCGCGTCGACTCGGCGCGACTGGCTGTCGCGCGCGCCGGCGAGGACCGCGCTCGCGGCTCGGTCGCGGCCTCCGACGCGTTCTTCCCGTTCCCTGACGGGTTGGAGGTGCTGGCGCAGGCCGGTGTCCGCGCCGTGGTGCAGCCCGGCGGCTCGGTGCGCGACGAGGAGGTCGTCTATGCGGCCCAGGCTGCCGGGATGACGATGTACATCACCGGAACACGTCATTTCTTCCACTAGCACGCCAGGTCCGACCTCCCCTCCCGCGAAGGGCGGCCCGACACCCCGGCGCGCGGTCTGGTACGCCGTCCTGGCCATCGTGGTTGGTGTCACCTCGGCGCTGCAGTCACGGATCAACGGCGAGCTCGCCTCTGCGCTGGGGAACAGCTCACAAGCCGCGGTGATCTCGTTCGGCACGGGGCTGGTGCTGCTGTGCGTCCTGCTGTTGGTCCTGCCGTCGATGCGCGCCGGGTTGCGCCGGCTCCCCGCGGCGCTGCGCTCCGGGTCGCTGTCGCGCTGGCAGCTGCTCGGGGGCCTCGGCGGGGGGAGCTACGTCGCGGTACAGACCGCCGTGGTGCCTGTGATCGGCGTTGCCCTGTTCGCGGTCTCGGGGGTCGCCGGCCAGACGGTCGCCTCGCTTTACGTGGACAAGGTCGGCCTCGGCCCCGCCGGCCGCCAGCTGGTCACTCCGACCAGGATCGCCGCCGCGGCGCTCGCTGTGATCGCGGTGGTCGTCAGTGCCGCCGACAGGCTCGGGACCGCGACGTTCTCCCTGGTCGCCGTCATCGCGGGGCTGGCGGCCGGTGCCGCGCTGGCAGTCCAGGGCGCCATCAACGGCCAGGTGTCGGTGGCGGCCAGGTCGCCGCTGTCGGCATCGTGGGTGAACTTCGTGGTGGGGACCACGCTGCTGCTGATGCTGCTGGCGTTCCGTACCGCGACGGGTGGCCCGGGCCTCACCACGACGCGACAGGCCTGGTGGCTCTACACCGGCGGGGCGATCGGGGTGCTGTTCGTCGCGACCGCCGCGTTCGTCATCGCGCACCTGGGGGTGCTGCTGTTCACCCTGTGCCAGATCGCCGGGCAGGTGGTCGGTGCCGTCGTGCTGGATCTGGTGTCGCCGGTCGCCGGGGAGCACGTGACGGCGTGGACCCTCGCCGGTGCGGCGCTGACCCTGATCGCCATCGCGGTGGGGGCAGGGCTGCTCGGCTCGGTGCGCACAGCCCGGGCCGGTTGAGCCAGTGGGAAGCTGACGAGCGTGCGGGGCGTGGCGCGGGGCACCTTCATCCCGGAGCAGCGGGGGTGGGCGGTGGTCGGGCCGGGATGCCTAGGCTGGGTGGATGACCAACGCCAGCATGGGACAGCCCGGTTTCGAGACCCTCGCCATCCACGCCGGGCAGGAGCCCGACCCCTCGACCGGTGCCGTGGTGCCGCCGATCTACCAGGTGTCCACGTACGCCCAGGACGGCGTGGGCGGGCTGCGTCGTGGGTACGAGTACTCGCGGTCCGGCAACCCGACGCGTGACGCGCTGCAGGAGTGCCTCGCTGCGCTGGAGGATCCGGCCGGGGCGGTTGCCGGCACGACACGGGCGTTGGCGTTCGCGTCCGGCCTGGCGGCCGAGGACACCCTGGTGCGCACGGTCTGCAAGCCCGGCTCCCACGTCGTCATCCCGGACGATGCGTACGGAGGGACCTTCCGGCTCTTCGACAAGGTGGCAGCCCGGTGGGGCGTGACGGTCACACCGGCGCGGCTGACCGACGTCGACGCGGTCCGTGCCGCCGTGCAGTCGGGACCCACCGACATGGTGTGGCTGGAGACTCCGACGAACCCGTTGCTGCGGGTCGCCGACATCGCGGCGCTCGCCCAGGTCGCCCACGACGGCGGCGCGATCCTGGTGGTGGACAACACGTTCGCGTCGCCGTACCTGCAGCAGCCGCTGCTGCTGGGCGCCGATGTCGTCGTGCACTCCACAACGAAGTACCTCGGCGGTCACAGCGATGTCGTCGGTGGCGGGCTCGTCGCGAACGACCCCGAGCTCGGCGAGCGGCTGGCGTACCACCAGAACGCCATGGGGGCGGTGGCCGGGCCGTTCGACGCCTGGTTGACGTTGCGCGGCATCAAGACTCTGGCGGTACGCATGGATCGGCACTGCGACAACGCTCGCCGGGTCGTGGACCTGCTCGTCGGTCACGACCGCGTGTCGAAGGTCTACTTCCCCGGGCTGCCCGGCCACGACGGCCATGACGTCGCGGTGAAGCAGATGCGCGACTTCGGCGGGATGGTCAGCTTCCAGGTGGTCGGTGGCGAGCAGGCCGCGGTCGACGTGTGCGGCCGGACCCGCTTGTTCACGCTCGGGGAGTCGCTCGGCGGTGTCGAGTCGCTGATCGAGCACCCCGGCCGGATGACGCACGCCAGCGTGACGGGCTCGCCGCTGGAGGTGCCGGCGGACCTGGTCCGGCTCTCCGTGGGGATCGAGCACGTCGACGACCTCGTCGGCGACCTGGCGCAGGCCCTGGGGTGAGGTCGCCGGTCGTTCATCGTCCGTTTCCCTTGGCCTGACCCCAACCGAAGGATTCGACAGTGCCCAGCACAAGGCGCCGCTACGGCCTCTGTTCGTTCCTGTTCGACTGCGTCATGACCTTGCTGACCGCGGGCCTCTGGCTCATCTGGATCTTCGTACGCGAGATGCGAGGACGGTGAGGTACGTCGTCTGCGTCGACACCGGGTCGACGTTCACCAAGGCCGTCGCGGTCGTGGTCGAGGGCGG
>JANWJC010000104.1 GCA_025449595.1 Acidobacteriota bacterium | reverse complement strand
CGACGTGATCGGCCGCGACCGCGATCCCGATCTCGCTCTCGCGGGTCCGGTGCAACAGCGCCAGCCGCAGCCGGGCCGCCGTGTGCTCGACCGGCTCGAGCGAGCTGCTGATGAGAGCGCCGGCGCGGGGGTCGTCCGTCGCACCCGGAAGGTCCTCGTTCGCGACGAGCTCGGACTGCAGCACGACCCGCAGCGGCTGGTCCACGGCCTCGACCTCGTACGACATCGCCAGGATCGAGCGGTGCGTCAGCGACACCAGGCGCGTCGTTCGGACCCGGACCGACTTCTGTGCCGGCGAGGTCCACTCCGCGGTACGGGTCAAGGTCCCGGCCCGCAGGTCCAGCGTGCGCTCGTGCCGCAGCAGGGTCCCGTACCTGACGTCGAACGGCTCGTCGTCGACCAGCAGTCGGATCAGCTTGCCGTTCGTGACGTTGATGACGCTCTGGCCCGACTCGGGATAGCCGTAACCGGCCTCGGCGTACGGCAACGGGCGGCGCTCATACACCGATCCCAGGTACGTGCCCGGCAGCCCGTGCGGCTCTCCCTCCTCGAGGTTGCCGCGGACGCCGACGTGCCCGTTGGACAACGCGAACACCGACTCGGTACGCGCCAGCTGGTCCAGGTGCAACGACATCTCTCGTACGCTCCACGGATCGACCTCGAACGTCGGCCGGTCAGATCCGTCCTGGTTGCCGGGCAGCCCTTCCGGAGCGCTCATGCCGGCTCCACCAGCTCGCCGAGATCGGTGACGACGACGTCGGCTCCACCAGCGCGCAACGCCGCAGCGTGACCGACCCTGTCGACACCGACGACGTATCCGAATCCGCCGGCGTGCCCGGCCTGGACCCCGGCCACCGCATCCTCGAAGACCGCAGCCGCCGGCGCTGGCGTACCCAACGCCTTGGCCCCGGCCAGGTAGGTGTCAGGTGACGGCTTTCCTGCCAGGTGCTGCTCCCTGGTGACGATGCCGTCGATGCGAACGTCGAAGAGGTCCGCGATGCCTGCCTGCACAAGCACCTGCGCGGTGTTCTCGCTTGCGGAAACGACAGCCACGCTCAGCCCGGCAGCCCGCACCCGGCGGACGTAGTCGACCGAGCTCGGGAAGGTCGCGACGCCTGACTGCTCAATGTGCTGTTGTACCAATGCGTTCTTCCGAATGCCCAGCCCTTGGACCGTCTCGGTCCCAGCAGGGTCGTCGGGGTCGCCTTCGGGCAGGCTGATACCTCGCGAGGTCAGGAAGTGCCTCGTCCCGTCGGCGCGCGGCTCCCCGTCGACGTACGTGTTGTAGTCATCCTGGGTGAACGGCCGGAAGGACGCGCCGTCGCGGGCCCGCAGGAACTCGTCGAACATCTGCTGCCAGGCCCGCTCATGGACGGACGCGGTGTCGGTGAGCACCCCGTCCATGTCGAACAGGCAGGCCCGGATCCCCGGGGGCAGACCCGTCCGGTGATCACTCATGCAGCCAGCAGACCACCGATCGGACGCCGACGCCACCGAGGGCGCCGGCAGGGCCGCGGTGGTGGATGTCGGTGATCATCGCCGCTACTCAGCGCCATGGCACTGCGGCGGTTCTCGCACGCAGTGGGAGGGCCGCCCTTCAGCGGCCCTCCCACTCCGTCACGCGGAGGCGGGGGGATTTGAACCCCCGAGGGGCTTTAAGACCCCAACCCGCTTAGCAGGCGGGCGCCATCGACCGGACTAGGCGACGCCTCCGGTGCCGGGCCAGGTCCGCACGCGGCCCGCTTCCGGCCCAGACAGGCTACCCGACTCCGTCCGGCCGGCGACATCGTCCGGCGCTCACGACTGACGGCGCGCGTCATACCCGAGCGGTGTCCCGGCGGAACCGCCACATGGCGCCGCCGGCGAAGACGACAAGCCACACGACGACGTTCACCACTGCCGAGACCGAGATCGCGTCACCGGTGAGCGGGGCGTGCACGAGTTCGTTGAGCCCGTACAAGGGGGTGAACCTGGCGATCGTCTGGAACAGGTCGCCCATCTGGTCCAGCGGGATGAAGAGCCCGCCGGCGAAGGCGAATAGGACGAGCGCGAAGGACAGGATCTGCATGACGTTCTCTGATGGCAGCAGGTATCCCATGAACAAGCCGAACGCCGCGAAGAGCAGCGATCCGATCCAGACGCTCAGCCCGGTGACGATCCACAGATAGACCGGCATCGACGGCTTGTGGGTGATGATGCCCACGACATAGACCGCCAGCACGGACGCGAGACCCAGCACCAGGGCGGTGAGCATCTTGATGACGATGTACGCCGCCGGGGACAGGGGGGTCAGCCGCAGCTGCCGGCTCCAGCCCGCCGCACGTTCGATGGCGACCATGGCACCCCCGCTCGTGGTGGCGAGCACCGCCCCGTACAACGCCATGCTGATCATGATGAAGGCCGAGACATTCCCGTTGCCGGCGTTCTGATCGGCGTACTGCGGGTTCAGCCCGAAGATCAGGAAGAACACCACCGGGAGCAGCACCGCGAACAGCACGGTGCGCTTGTTGCGGAGCAGTCGGCGTACCTCGAGGCGTAGGACGGTGAGGTTGAACCCGCCGAACCGGGGCACCCGGCGACCGCTCAGGTCGGGGGTGCTGGAGGAGAGCGTGCTCATGTCGGCGACCCCACAGTGGTGGCGGTCGCACCGTCATCGGCGGTCAGCGCGAGGAAGGCGTCCTCGAGCCCTCGTGAGGTGACTTCCAGGTCCCGGGCCGCGGTCTGCGTCAGCAGGTATCTGGCCACCTCGTCGGAGTCCTTCGCCTGCACGATGATCGTGTCGCCGCGTACCTCGACCGTCTCGACTCCGGCCAGGGCCAGCAGAGCGGCCCGGTCGGCGCCGGGCAGCGTGGCCCGCACGGTCCGGCCGGTCGAGAGCGCCTTGATCTGCGAGGCAGTGCCGTCCGCGACGATCCGCCCCTGACGCACCAGAATGACGCGGTCCGCGTACGCGTCGGCCTCCTCGAGGTAGTGCGTCGCGAACAGCACCGTGCGCCCCTGCTCCGCGTCCTCCCGGATGGCCGCCCAGAAACTGCGCCGCCCCTCCACGTCCATACCGGTCGTGGGCTCGTCCAGGACCAGCAGATCCGGGTCGGACAACAACGCCATCGCGAACCGGAGCCGCTGCTGCTCACCGCCCGAGCACTTGCCGACCAGCCGGTCCGAGATCTCGCTGATGCCGGCCCGCTCCAGGACCTCGGCCACCGGACGGCGCTGCACGAACAGGCTTGCGGTGTATTGAGCGGTCTCACCGACCGTGAGGTCCTTCAGAAGCCCGCCTGTCTGCATCACGGCGGACACGAGCCCCCGGCCGATGGCCTGGTGAGGTGTCATGCCGTACACCCGGACCTGGCCGTCCGTCGGCTGCGACAGGCCCAGGATCATGTCGATGGTGCTCGTCTTGCCCGCGCCGTTCGGCCCCAGGAACGCGACGATCTCCCCGGAGCTGATCGTGAGGTCGATCCCCCTGACCGCCTGCACCGAGCCGAAGTCCTTGCGCAGGCCCTGGAGATCCACCGCTGGGGGAGCGACCGGCCGGGACGCCACCTCCCCGTGCGGCGTCTCATCAAGTCTCGCCATGGTGACACCGTAACGAGGTCCGAGTTCGGACCCAACATCTTGCGGCGTGCGCCTACCGGGCTTCGATCTGCTCACGCAGGATGTCCGCGTGCCCGCAGTGCTGAGCGAGCTCCCGCAGCACGTGGAGGTAGACCCAGCGCAGCGGGAGCGGCCCGCGCCGGTTTCCGTCCACCCTGTCGTCCAGGCCCAGACCCGACGTGGCGCGCCGTGATGCCTCGCATGCTTGGCGGTGTGCTCGCTGGACCGTGGCGATGGTGTCGTTGTCAGCGAGTACGAACGACTCGTCGGGCGTCGCCGGGATGCCGATCTCGGAGCGCGACCGTCGGGTGACGGCTTCGTCGAACCAGACCTTCTCCACGAAGGTCACGTGCTTCACCAGACCCAGCAACGTGGTCCGGGAGGGAACCAAGGATCGCCGCACCTGCTCCTCGGTCAGCCCGTCCAAGCAGGCGTTGAGGGCACGACGGTGGTCATCCAGGAACGCCTCGAGCTGGGCTCGGATCGGCTGATCGAAGGTTTCGTCGACGAGCGGGAGGGACGGCATGCAGGAAGCATCCCAACGTGGTCGTCCAGCAACAACATGAGGTGTGCTGGGGATCTGGTGCGCCGCACCCTCCGCTAGGCTGGCCCGACCGCAAAGGCAGAAGGAGTACAGCAGTGGCCGACTTCGAACACACCTCAGACCGCCCACCGGCCAAGGCCGCCGGAATCGTGGTCGGAGTTGTGCTCAGCGTGCTGTTCACCTGGTTGCTCGCCGCCCTCGGCAGCGTGTCCTTCGGTAGTGGAGTCACGATCGTCGTGCTCGTACTGTTCCTCGGCTGGACCGTGTTCGCGCTGCTGGACGTGGCCGACGTCGAGCCCTGAGCCCGGCTGCCGTCTGCCGCTGCCGCGCGGCGCGGAATAGAACAGACCGACCGGCGCCTTGTCCTTGTCATGCAGGTAGAGATCTGGTCCGACGTCAGCTGTCCATGGTGCTTCATAGGCAAGCGCCGCTTCGAGGCGGCACTGGACGGCTTCGCCCACAAGGACGACGTCGAGGTGACGTGGAAGAGCTATCAGCTCGATCCCGGGCTGCCTGACCACTACGCGGGGACCGAGCTTGAATACCTGAGCAAGGTCAAGGGAATGTCCCAGCAGCAGGTCACCGGGATGTTCGACCACATCACCGGCGTTGCCGCTGCGGAGGGGCTGTCGTACGACTTCGACTCCCTCAAGGTTGCCAACAGCTTTGACGCGCACCGGCTGCTGCACCTCGCCCGCAGCGAGGGATGCGGCGACACGGTGAAGGAGGCGTTGCTCTCCGCCCACTTCGAGCACGGCCAGGACACCGGTGACACCGAGGTGCTCGTGGGCATCGGTGTCGCAGCCGGCCTGGCGGAGTCCGACGTACGGGCCACTCTCGGCTCGGACCGCTTCGCCGCCGAGGTCCGTCAGGACATCGCCGAGGCACGCGCCATCGGCATCAATGGCGTGCCGTTCTTCGTGATCGATCGCAAGTACGGCATCTCCGGCGCCCAGCCCGCCGAGCTTTTCACGAACGCCCTTGACCAGGCCTGGCAAGAAGCCCATCCCCTCGCGATGGTGACCGCCGGCGTGACCGGAGAGACCTGCGGACCGGACGGCTGCAGCTGAGGTTCGACTGCGGTTCGTCGGCGAGCGGAACCTTGCCGTCGGTGTCACGCTAGGACTGTCATAACACTGAGCCGCCACGGCAGGAGTCAACGATGGGGAAGCAGGCCATCGGCGTGCTGTACGCGCTCGTGATGGTCGCCGTCATCGTCGGG
>JANWJC010000103.1 GCA_025449595.1 Acidobacteriota bacterium | reverse complement strand
GACCACCGGGAATCACCAGCAACGCCGGCACCGTCCCATCGGGGCTGGAACCGTTGGTGGACAACGGGAATTCACTGCTACTCATGCCACGCCGCTAGCCCGGAGCACCGACAGTGCCCGAGGCGAAGGAAACGGTTCACGTGAGCCGCCACCACCGAGCTCTGGCCGGTGGCGAAACGGTCGCACGGCCGAATCCGCGGAAGAGGCAGAAGAGCCAACGAGGGCGCGAACTTCCCGTGGATTTGCTTCACCGACGATCAGGTCAAACTGCTCGACTTCATTGCTTCCTCGGCCACAACGGTTGGGTGCGCAACGGCCAAAGCGACGCACTCATGCCCAAGGTGCTGGCCGACCTCGAGGCGTCGGGACTGACCATCGCGCAGGTCAAGGAAGCGATGAAGTCGATCGGGCACAGCCAGGACGCGATCCACCAACGCGACCAATGGGCGTCCAAGCGACCACGGGTACGTTCGGCAAGTAACGAGCCGGTATCAGCAGATCGGCTCGCCAATTGTCCTTCGGTCTGAGATCCTCGCGGCATCCCGACAATCGGCGCTCCGCTCGCCCGAGGCCCTTGGGCCGAACCGGCAGGAGTTCGAGGCGGCAGGCGGGAGACCCGACCGCGAGGCGCGCGATCGACGCCCTGAGTCGTCCCTGCCGGCCCCGGACTCACCCGCCAAGGTGCGAGCGCGAACGGCACTTCGGTGCGGGGTCTTAGGCTTCCCGCGTGGCCGAACGAATCATCTGGATCACGCCCTCGGCAGTCACGGGTCCGCAGCGTTCGTATGAACGGGTGACCGCCAGTCTGGGCGGCTCGGCTGATGTCACGCTCAAGGCGCTTGAGGTCTGGGATCTGCAACCGGACCTTCCCTATGACCTACAGATCGAGGTCGAGGGGGTGGCGCGGCTCGCCAGTGGACTCCAGATGGAGCGGTTTCACCTGTTCGGGTTCTCCGCTGGAGCAACTGTGGCGCTTGCGGCCGCGCTGTCCTTGGGCCAAACCGTCCAAAGCGTCGCGGTCTTCGAACCGGCCACGATCGGCGACGACGACTGGGCACCCGTGGAAGCTGAGTGGCGCAGAAAGATGGCATCGGTCTGTCAGGTGCTCCCTCCCGAGGCTCGTCCCTTGGCATTCGCGCAGACGATGCTGCCCGAGGGCGCCTCCCTCCCCGCGGACCGGAGCTCCTCAGCACCCTGGACCGCACGCACGGACTTGCTGGAAGGGATGCTCGCGCACGTGGGCTTCACCAGCGATGCTCTCGCTGCGATCTCTGCCCCAGCGCTGGTGATCACCGGTGGTCGGAGCCACCCTCGCTTCGCCCACCTGGCTAGCCGGCTCATGACCGTGATGCAAATCGGCTACCGGGCGGACTTCCCCACCTGCTCACACTTGAGCCCGCCGATGAGGGACGAGCCGGACCATTTTGCCCGGCTCCTCCGCCAACTTTGGGAACCCGGATAGGCAACTTGCCGACGCCAGCCACGACCCGAACTGATCGGCACATCGGTGCGCCGCGCAGCGGCACACTAACGGCACTTTCGGCGTTACTTGGCGGCGTCGAACGACCAGTCAGGGTAGTTTGCTGCGAGCAGGCCCTGATGCCCATTCCAGGCCGCAAGGTCGAGCGCCCGGGCCGGATGAATGGTCACCGAACCTCCGGCGACATTGAAGCCCCACCAGAACCCTACGATTGGGCAGACCTTGTGGCTCATGACGCCGTCTGGCACCTCGCACAGGAAGGCTTGTGCCTCCCATCCCAGGTCGTATCGCTGGTCGCGGAAGGGCGCGTCGAACAGCAGAGGCTTGATACCGAAGAACGCGAATGGCGTCGCCACGTCACGGAACAACGCCAGTGGGTCGATGTCGTACTCGTCCGGTTTAGCGGTGTCGGTTGACCGAACGACCTGGATCCATCCGAATGCGGCGGCATATCCATCGAGATCGGTGTGGATGCTGGCGCGACAGACCGGGTAGCCGAGGGCAGCGTCGGCTGGGAGCGCGGGGTCAAGCAGGTCGCACCCGAGAGCCGCCGGGTTGACGTTCGACTGCACCGTCACGTCGAGGGTGCACGCGGTCATCCGCGACGTGAATGGCACGGTGAGCGACGAGGAGGCAGGAGGAGCAATCACCCGAGCGATACTGGCACCTCTCTATTGTCAAGAGGCGCGTGCTGCGGCTGGACTACTCTTTCGGTGGGGTCCGGGTTGTGGCTTGATCGAAGAGTCGACCGTCGGGGTTGGGTCGGCCGCGCTGATCTTCGTAGTCGCCCCCATCTGCCCTCCCGGGCCCCGCTCGGCGTCGGCGATGAGTTGGTGGTAGATCGCGTCGCTGATGCGTCGTTTGAGGCAGCGGCGGGCTTCCTTGGGTGTCTTGCCGTCGGCGATCTTGCGCAGGTAGTAGCGCCGGCCTTCGCAGTCGAAGCGGAGCTGGACGATCGCGGCGATGTGCAGGGCGTGGTTCAGGCGGCGGTTGCCGTGCAGGTTCACGCAGGGTCGGGCGTCGCCTGCTGATCCCCAGGTGGTGGGTGCGCTGCCGTTGTAGGACGCGATGTGGTGCTTGGTCGGGAACCGGGAGATGTCGCGGACCTCACCGATCACGATCGCGGCCACAACGGGACCGACCCCGCGGACATCGGTCACGCTGGTGTGGGTCTCGGCCACGGCGGTCTTGATCTGGGTGCCGATGTCCTTGAGTCGCTTGTCGATCGCGACCAGGTCTGCGAGCTGGTCCGTGGCCAGAGACTTGCGGACCTTGCCGACCTCGTCACGGGGGCGGACCGAGGCCAGCAGCACCTTTGCTTTGGCTGCGGTCAACGCCCGAGAAGCGCCGCCAGGGATGAGGATCTGCAGCTCACGGTGCAGCCGACACACGGCCTGGGTCCGCAAGCCGACGAGTTCGTCGCGGCGGTTGGACAGCAGCCGCAGTGTCTCCGCGCGCTCGTCGACGCGGACCTCGTTGAGCCCGGTCGCGTGCAGCGCAGCCAGGGCCACGGAGTAGGCATCGACGTCGTCGCTCTTGCGGCCCGACGTTGCGGAGAACGCCCGCACCAACGACGACTTCTTGCTCGGAACGTCGAAGACCTTCTCGCCCTTGGCCACCAGGCGCTGGGCGAGGTTTTTACCCACGCCGGTGGCACCCTCGACAGCCCACTCACGGTGCCGCCACCTCCGAGCGAAGACCATCAGCTCGACGAAACCCCCGCCGTCGACTGCGCGAACGTGCTTCGCGCCAACACCACCGCAGCCGCATCCACCACGACCACAGCGTTGATCCGCTTGTGCGGATCAATCGCGATCTTCACCACCGACATCACGACCGCACCAACCTCTCTGAGCTCGACAGATGTGATCCGGGGGAGGGCATTGCTACTTCGGGCGGTGCAGTCCTCTCTCGAGCCACTCCCCAAGGGGCGGTGCCAGGCGGGATCGCAAGCCATTCGCGAGCCACAACCCACAGGCTGGGCAGCCGGTTATCGAGCGACCCGCCGGGCACCTGGCCCGAAGCCTTGCGCAGGCCCCGAGCTACCAGAAGTCTCAAGTAGCCGGATATTGCTCGGTTGTAACGTCGACTTTGGGAGGTCGCTGCGGATTTCTGGAGAGCACTACCCGAGGCCGTGTCCGCCGTCAGCGTCGCTGTACGACTGCACAATGCCTTGCATCAAGTTCTCGCCCCGGTTTCGTGAAAACTGCAGTTAGAGGGCCCGGTCGGCATTGTTGCTCAACCCGTCTGCGGTGGTCAGCCGGTCGAGGGTCTCTGTTGCCACCACGCCCGGAGCCGGGCCTGCGCCTCTGCCGGGCCGAGCGGGCCGTGGTCCAGCCGCTGCTCGAGCAGGTACCGGTACGCCTCACCGACCTCCCGGCCCGGCGCGATCCCCAGGATCGCCATGATCTCGTTGCCGTCCAGGTCCGGCCGGATCGCGGCCAGCTCCTCCTGCGTCGACAGGACCGCGATCCGCTCCTCGAGCGAGTCGTACGTCCGGGCCAGCGCTTCGGCCTTGCGCCGGTTGCGGGTCGTACAGTCCGCGCGCGTGAGCTTGTGCAGCCGGGACAGCTGGTCGCCGGCGTCGCGTACGTACCGGCGGACCGCGGAGTCCGTCCACTCCCCGGAGCCGTACCCGTGGAACCGCAGGTGAAGCTCCACCAGCAACGCCACCTCGTCGATCACCTCGTTGGGGTAGCGCAGCGCGCCGAGCCGCTTTCGCACCATCCGGGACCCGACGGCCTCGTGGTGGTGGAAGGAGACCCGGCCGCCGTCCTCGAACCGGCGGGTACGCGGCTTGCCGATGTCGTGGAGGAGCGCCGCCAAGCGCAGCACGAGGTCGGGTCCGGACACCGGGTCGTGCTCGGTCTCGAGGTCCATGGCCTGCTCGAGCACGGTGAGGGAGTGCTCGTACACGTCCTTGTGCCGGTGGTGCTCGTCCATCTCCAGGGCGAGCGCGGGCAGCTCGGGCAGCACGTACGCAGCCAGCCCGGTGTCCACCAGCAGGGCCAGCCCGGCGCGCGGGTCGGCGCCCAGCAGCAGCTTGGACAGCTCGTCGCGTACCCGCTCGGCCGACACGATGGTGATCCGCTCGGCCATCTCGGTCATGGCCGCCACGACGTCCTCGCGCACCGTGAGACCGAGCACCGACGCGAACCTTGCTGCCCGCATCATGCGCAGCGGGTCGTCGGTGAAGCTGGCCGTCGGCGTCGACGGCGTACGCAGGACCCCGGCCGCCAGGTCGACTAGACCGTCGTGGCGATCGACGAAGACCAGGGACGGCAGGCGCAGCGCCATCGCGTTAACGGTGAAATCGCGGCGCAGCAGGTCCTCGTCCAGCGACGTGCCGAACGACACGACCGGCTTGCGGGACTGCGGGTCGTAGGACTCCGCGCGGTACGTCGTGATCTCCAGCCGGGCCTGCCCCCTGCGTAGCCCGACCGTGCCGAACCGGATCCCGACGTCCCAGACCGCGTCGGCCCAGTCGCTCACCAGCTCCTGCACGCGCTCGGGACGGGCGTCGGTGGTCAGGTCCAGGTCGGCGGTGACCCGGCCCAGCAGGGCATCGCGGACCGGGCCGCCCACCAGCGCCAGCTCGTGCCCGGCCGCCGCGAACAGGGCACCGAGCTCCAGCAGCTCCGGCGCCTCCCGGGCCACCTGCTCGGCAGCCCGCGACACCGCGGCAAGCAGCGCGAGCGGGTCATCACCGGCCGGGAGGGGGGACACGAGCAGACAGCGTAGGTCGTCGGCGGCCCTCCGCGACCCCACGCGCCTCCCGGCCCGCCGTGACCCCGCGAGCCCCCGGCCTGCCGTGACCCCACGCGCCTCCCGGCCCGCCGTGACCGTCTCGCCCGCGGCCCGCCGTTATCGTGGACACATGTCCGGACCGGCCCCTCACCCTCCGCGACCGGGACCGTCCGTGCCCATCTCGAGCACGCCGCCCACCCCCTCACCGGCCACGGTGGCCCGTTCTGCCCGGCCGGCTCTGGGCCGGGTCGAGGAGACCAGCGCCGGTGGCCTGGTCGTCGATCGGGGAACCGATCCGGCCCGGGCCGCGCTGATCGCGCGCCACGACCGGCGCGGCCGGCTGCTCTGGTCGCTGCCCAAGGGCCACCTCGAGGCTGGCGAGAGCGCCGAGCAGGCGGCCGTACGCGAGGTCGCGGAGGAGACCGGCATCACCGGGCGGGTGCTCGCCACCCTCGGCACGATCGACTTCTGGTTCGTCGCCGAGGGCCGCCGGGTGCACAAGACGGTCCACCACTTCCTGCTCGAGGCCGTCGGCGGGGAGCTGTCCGACGCGGACATCGAGGTCGTCGACGTGAAGTGGTTCTCGCTGGCGGAGGTCGCGCAGATCCTGGCGTACGCGGACGAGCGGCGACTGCTCGGGTTGGTGCCGGGGCTGCTCGCGGACACCGGGTGAGGCTGGCGACCAGGGGGGCCGACCAAGGGGCCCGGCGCACGCGGCGCCGCCCCGCGGCGCTGCTCACCCTCGCCGTCGCCGGTCTCAGCGTGCTTGCGACGCTGCTCGCAGGGCCCAGCGCCTCGGCCACGGCGACCCACCCGACGGGTCGCGCTGCCAGCAACGGCAGCGGTGCCGCCAGCAACCTGCTCGGCGTCACGATCGACTCGCTGGCCCCCGCGGCGCCGCAGCCTGGGGACCAGCTCGTGATCTCCGGACAGGTCACGAACAACGGCAGCAGCGACGTCCGGACCGTCTCGGTGCGGCTGCGGATGTCGCCCACGGCCCTGACCGGTCGCGCCGAGATCGGGCAGATCGTCTCCGGCAACACCGACCGCACCGGGAACCCCGTCGACGGCAGCGCCGTAGACCTGACCACGGACCTGAGCCCCGGCAGCTCCGTGGCGTACACCATCACGGTCCCGGTCGCCAACCTGTCCTTGTCCCAGCACACGGCATCGGTGCGCATCATCGGCGTCGAGGCTCTCGGCGACGCGGTCCCTGGCGACGGGTACGGGCCGGAGGGGCTCGGGCTCACGCTGACGTTCCTGCCGTGGTTCCCGCCCGACGCAACTGTCACCCCGACCCGGGTGCTGTGGCTGCTGCCCCTCACGGACCGTCCCGCCCGCGACGCGGCCGACGTGATGCTGAACGAGACCACCGGCACGTCCGTGGAGGTCCAGGGCCGGCTCACCCGGCTGCTGGGGCTGGCCGAGGCGTACCCGGGGGTGCTGACCCCCGTCGTCGACCCCGCCCTGATGGAGACGCTGACCACCATGGCGGTCGGCGGCTACCAGGTCCGTACGCCGTCGGGCGCCCTGGTCCCCGGGACCCACAGCGCCGCGGCCGCGGCCTGGGTGGCGCAGGCCCGCAGCACGCTGACCGGGCCGCAGCAGAACGTGCTCGCCATGCTGTACGCCGGGCCGGACCTCGTGGCGCTGCACCGGGCCGGCCTCGACCTGGACCTCACCCGGACCGTCACCGGCTCCGCGGACCGGCTCGCGACGGACCTCGGCGACAAGGCGATCACCACGACCCTGCCCTGGCCGGCCGACGGGCTCATCGACGCGGGCACCCTCGACGCGCTGCGGGCCGCGGGCGCGCGGCTGGTCCTGCTCTCCAGCAGCGACCTGCCCCCCGTCAACCGCGGGTACGAGACCCTGGACGGGGTGGCCCCGCTCACCGACGACGCCAGGACCGTCGGCGTGCTCGCGGACACGGGCCTGTCGGCGGCGCTGCTGATGCCCACCAACAACCCCGGTGCCGCGCTGCTGGCCCGGCAGCGGCTGCTCGCCGAGGTCGCGGCCACGACACTGGAGGATCCGGGCAACCAGCGCACGATCGTCGCGGCGCCACCCCCGCTGTGGTCCCCGGACCCCTCGACCGTCGCGGTGTGGCTGACCGCTCTGAGCACCAGCCGGTTCATGGCCCCGGCCAGCCTCGCCGAGCTGATGGCACTGCCCGCGGCCAGCGGTAGCGGTCCGAGCCGGACCCTCGCCGACTACCCCGAGCGGGCCCGGAAGCTGGAGCTTTCCTCCTCCTACCTCGCGGTCGTCGCCGAGCGACGCACGCAGCTGGACACGCTGCGAGCCCTCACGTCGGACGCGTCCAACCCGCTCACGGACAAGATCGAGGATGCGCTGACCCGTACCGAGTCCGCGTCCTGGCGCAGTGACCGGGCCGGCGCCCACCGGCTGCTCACCGCGGTCGGCGGCCAGCTGGACTCGCTGCTGAGCTCGGTGCGCGTGCTCTCGCGCGGAACCATCACGTTCCCGGGCGAGACCGGGGTGGTGCCGGTGACGGTGGCCAACGACCTGTCCGAGTCGGTACGGGTCGGCCTTCGGCTGACCGGGACGCCGGCGGTGCGGTTCGAGTCGTCGCCGTTCCCCACGTTCACGGTCGCGCCGGGCACCAAGGTCAGCGTCGACGTCCCGGCCCGCGTCCTGGGCTCGGGCAGCGTCGCGGTCGCGGTGCAGCTGATGACCCCGGACGGGCGTCCGTACGCCGAACCCACGCCGCTGCAGGTCCGCTCCGCGGCCTACGCGCAGGCGGCGAGCTGGATCGTCGGCGGCCTTCTCGGGGTGACGGTGCTGCTGCTCGGCGTGAACTTCGTACGACGGCGCCGCCACCCGGTCACAGCTCCGGCGCCTGACGGCGACGACGCGCCGGTGCCCGGATGAGCGAGCCGGACCGGGTCGACGCGGGGGCCGGGGCCGGGGAGTTCGAGGACGATCTACCGGGCGCCGATGCACTGGTCGAGCAGGAGTCGGTGCTGCGCTCGAGCACGCTCATGGGCATCGGCACGATCGTGTCCCGCGCCAGCGGTGTCGTCCGCGGTGCGGCGCTGGCAGCCGCGATCGGGGTCGCCGGGCCGGTGGCGGACCTGTTCGGCCTTGGCAACACGCTGCCGAACATCGTCTACATCCTCGTGATCGGCGGCGCCCTCAACGCGGTGTTCGTCCCGCAGTTGGTGCGCCACATGAAGCACGACAGCGACGGTGGCTCGGCGTTCGCCGACCGGTTGATGACCTTGGTCGGCGTCGCGATGCTGGTCACCACGATCATCGCGGTGCTCGCCGCACCCTGGATCGTCGAGCTCTACACCAGCAACAAGTACACGCCGGAGCAGATCGCGCTGGCCGTCGACATCACGCGCTACTGCCTGCCGCAGATCTTCTTCTACGGCGTCTACACGATGGTCTCGCAGGTCCTCAACGCCCGCGGCCGCTTCGCCGCCCCGATGTTCGCCCCCATCGTCAACAACGTGGTGTCCGTCGCGGCCTTCCTGACCTTCGTGTGGCTGTGGGGGTCCAACCCGGCCCGCGAGGGGATGCTCACGCCGGCGCAGACGGCACTGCTCGGCATCGGCTCCACCCTCGGCGTCGCCGCGCAGGCCGCCGTACTGGTGCCGTACATGTCCCGCACCGGCTACCACTACCGGCCGCGCTTCGACTGGCGTGGCGCCGGTCTCGGGCGCGCCGGGTCGCTGGCGTTCTGGACCGTGGGGCTCGTGCTGGTCAACCAGGCCGCGTACGTCGTCATCGTGCGACTGCTCGGCGACGCCGGCGCGGACGCCACCGCGTCGGACCTGACCGCCGGCGGGCTCGT
>JANWJC010000102.1 GCA_025449595.1 Acidobacteriota bacterium | reverse complement strand
GACTCCCGGCACATGGACATGCTCTACGCCCTGATGACGCTCACCGACAAGATCTACATGGGCAACGTCGTGTCCGGCGTCAACGCCAGGGACACCATCGCGATGAGCGAGATCCTGTTCGGTGGTCGCGAGGCGATCGAGAAGACACCGGTGTGCATCTCGCTGATCAACTGCAACTCGCCGCTGCGCTGGGACGACCGCATGCTCGACGCCATGTTCGAGTACAACCTGGCGATGCAGCCGGTCGTGCTCACACCGTTCCTGCTCATGGGAGCGATGTCCCCGGTGACCATCCCCGCGACGCTGGTGCAGCAGATCGCCGAGGCCCTGACCGGCATCGCGCTCGCCCAGCTGGTGCGTCCCGGCTGTCCGGTCATCTTCGGCTCGTTCCTGTCCAACATCGACATGCAGTCCGGGTCCCCGCAGTTCGGCACCCCCGAGTCCGGCATCGGCCTGCTCTGCACCGGGCAGATCGCACGGCACTTCGGTCTGCCCTGGCGCTCCGGCGGCGGGCTGAACTCCAGCCAGACCGCGGACGCGCAGTCGGCGTACGAAGCCATGATGACGATGATGCCGACGTTCCTCGCCGGTGCGAACTGGGTGATGCACACAGCCGGCTGGCTCGAGGGCGGCCTGGTCAGCGGCTACGAGAAGTTCATCATCGACATCGAGATCCTGCGCTCGTTGCTCGTCGAGTTCACTCCGCTCGAGATCGATGAGGCGTCGCTGGCCTTCGACGCGCACGAGGAGGTCGGTGCGGGTGGCCACTTCCTGGGTGCCGCGCACACGATGGAGCGGTTCCGTACCTGCTTCTACCGGCCGCTGCTGTCGAACTCGGAGAACTTCGACCGCTGGACCCGCAACGGCTCCAAGGACGCCGCGGCGCGCGCCAAGGACATCTACACCCAGAGGCTCGACGAGTACGTAGCCCCCGAGATGGACGAGGCCGTGCGCGCCGAGCTGGAGGCGTACGTCGTGCGCCGCCGGGCCGAGCTAGGGGACTGAGCCCGCCGGGCTACCGGTCACGGCAGGGGGACGGGGTGTCGACGAACCCGAGCCGGGCCTAGCCCTCGACCAGGTCGTGGATCGACGGCACTAGTCGTCATGGACGAACCCCGAGCACAGAATCCGCAGCCACGACATCTTGTCGTTCTCGGCCTCGAAGTATGCCTGCTGCTCGATGATGAAGTCGCCGTCGGGGAGCTTCGCCTGGAAGCGGTAGCCGACGCAGTCGACGGTGCCGACCGTGGCACAGCTGACCTTGAGGATCCGGGTGATCGAGCGCTCAGGCGAGAACCACGTACCCAGGATCACGTCGTCGACGACCGCGTCGGCATCGTCGCGCTCCCAGTACCCGCCGGGCGTCAGGGCGCGGAAGTTCACTCTGGGCTTGAGCAGCTCCTTGAGGGCGGCGGCATCCTTCGCCGCAACGGTGTTGGCGAACCGCTCACCGAGGTCAGTGGGCATCGTCTGTCCCCTCTGCATCGCGTTCCTCCGTTTGACGACCGAAGTGATCGCTCGACCTTCACGGTAGGCAACCGCCGGGCAGTCGCCATGAGGCATTTGCCCCATCACCCTTGGTCAGAGGGCGGTGGCCGACACGTCAGCCTGGGTCGAATACGACCGAGCCACCCGAAGCGCCGTGGACGACCGGCTGACTGAACTGATCAGCACCGACGGTCCTCTCATGATCACCGAACCGGTGATCATGGAGGTGTTGTCCGGAGCGCGCACCGACGAACAGGAGAACGACCTGCGTCGCCTGTTGCAAGGCCACGCTTGCTCCGCTTCGACGCCGCCACCGACTTCGACGCCGCCACCCGGATCTATCGACGTTGCCGCAGCTCAGGAATCACCCCTAGCGGGATGATCGACTGCATGATCGCAGCTGTCGCCTGGCGTCGAGGAGCCACGCTGCTTTCTTACGACGTCGACCTCGACAGAGTCGCGCAAGTCATCGGCATCCAGATGGACGACGCGTCACTACGCGCTTGAAGACCCCGCAGAACCCAGATCGCCCGCCGCGATAGCACGTGAGAGTGCGCCATCCGCGTACTGTTGCTCCATGAGCAACGCATCCCGCGGCTGGGGCCCGGCACCGGCGAGCACGGCCGCGGTGCAGTCCGTGGACCGCGCGATCACCGTCCTGGAGATCCTGGCGCGTCGCGGCGAGGCCGGGGTGACCGACATCGCCGCCGAGCTGGGCGTCCACAAGTCGACCGCCTTTCGCCTGGTGTCGGTCCTGGACAGCCGCGGACTCGTCGAGCAGCATTCCGAGCGCGGCAAGTACCGGCTCGGGCTGGGACTGGTACGACTTGCCGGCGCGACGACGGCCCGGCTCGACCTGATCCAGCAAGGCCGCCCGGTGTGCGAGGCGCTCGCAGCCAGCACCGGCGAGACAATCAACATCGCGATCCTGAGCGGGCACGACGCCCTCTATCTCGACCAGGTCGCGGGCACGTCGGTGCTGCAGCTGCACAACTGGGTCGGGCAGCGGATCCCGTTGCACTGCACCTCCAACGGCAAGGCGCTGATCGCGTTCCTGCCCGAACGCCGCCAACGCGAGCTGCTGGTGGAGCCGTTGGCGCGCTTCACGGCCAAGACCATCGTCGACGTGGACGTCCTGCTGGCCGAGCTCGCCGAGGTGCGCGAGAACGGCTACGCCACGGCGTTCGAGGAGCTCGAGGAGGGCCTGATCGCGGTGTCCTCCCCCATCCTGGACATGAACGGCAACGTGGTTGCCTCGCTCAGCGCGTCCGGGCCGGTCTTCCGGCTGCCCAACGCCCGCGCCCATGAGCTCGGGCTGACCGTGCGGGACAGTGCCGCGGCGATCTCGCACCGGCTGGGTTCGGCGCCCCGCTGATCAGCGCCCCACCCGGTACGAGCCGGCCGGAGGTGCCCGAACACACCGTCACACCCGCGCGTACTGCGCGATGTCCTCTCGGAAGGCCGCGACGTCCGCGGCGGTGACAGTCGGGCGCACCTGTCGGACCGCGATCAGATAGTCCTCGGTCGACGCGCCGCGAACCGCACCGGCCGCCCCCTCGATCACCTCTCGCTCGAACGCGTACTGCGCGGCCTTTCGGGCGGCGTAGTCGATGTCCGCCGGCGTGAGTGACTCGGACGCGAAGGTGAGCGCGTCGACGTCGACGTCGGAGCGGCGCGAGCGGGCTACATGGGTGATCCACATGGCCGCCCGGGCGTCCTTGTCCGGTGGCCCGACCGGGATCACGTAGTCGAACCTGCCCGGTCGCAGGAAAGCCTTGTCGAGGCTGCGAACCGAGTTCGTCGCACACACCAGCAACCGGGTGTCACGCTCCCGGAACGTCGGTATGGACTTGAGCAGCTCGTTGACGACACCGTGGCTGCCCTGCCCCACGCTCGTGCCGAACTCTCGCTGCGGTGCAATCTCTTCGACCTCATCGATGAAGACCACCACCCGCTCCAGCTCCCCCACCCGGGCGAAGGTGGCGCGCAGCGCCTGGGCCAGACCACCCTCGTCGCCGGCCAGCCGGCTGGGGAAGAGCTCGACGAACGGCCATCCGAGGCGGGACGCGATACCCCGTGCGAACGTGGTCTTCCCGGTCCCCGGCGGCCCGAAGAGCACGATCGCGCGGGGCGGCAGGACTCCGTGCCCGCCGGCCTCTTCCGGGTGGGCGAGCGGAGCGATGATGCGGTTCTCGATGAGGGTCTTCTCCTCGTGCATCCCGGACAACCGGTCCCAGAGGTCGCCGGGCAGCACCCGACCACCGAGGGATTCCAGCGTCACAGCCTCACCGGGCCCGAGCGCTTCCTTCTTCTCGTAGTAGGCGACAGCTGGCTGGCGCTCATACCCAGCCTTCGTGAGTCCCTCGGCCATCAGCTCCTCGTGCGGCAGCACGTAGGCGATCCGGCGTACCCGCAGCTCGATCAGCAGCCGTTCGAGGTCCTTGAGCAACGCGCTGGGCATTCCCTCACCGCGACGCTGCGGATGTACGGCGATCCGCATGACCCAGGCCCGCTCGCCGGTGACCGTCGCCAGCGCGACCCCCACGATGTGGCCCTCGGACACGGCTACCACTGCCGGCTGGTCCTCGCGCAGCGCCCCCAGGCACTCGCCGACACTGAAGACCGAGAGCTGGCCGGCCGAGGCCGTCTCGTCCCACAGATGGACCACGGCCTCGAGGTCGTCGTCGTGGTACTCACGAACCAGCCATCCAGTCACGACCGATAGGTTACGGGCAGGCAGCATCGCAAGATCGCGCCGGGAACCCTTCCGGCAGACGGTGTGGGCCTGCGAGCAGGCCGGACCGTTGCACAAGAGGGGCGCTAAGAGATGAACAAGTCGATGCTGGCGATACTCAACGAGAGCGAGCGGCTGCTGGTGGCCGAGACCGATCGGGCGGAGCTGGCGCAGCTCGACGAGGACGAGGCGATCGCACTGCACGCGCGAATCCGGAAGGCCCGCAACAAGTACGTCGGCCAGTACCGCCGGACGGCCAGTGCCAGGGTCGTCGACCGAGGAGCCCGCGGCGAGGCCCGCCCGAAGAACCAGCGCGCGGCACTGAAGGCGGAGGCGTTCGAGGAGGCGCTGTCGAGGGTGAGCCAGCGCCTCGGCGTGCTGTCGCGGCAGGCCGCTGCCGAGCTGCGTTCGGATCGCCTCGCCGCCGCCCGAGGAGTCAAGGCCGCGCCACCCGCCGGCACGAAGGGAACTGCGAGCACCGCGTCACGGCGCACGGTGACCGACAAGCCGCGCGGTGACCGTGCCCTGCGGTCCCCCGTGAGCAAGAAGCAGAACGCCGGCACCAAGGCATCAGGAGCACGCCGGCAAGCCAAGCGCGACAGCCGCTGAGCTGGTCGTACAGCGCTGAGCTAGTCGTAGAGCTCCGGGCGGCGCTCCGTCAGGTAGTTGTTGCCCTCGCGGGCGACCTGGACCATGTCCTTGTCGATCTCGCCGATGATCAGCTCCGCCGTCCGGCCCGCGCGCACCACGGCCTGGCCGTCGGGTGCGGCGACGATGCTTTCCCCGCAGTACTGGATGGGACCCTCGCTCCCGCAATAGTTCGCGTACGCGAGGAAGAACTGGTTCTCGTAGGCACGGGCCGGGACGATGGTCCGGCCGATGATGTCGTACGGGACCATGTTCGCGGTCGGCACCAGCACCAGGTCGGCGCCGGCGAGGGCCAGGCGCCGGCAGTTCTCCGGGAACTCCACGTCGTAGCAGATGAGCAGCCCGACGTTCCAGTCGCCGAGCCGGACGACCGGTGAGCCGACGTCGGACGGCGAGAACATCGACCGGTCCAGCTCACCGAACAGGTGGGTCTTGCGGTAGCCGGCCAACGACGTGCCGTCCGGACCGAAGAGCTGCACCGAGTTGAACACCTCACCGCCGACAGCAAGCTCGGGATAGCCGTAGAGGATTGCGATGGCGTTGCCACGTGCCAGCTCTGCGACGGCCTTCGCCGAGGCGGAGTCGCGCGGCTCGGCGTGCGCACGTGCCGACTCGGCGCCGATGTTGTAGCCGCTCAGGTACATCTCCGGCGTCAAGAGCAGGTCCGCGCCTGCGGCCGCGGCCTCGTCTGCGGCCCGGGAGAGGCGCTCGAGGTTCTCGGCGACCTCGCCCGGCATCGACTGGCACTGGTAGATGGCCACTTTCACGTCGAGTGCTCCTCTCGTCCGACCGGTCCGCGCTCAGTCCGCCAGCTCGATCGGACCGATGGCACTGAAGACGTCACCGGGGCCGGGGTTCTCCGGGAACGTGGTGCCGCCGAAGTGGTGCAGCACCCCCCATACCGCGTTCAGTGAGGTCTGCACCGCGCCCTCGACCCACGCCGGCGTCCACGACACGTCGTCACCGGCCAGGAAGATGCCCCGGTGCTCGACCGGCATCTCGTCCTGGCAGAAGTGGGCGTACATCCGCTGGTTGTATCGATAGTGACCGGGCAGCGCACCCTTGAATGCACCGAGAAAGTATCGGTCCGCCTCCCACGAGACGGTGATCGGGTCACCGATGATGTGGCCGGCGATGTCGACGTCGGGATAGATCTTGCGCAGCGAGTCCAGCGACAGCCGCACCCGGCGGTCGACCGACTCGGGGAGCATCTTCATGGCATCGCTCATCCACGAGTAAGTAAGGCAGATGACCCCTGGCTTGTCGTCCCCGTTGTCGAACAGGTACGTGCCGCGGGTCAATCGGTCCGTCAATGTCATGCTCATGACATCACGACCGGTTGCCGGGTCCTTGTCCTTCCAGAACGGCCGGTCGACCATCACGAACGTCTTCGACGACTGCATGTAACGCGTCCGGTCCAGCGCCATCCAGAGCTTCTGGGAGAACAGACTCTCGTCGCACTCGATCTGCGTCGTCAGCAGCCAGCTCTGGCAGGTGGTCAGCACAGCCGGGTAGCGCCGTACGTCACCCCAGGTGTCGGTGACCGCGATCGTGCCGTCCGGCTCGCGCGAAAGCCTGGCCACCCCCGCCCGCGGCGCACCGGAGTGCAGCGACGCCAGCGAGGTCCCCTGCGGCCAGTGCACGATGCGCTCCGGCGCGTGGTGCCAGAGTCCGCGCGGCACCTGCTCGACACCTCCGACGACCAGTCGCTGGTTCTCGTCGCACTCGGTCATCACGACCCGCAGGATCTCGAGCATCGAGTTCGGGAAGTCGGAGTCCCATCCCCCGGTGCCGAAGCCGACCTGACCGAACACCTCCCGGTGATGGAACGACAGCGACGAGAACGCCTCCGACGTCGCCACGAAGTCGTAGAACGTGCGGTCGTCCCACAACGGCACGAGCTCGTTCCACAGCGCCTTGAGCGTGGCAACGTCACGTGACCTGATCGCGTCCTGGATCCTGGTGAAGCTGGCCCGGTCGTCCAGCGCGTGCGCCCATGCCGCGGCGACCTCCCGGAACAGCGCCGGCAGGTCGCTGAGCTGCTCCGCGTAGTGCGTCGTCCCTTCGATGTCGATGACGGTGCTGCCCGACGCGGGTGTCAGCGGGTTCGGGAACGGCTCGGTGCGAAGGCCGAGCAGGTCGACATAGTGGTAGAACGACGTGGAGGACACGGGAAAGCGCATGCCGCCCAGCTCCGCGACGATGCCGGCGGCGCCTTCGAACTCCTGCGAACGTAGCCGCCCCCCGAGCTGCGACGCCTCGTAGAGCACGGGCCGGAGCCCGAGCTTCATCAGCTCGTACGCCGCCACAAGCCCCGAGATCCCGGCCCCGACGACGGCGACCTCCTGCCCAAGGCTCTCCGGTGGCACGGAGCCCAGACCGGACGGGTGCTCGAGCCAGTCGTCGAAGGCGAACGGGAAGTCGGGGCCGAAGATCGTGATCGGCCCGGTGCCGTCGGAGCCGGACTGCCCAGAACGGGTCGTCCCGTCCAGCATCGAGAGTCGCCTTTCCCGAGGTCGTGCGCCGTGTCACGAGAGCGTTCGCACACTACCGCGGCGGCGATCGATCAGCCGACGGCAGCGAGATCCCGGGCTCGACGCACCGCCTCGAGGCGGGAGCTCACTCCCAGCTTCGCGAGGATCGAGGAGACGTGGTGGCCCACGGTCTTCTCCGACAGATAGAGCCGCTCGGCGATCTCGGCGTTGCGCAGGCCGGCATCGAGCAGCTCCAGCACGTCGAGCTCACGATCGGTGAGGCCACCCACGTTGGCCCTGGTGCTCGCCCGGGCACCACGCGGCACCTTGGCGCCGATGGCCCGCAACCGCAGATCGGTGCGCTCGACGAGCGCGGAGGCCCCGAGACGTTCGAACGAGGCACGCGCCTCCCGAAGGTCGACCTCGTCGTCGCTGTCGAGCAACGCCCAGGCGGCGTGGTACGGGAAACCCTCCGACGCCCACATCGTCGCGGCCGCGCGCGACTCGCCAGCGATCGAGAGCCGGGCCGCCTCCAACGCCTGGTCGGGTGCCGTCGAGAGCCGTCCGGCGCGCCAGAGCAGGAGGGACAGCGCCGCCAGATGGTCCTGCGAACCGAGGCGAACTGCCTCGTCGTACCAGGGGCGGACCACCGCATCCACCGCATCGGCGTCACCCTCCAGCAGGTGCGCCTCACCGCGGGCCGCGGCAACGACACCGTCGTACTCGAGCAGATGTGCGTTGCGGATGTGCTCTCGTGCCTCGTCCAGGAACCGCCAGCCCAGAGCACGATCTCCGCGACGGGCTGCGAGCAGACCCAGCGCGCACAGGGGTTCCATTCGGCTGGCCCGTGAGGTGTTGCGCACGAAGAGCAGGTCGTTCGCACTCTCCTCGGCGGGGCGCCACTCCCCGAGGTCGAACAGCAGCGTCAGCCGGGTCGCGAGCAGGCACAGGAGCGATCCGTTGAGGTCATGGTCGGTGGTGTACCGAATCCCGTCCTCCAACGCCGTGAGCGCGTCGTCGAAGCGGCGGAACGACTGCAGTACATAGACGAGGTTGTTGTAGCCGCGGGCGGCATCGTCATCGAGGTCCTCCTCGAGGGCCAGCGCGATGCTCTCACGGATCAGGGATTCGGCCCTGTCGTCGCCGAGGTCGACCAGGGTGCAGGCGAACGAGTTGAGCGTGTATGACAGCACATGCACGTCGGCGAGCCCTCGCGCGAGTGCCACGGCGCTCTCGGCCTCGGCGACCGCGCGCTCAGGGTCGTCCGCACCCACGCAGGTCAGCGCGTGCATCGACAATGCCACGGCGAGCTCTGGAGACGGCGGCAGGTCTTGTACGACGGCCAGCGCCTCCTCGATCACGGCTGGTGAGCGCACGTGGTCGCCGACCGTGGTCAGCGAGCGAGCGTTGCGGATGAGCGCATCGGCGAGCTCACGCGGACGATCGACTGCCCGCAGGAACACGACGAGCCGGTCCCACGCATCGATCGCGGACTGCTGCTCGTCGGTGAGGAAGCACTCACTGGCACGCTTGCGCAACAGGTCGATCTGACCGTCGCGGTCGAGCAGGTCGGCGAACGGCATGGCACGGCCGTACTGGAACGCGGCCTCCCGGTGCGACCCGAGGCTGGCTGCGACGTCCCCGGCGGCGACGGCGAACTCCAGGACGGCCGGCCCGTCGCCAGCCATCTCGGCATGCTCGGCCAGACGGGCGAGCGGCCGCGGAGACATGGGCAGCTCGCGCAACCGCTCGAGCGCCTGCCAGTGCAGGGCACCGAGGCGACCTGGGGCGATACCCGAGAGCACCGCCTGCCTCACGAGCTCGTGGCGGAAGGCGTACGACGGGGCCTGGAAGCGCAACATGCCCGAGGTCGTGCACTCGTCGACCGCGTCCGCCGTGATTCCGCCCATCGTGCGCACCAGAGCTGGTTCGACCCGCGAACCGATGACAGCCGCCGACTCCAGCGCGAGCCGCGCCTGCGGCGAGAGTCGGTGCACCCGCGCGAGGACGGCGTCCTGCACCGAGGAAGGGAGCTGCTGGCCACCGGAGGCGACCACCTCCGTCACGAAGAACGCGTTGCCGCCAGTCTCCTGAAAGAGTGCGACCGGATCGATGCCCGTGTCCCGCGCGAGCTCTGCCACCGCCGCCTCTGACAGGAGCGGCACCTCCACCCGACGCACGACCGGCTGTGCCGCGATGTCGCCGAGCATGACGCGGACCGGGTTGGACGGAGACAGCTGCTCGTCGCGGTAGGTGACGATCACGAGGGCGTGGGTGTCCCCCAGGCGGCGCGCGAGGAAGCGGACAAGGTCGAGGGTGGACATGTCGGCCCAGTGCAGGTCCTCGATGACCACGACCGTCGGCTCGCCCTCCTCGAACACGGCGAGCACGGCCTCGAAAAGACCGTCGCGCTCGCCCGAGGCCAGCAGCTCGGCGACTCGCGGGCCCAGGCGCGGTGCGACATCGACCAGCGGGCCGAGCGGGCGGGGCGAGGACAACGGGTCGCACGCCCCCCACAGCACCCGCGCACGCGACGCCGCGGCAGCGCTGAAGGCGCGCACGAGCTCCGACTTCCCCACGCCTGCCTCGCCGTGCACCAGCACCAGACGCCCAGACCCCTCGAGCGCCTCCTCGTGCAGACTCGCCAGGGCCGCGAGCAGGTCGGTGCGCTCCAGGAGTGCCACGCACCCAGGATAGGAGTCACGCCCGGCCCGGTCGGGCGAGAACTGCGGCAAGAACGTCCCGATCCCCGACACCTCCAGCTCCAGATCATGGGCGAGGATGAGCCGCTGCAGCTCCTGTAGCGCCGGGCCCGGCTCGGCGCCGGCCTGCTGGGCGAGCTGCGCGCGAGCACGTCGGTACGACGCCAGCGCCTCGTCCTGCTTCCCGACTCGGTACTGCGACCACATGAGCAGAGCCCAGAACGACTCTCGCATCGGGTACCAGTGCACGAGCGCTTCGAGCTCGGCCACGGGTGCAGCGCTCCCGGGACGGGCCAGATCCGCGCAGATACGCCGCTCGAGCGCGTCAAGGCGCAGCCCCGCGAGCCGCCCAGCCTCGACCGCCAACAGATCGCAGCCGGCGAACTCTGCGTAGGGATTGCCGCGCCACAGCCGCAGCGCATCGGAAAGCACGGTGCTTGCCTCGTCGGGACGGCCTTCGGCCAGGGCGGCGCTGCCGCGGGCAACCTCGCGCTCGAGGACGAGTGCATCGACGTCCGCCGCGGCGACATCGAGGACGTATCCGTGCTCCACAGCGCGAACGAGGTCGGGCGCGGGCAGGGTGCGGCGCAGCCGCGCCACGTGGGAGTCCAGAGCGCTCGCGGCCGCGGCCGGTGCGTCGTCGCCCCAGAGCCCGTCGACCAGCTGCTCGACCCTGACCACGCTGCCCGGGGTCAGCGCCAGCAGCGCCAGCAGTCGACGCGGCAGCACGCCACGGATGTCGACCGGGCGACCCATGTGACTGATCTCGAGCGTCCCGAGGACCCAGATCTCCATGACCACGAAGGTATGAGCCCTGGGCCCTACCCCGGCAGGGGAGAAATCCCCAGTTTCGGGGTTCCCCTGATCGATCCGGGGGGTCGGATGCCGTCGATCGTCGAGTCGGATTCAGGTGATTCGGCCGAGCACACGAGCAGGGAATCGTTCTGACGAGTGCCTCTGGACGCAGCGCGGACTAGAACGGTAGCGGGCCCTGGGAATCGTCGTCGGCCTGGTCTGGTGCGCCGGGTGGTCCGGTGTCGTAGTCAGTCGTGGTCGGGGGTCTCGGTGGGTTCGGTGTGTCCAGGTACGGCCTGGGCTCGGTATGGATCTGTTGCCCCCAGGCGGTGTTCCAGGTCATGGACCCGTCGGCGTGACCGTCGGTGATGCTCACATACCCGTCGGTCTTCAACGGATGATGCCTATCGCACAACAACCCACAATCGGCAGTGTTGGACGGGCCGTCGGGGAACGGCACCCGGTGATCGTTCTGACACCTCGTGGCGGGTCGTTGACAGTACGGGGCTGTACACAGCCCGTCGCGGGCGTGGATGAACCGCAGCAACGGTGGCGGCAGGTAGACCCGGCGCCCGTAGTCGAGCAGGTGCCCGGTGACCGGGTCGGTCACCACCCGACGCCAGGCCCGCACCGAGCGGGCCAGCTCCCGCCCCACCGGAGCCGGGATCGGGGTGCCATCCAGCAGGCACAGGTTGTCCGCCTCCCGCCGCAACGTCGCCAGAT
>JANWJC010000101.1 GCA_025449595.1 Acidobacteriota bacterium | reverse complement strand
GACAACGGGAATTCACTGATACTCATGCCACGACGCTAGACCCGACCACCGACAGCCCCCGACGCGAAACAAACGGCTCACGTGAGCCGCCGCCACCTGGCCATGGCCGGTGGCGAAACGGTCGCACGGCCGAGCCCGCGGAAGAGGCGCACGAGCCAACGAGGGCGCGAACTTCCCGTGGATTTGCTTCCCAGACGATCAGGTCAAACTGCTCGATTTCATTGACTTCCTCGGCAACAACGGTAGGGACCGCACCGGCCTAGCGATGCACTCATGCCCAAGGTGCTGGCCGGCATCGAGGCGTCGGCAATGACCATCGCGCAGGTCAAGGATGCGATGAAGTCGATCGGGCACAGCCGGGACGCGATCCACCAACGTGACCGAGGGGCGTCCAAGCCGGCCACGGGCAAGTTCGGGACGTAGCGAGCCGTATCGGCAGATCGGCTCCCCTGGTGTCTCTCGCTCTGAGATCCTCGCGGCATCGCGACAATTGGCGCTCCGGTCGCGGCGAGGCCCTGGGCCGAACCGGCAGGAAGTAGAGGCCGCAGGCGGGAGACCCGTCCGCGAAGCGCGCGATCGACGCCCTGAGTCATCCCAGCCGGACCCGGACTCACCCGCCCAGGTGCGAGCGCGAACGGCACTTCGGCGCTAGTTGCGCGGCCCTTAAGTCGTTTGATCAACGACCAACTGGAGGAGGCGTACGGCACTGTTGAGGACTGGCTGTGCCATCGGGTCGGCGTCTAGTTGTTCGTAGGTGGCCTGGCCGAAATGTGGTCCGCTGGGGGTCAGAACGATCAACCGCGTTGCACCGGCGGGTACAAGCGGCAGCGTCGGTTCGTGCCATGGCCCGATGAGGTTGGCCAGCGCCTGTCCCGCAGTCGTCAGTTCGGCGTTGGCCGCAGCCATTGCGGGAGTCGGACTGTCAATCACGGCGACGCCGCCCGCGTGGTTTAGGTAGCGAACACTCCCGTCGCGATAACCGGCCAACGTGTCATGCCCACCAGTGACGGCAACCACAACGACCACGCCCAGAGCGACTTTGGCCGTCGCGACATCGGGCACCACCCCGGTGGCGCGCAGGAATGTCCACGCTTGCAGGGTGTGGCGAGACTCCAAGTCGGGTGCATCTGCGATCCCCCGCCAGGTAGCCACAGCGTCGTCTCTCTGACCGGCCGCGAGTGCTTGCCTCGCCCGAACGAAAGACGCCCAAGGCTCTCCCTCATCGGGCGGCGACTCAGGCGGCCACTGATCGAGTGGGAGGTCTCCGAGCAGGAGGGGTTGGAGGGCGCTGGCAGCCGAATCCCCACCATTGTCGGCCCGCGTTTCGGCCTTTCGCCGTCCGAACAATGGCACCCTGACTCACCTGTCCCTCGTCGTGGATCGCAGCCGCACATACTGCCGGATATTGCTCGCCCACGCGGCACATCAGAAACTCGATTCGCCACCGCTCCATCCCGTCCGCGTCGTGGGAGACACGCGTTCCGACAGCCGGGCCGGGACCAGCACGAGGGCCAACTGTGACCACCGCCGGACCGCCGCTGCCCGAACTGGCCTTTCCGGGGTCGAGTCCCTTCGAGGCCCGGACGACCGGCTTCGACGGCCGGACCCCTCACCGCCTAGCCGCTCGGCGCGTTACCAGACGGACGGGCGTCTCGCCAGCCTCAAACCGGCCATTGCCTCGGGCCCGACCCTAAGAGCGACGCCTACCCCATGGACGCCCCTAGCGAAAGCCCTAGCAAATCGCGTCCGGATCCTCGCGAGAGGACGTCTGAGGAAGCATCTCAGCAGGTCAGATGTGTGCGCCGCCAGGGACTTGAACCCCGAACCCGCTGATTAAGAGTCAGCTGCTCTGCCAATTGAGCTAGCGGCGCATGGTGCCCGTGGACAGTACCAAACGAAGAGGTCCGCAACGAAACCGCCTCGACCGCAGATCCGGGCCGGCTACGCCGCGTCGGTGCCCTCGGTTCGCAGGATCTCCTCCGACCTCGGCCCGAACGGATCGAGCAGGTCCATCAACAGCGTCAGGGGGATGCCGCGCTCCAGCAGGGCCATGACCGCAGTGGGCTCGCCCCTGCTCGGCTCAGCGTTCTCGGCGACCACAGACATGGCTGTCACGGCTTCTCGTCCCTTCGCACAAATATCGCATCGGGCAGTTCGCTCGTTGACATTGTGCGCCGAAAGGGTGGCGGGTCCGCTCAGGCGAGCTGCTCTCGGCGTGTCGCGCTCCGTACCTATCAAACTACTAAGAGTAATCAGACTGATGCGTAAGGCTTGAGGCTCCGAATGGGGGGAATCAGTGGTGACCCGGACGCGGGGGGACGTCGCCCGGGCCACCGGCCTGATGGGACAAGCCTGGCCCCTGCCGCCACAGTAGGCAACTCCGGGTGGGGATCGCCGCTGCCGGCCCCGGCTCGTAGGCTCGCGGGCGTGCCGCCCCCTTCGTCTGTGAACGCCACCCTCTCGGCCGTCGAGCAGGTGCTCGACGAGCACAGTGCGAACCTGGTGGCGTTCCGGCGCCAGCTCCATGCCCACCCCGAGCTGAGCGGCCAGGAGTACGCCACCACCGAGGCCGTGCTGACACAGCTGTCGGCCCTCGGGTTGCGCCCGGTCCGGTTGCGCTGCGGCACGGGGCTGGTGTGTGACATCGGCGCCGGAGATCCCGTGGTGGCACTGCGAGCCGACATCGACGCCCTGGCCATGCCGGACGGCAAGGAGGTCTCGTACCGCTCTCTCGTGAACGGGGTTGCGCACGCCTGCGGGCACGACGTGCACACCACCGTCCTTCTCGGTGTTGCCATGGCGCTGCTGCGGGTCCTGACCGGGTCGGCGGTGACGGGCACGGTCCGGCTCATCTTCGAACCGAGCGAGGAGAGCGTGCCTGGCGGCGCCGTCGATGTCGTGGCCGAGGGCTGGCTCGACGGCGTCGCGGCCATCTTCGGGCTGCACTGCGATCCGAAGCTCGACGTCGGCCTCGTAGCGGTGCGTCCCGGTGCGATCACCTCGGCCGCGGACCTGGTGCAGATCCGGCTCAAGGGCCCGGGTGGTCATACCGCCCGGCCCCACCTCACTGTCGATCTGCTGGGCGCGATGGGTCGGATCCTCACCGAGGTGCCGGTACGGCTCGAGGCTCGCCGGCCCGGCTCCCTGCGGCTGGTGTTCGGCAGCGCCCACGCCGGCGACGCCGGCAACGTGATCCCGGCCGAAGGTCTGGTGCGCGGGACGCTGCGGACCCCGGATCGCGACGCCTGGGCGCTGGCACCCGGTCTGGTCGAGGAGGCAGTCGCTGACGCGCTGGAAGGCACTGGCGCCACCTGGGAGATCGAACACCATCGCGGGGTCCCACCGGTCGTGAATGACCCGGCCGCCACGGACGTCGTGGCGGCCTGTGCTCGGCAGGCGCTCGGGAAGCACGCCGTGGCCGTCGCAGAGCACTCGTGGGGCGGTGACTCGTTCTCCTGGTACACCGAGAAGGTGCCGGGGTCCTACTTCCGCCTCGGGGTCCACGCCACGGCCCCGGCCGGACCCCGACTTGACCTGCACGCCAGCACCTTCGACGTGGACGAGGCTGCGATCGGCCACGGAGTCAAGGTGTTGGCCGCAACAGCGGTCGCGATGCTCGATCAGCTCACCACGACGACCGAGTCCGCGGACTAGTCGACCGGCCAGGTGTGCACAGGTGCGTTGGTGTGCATGAGCTCGACATAGTGGTGGGTCATCTGGCGCAGGGCCTCGGTACGGTCCGCCCCCCGGGACTCGAGCCAGCGAACCTGAGCGAGCTGCCAGGTGGCGCCATTGCGACCGGATGTGCACCTGCCCTCGATGACTGCGAGCAGTCGCTCCCGGATCGCGTCGTCCACTCCCCACTCCCGAAGCCCCGCATGCGCCATCGGGAGCAGGCGACGCAGCACCAGCTCGGTGACAGGCACCTCACCCGACCCGGGCCAGAACACCGTCGCGTCGATGCCTCTGGTCGCGCACTGGATGAAGTTCTCCTCGGCCGTGGCGAACGAGATCTGCGACCACACCGGGCGGTCCTGATCCGCCAGGATCCGCAGCGCGCCGTAGTACAACGCGGCGTTGGCCATGATGTCCACGACGGTCGGGCCGGCCGGGAGCACCCGGTTCTCCACCCGCAGGTGCGGACGGCCGTCGACGATGTCGTACACCGGCCGGTTCCAGCGCCACACCGTCCCGTTGTGGAGCCGGAGCTCTTGCAGTGTGGGCGTGCCCCCGCTCTCCAGGACCTGCACCGGATCCTCCGGGTCGATGACCGGCAGCAGAGCGGGGAAGTAGCGGGTGTTCTCCTCGAACAGGTCGAACACGCTCGTGATCCAGCGCTCCCCGAACCACACTCGGGGGCGTACGCCCTGCGCCTTCAGCTCGGCCTGCCGGGTGTCCGCCGCCTGGGTGAACAGCGCGATACGGGTCTCGCGCCACAGCTCGCGTCCCAGGAAGTACGGGCTGTTGGCCGCCAGCGCCACCTGGACCGACGCGAGGCACTGGGCCGCGTTCCAGTGCTGCGCGAAGCTGTCCGGGCTCACCTGCAGGTGGTACTGCACGCTCGTGCACGCAGCCTCCGGGGCGATCGAGTCGGCCCACGTCTCCAACGACTCCGGGCCTCGGATGTCGATGTGCAGGTCCTCGCCGCGCGCCAGCAGCATCTGCTCGTCGAGCAGGGCGTACCGCGGGTTCGCGCTGATGGATTGGTGCGTCAGGTGTTCTGGTCCCAGCGTCGGCAGGGTGCCGATCATCACCAGCTCCGCGCCAGCCCCGAGGGCACGGTCGTTCGCCGCGTTGAGCTGGTCGCGGACTTCGGCCTCGTACCTGGCGGCACCATCCCCGGCGAGGCTGCGCGGCGGCACGTTGATCTCGAGGTTGAACCGGCCGAGCTCGGGCTGGAACATCGGGTCGTCGATCCGGTCGAGGACCTCCGCGTTGCGCATCGCGGGCCGACCGTCGGCGTCGACGAGATTGAGCTCGACCTCCATGCCCGTCATCGGTTCGTCGAAGTCGAACCGGGACTCGGCCAGCATCCGAGCGAACACGTCGAGGCAGCGCTGCACCTTCTGCCGGTAACGTTGCCGATCCTCGCGCGTGAAGGTCCGCTCGCCGACGTCGTCACCCATGCCGACGAGCCTGCCGTACGTCTCGTCCGTCCGCAGCCACGGCCGCGAACTCGGTCTCGCTCGTCCTCCTTGGGGTGCTCGGCGCTTTGCGCCTGCGACCCCTGCGTCGTCCTCGGCAGTTCGAGCAAGCTCGACTGCTCTCGTCCTCCTTGGGGTGGACGACGGGACTTGAACCCGCGACCGCTCGGACCACAACCGAGAGCTCTACCAGCTGAGCTACGCCCACCAAGCGACCGCGGTCAGCATGTTCTGGCCGCGATCGCAAGAACTATACCGGGCCCAGGCCGGCGTCCCGGCGGGCACTGTTTCCCGCGTGGATGGGGCTCGTCAGGCGGTACGGGCCGGGGTCACCACGTGCCTGGCAGCGATGGCGCGGGTGCTGGGGGTGTCCGGGCCAGGCGGTGCCACGAGCATGGCCTCGCGGTAGTAGCGCAGCTCGGCGATCGACTCGCGGATGTCCGCGAGCGCCCGGTGGCCGCCGTTCTTGGGCGGGCTGTTGAAGTAGATGCGCGGATACCACCGCCGCGCCAGCTCCTTCAGGGACGACACGTCGATGAGGCGGTAGTGCAGCCAGCCGTCGAGATCGGGCATGTCGCGCGCCAGGAAGCCGCGGTCGACGTACACGCTCGAGCCGGCGAGCTGGGCCTTGCCGGGCTCCGTGACGTGGGACCGGACGTACGCCAACAGCTCGGCCTCGGCCGCGGCAAGGGTGGTGCCGTGGGGGATCTCCTCGATCAGGCCCGACGTCGTGTGCATGACCTGGACGATCTCGGGCATCTGGGCCAGCGCATCATCCGGGGGGCGGATGACGATCGTCACACCCTCGTCGAGCTCGGTGAGCTCTGCGTCGGTGACGATGCAAGCCACCTCGACAAGGGCGTCGTGCTGCAGCGACAGCCCGGTCATCTCGCAGTCCACCCACACGATCCGGTCGGCCGCCTTCGGGGAAGCCGCGGTCGAGGGGTCAGTGTTACCGGGGGTGGGACCTGTGCCCTGGTCGGTCATGGCGCCAGCCTAGACAGGGGGTCGGGTGCCGGACGCCAGCTACTGGCCGAGTCCCGGAGATGACCGGCTCGCGAGGCCCGGGCTGTGGACACTTCTGGGGACAACCTGGGGGTCACGAGCTGGTTTCGGTGCATAAGCTGTGTACAGCTTGGATCTCCAGAAAAACTTTCCGGAAACCCTTGCGCCGTAACGCCAGCTGCGAATACAAATACCCCACCAGCAAGGCAGGCGAGTCGACGGGCCGCAAGGTCCGAGACGCGGGGAAGCCGAGAAATCGGTGGACCAGCGGATTCGCCGCCAGATGGTGGCACCACGGACGTGGTTGCGTGCGGCGCCTCGGCGCTGTGCGTGGCCGGGAATGCGGTGCAGACGGGCCCCTCGATCTCATACATCGAGGGGCCCGTCCTCCATGCGGGCCCTGAACCGGGCGTAGCGCTCAGTACCGCATGGTTATTGCTCCGAGCCCATCGTGCCCTGACGGAGCCAGGATCCTGCGATGGACACGCCGGGAACCCTCGGTGAGCGGCCGAACGCTGGTGGTCCGCCGGCTCAGATGCGGATGAATTCGAGTCCGCGCGCCTTCAGCGCCGGCAGCACGACCGTGAGCGCGGCGACGGTCTCGCTGCGGTCCCCGCCGCCGTCGTGACAGAGCAGGATGTCGCCGGGCTTGGCCTTCAGCAGCTTCTCTGTGATGTGCGGAACACCTGGTCTGGACCAGTCCACCGGGTCGATGTCCCAGTCGATCGGGAGCAGCCCGTTCCGCGCGGAGATCGTCAGGACCTCTGTCGTCCAGTTCCCGCCGGGGGAGCGGAACAGCTTGGGCGCGACGCCGGTGGCGTCGTGGATGGCTTCCGAGGCCCGCGCCACCTCTTGCTCGATCCTGGCCGGCGGCAGCCGGGCCAGGTCCAGCGGATGTCGATAGCTGTGGTTCGCGAGCCCGTGACCCTCCGAGGCGATGGCCCGCGGGAGCCACGGCCTACCGTGCACCTGCGCCCCGATCGTGCAGAACGTGGCCTTCACGTTGAAGCGCTCTAGGACGTTCAGCACCTTCGGGGTCCAGTACGGCACCGGCCCGTCGTCGATGGTGAGCGCAATGGCATTGCGCGGGGCGTTCGGGAGGATGTCATGCACCTTGAACACCGGCTTGGTGCGGACGCTGATCGGGGTGCTCAGCGTCCCCGGCACCACTGGGACGACCGGCTTGGTCGGCGCGCTGGTTGTCGATGGAGACGGAGACCCGCTCCCCAGCGGTGTCGGGGGCAGTGGTCGAGGGCTGGTCGTGACGGCGGCCCGACTCTGGTTGTCCGCGCACCCGGCCACCGCGATCCCGGCGACAGCGCTTCCCACCAGGGCCATCACTGTCCGTCTCGTCAGCGCGGGCACTGACCGATCAACCACAGAAACTCCTTGTCGGACACAGATCATGCGTTGGCCTGGTGTCACCGTGTCGTGCTCAGCCACGATAACGCGGGTGCGGCGAGGTTTCGAACCTGACTGCGGGTGACACCCGGAGCGGGATCTGCAGCATCTGCCAACCGGTGAGCGTGCAGTGTGCGTCGCGTAGGGCGCTGGACACGATGGCTCGCGTCTGGGTGGTGACGAGCACCACGGGGGAGCGGGACCGCAGGATGTGGCAGACGGGCACCTGGGTACCCCAGGGCAGATAGGGGGTGCCGAACCGGAACGCCAGGATCTTGGCGGCCTCGTACTCCTGGGTCCTCGTGCGGTCCGTGGCCGGGCCGAGCAGGTACGGCATGTAGTACCCGCCGGGCAGGACCGGCAGGCCGCTCAGAGCCATTGGTACCGATGCCGTCAGGTTTCCGGTGGCCGCGGCGACGAGCTGTGACGGGAACCGCCACCCCCACCAGAACACGATGCTCAACAGGGCGAGACCTGAACAAGCGACTGCGGCTGGCGCCTTCGACGTGATCCAGCGCACCGGGTGGCGGCGACCGGACAGCCAGGAACTGGCGTGGGTCGTGGCAATGCCGAGTGCGCCCGCCACGAACGGCCATCCCGAAAGCGTGAGGAACCACAATACTTTTGAGGGGTAGTAGGCGAAGGGTTGTACGCCGGCGGCGATCGCCATTATCAGCCAGACGATCGACGTCGCGGCCGCGACCCCGGCGATCGTCGCGAGGAGCTGGCGGTGGCCTCCATCGCGAGAACGAAGGAGCACCGCCAGGGCAAGTGCGATCTCCACGCCGACGGAGGGAAGGAACGGCTTCTGGATCCCGCCGGGCATGGCGGCAACCGACGCACCCCCGGCCAGCAGAAGGGCTGTCACCGGACTCGCCGTCACCGCGACGGCAAGCGTGCCCACTGTGGCGACCGCGGCGACGGCCGGCCACCCACGGACCAGGCTGGTGCGCAGCCACCGTCGGATCCCGTGACGCTGTGGCCAGAGCAGGACGGCGCCGGCCACGAGCATGACCGGCACCATCGGCTGCCACATGTTCGCTGTGACGAACAGGGCAGAGGACACGACGGCGGTGACGATCCGGACGCGTGGTTGGACGAGCGCGGTCCACCACAGGGCCCATACGCAGCCGACGGCAAGCGCGGAGGCAGCGGCGCCCTGCACCACGACGACGCCCCCGAACTGCGCCACGCAGACCAGCAGTGCGGTCAGCCAGCCGGTCGAGGCGAGCGCCGTCCCGGTGCGCAGGTCCCAGCGCCTGGCGGCGGCGAGGAACAGCCCCGCGGCCAGGCACAGCAACAGGGCGACCGAGAGCCAGATGAACCCGGCGAAGGTGCGTAGGTAGAGGGCCAACGTCTCCGGCGAGGCAGCCGATGGGTCGGTCGCCGGACCGAGAGAGGCGGTGATCAACCAGTGCAGGCCCTTGGGGTACACCTCGCCGGCCAGGTCGCCGGACGTGCCCAGGTTGCGGCCGTACTCCAGCGCCCCCTCCCGCCCCATCTGCTGCATGAGCAGGATCAGCTGCATCGGGTCGGTGGCCAGGGTCAGCCAGCGACCGGCGAGCTCGGCCGACAGCGACTGGAACGAGGCGAGAAGCGCGAACGCGGCTGCGGGTGCGAAGGCCCAGCGCGCCGGCCCGTGTATCCGAGTGAGGCCAACATCCGGGCCGCCGGGCGTGTTCGCACCGAGAACCGGGCGCCGCGCCGCGACCCAGGCCAGCGGGCGGCCTCCGATCACGACGGCCGCGCCGGTGACCGCTGCCCAGCCGAGCCACCAGCCGAGCGAGGTGGTGAACATCGGCAGATGGCTGATCGCCGCGACAAGGCCAAGCGCACACCACAGGGCCAGGTACGCGACCGACACCGCGATCACAGCGACGTGCGTGGGCACCCGGCGTCGCCACACGAGCACGACCCCGAGCACCACCAACGTGACGCCGATGACCGGGCTCGTGCTCCAGCAGGCGGCGCCTGCAGCCCCTAACAGTCCCGGTGCCAACCAGAGCGCGCCGAGGGGTCGGCGCTCCAGGAAGGTCGTATCGCCGGCTGCGAGGGTTGGTGGTGCCGCGACGAGGTGGGGGCGTACGTCTCGGTCGTCCGACACCTCTGTCGACCCCGGCACCAGCACCTCCATGCATGAGCCCGCCTTGGTTGGGACGCCCCGGGCGGTGGCGGCGTTCCCGGCTCACGCTGCCGAGGGACGCAGGAGGGTCGAGGGTCGACCGGTCAGCCGGCGGACGCCAGGCCGCGAGCGACCGCTGCCACCAGCTCGGGTCGCAGCTCGTGGGCCGCTATGACGGCGTCGACCGATCCCACGGTCACTGCCCGCTGGATGCTGTGGACGCCGTCGAACTCCGAGGCCACCTCGCCGAGCTTCTCCGCCCGCACGCTGGTGCGTGTCTGGGCCAGTTCCGTGGCGAGGGCGGCACGCTCCGCACCGGACGCCAGCGCCACCCGCGCCTCCAGGTCGCTCACGCGGCGATCCGCCGTCGTCCGGGCATCGACGTCGCGCGAGAAGACCACAGCGGCGGCCGGGGCCCCACCGATCACCGACGCGAACGAGCCCTCCACCGCGAGCACCGTCATGTTGGGGTTCAGCGCCTTGGAGAAGACGACGAACGCTCCGCCGTGGTATCGCGACACCACGCAGAACACGATGGGACCTACGAAGTTGACGACCGCCCGCCCGATCTCGGCGCCGTACTCCAGCTGCAGGTTGCGCATCGAGTCCGGTGAGCCGTCGAAGCCGGACAGGTTCGCCAGGACGACCAGCGGCCGGTTGCCGCTGGCGGTGTTCACCGCCCGGGCGACCTTCTTGGACGAGCGGGGGAAGAGCGTTCCCGCGGTGTACGTGTCCGGTCCGTCCGAGGGCGGGAAACCACGGCGGGGGACCGAGCGCGACTCGATACCCACCAGGCACACCGGCCACCCGCCCAGGTGCGCGTCGAGCACGACCGCCGTCTCGGCGTCGGCCATCCCGGCCCACCGCTCCAGCGGCGGGTGGTCCTGATCGATCACCGAGCGCATCAGCGTGCGGATGTCGAAAGCCTTCTTGCGGTCGGGGTTCGTGCTCAGCGAGAAGATCTCGCCGACAGTCGTGAAGTCGCTGTCCGGCACCGAGTGCGGGAAGGAGCTGATGTCTCGATCGACGGGGTCCGTGGTGGTCGTGCGCCTGGGCCGGTCCTCGCCCGGGACCACGTACGAGTGGTCGTAGTGCTGCATCAGGAGCTCCTGGGCAGCGGCCAGCGTCGGCGCCCAGTACTGCGCCTGCCCGTTGGGCCCCATCACGCGGTCGTAGCCGCCGATGCCGAAGTTGTCCTCGGCCGAGACACCGCCGGAGAAGTCGAGCGACTGCTTGCCGGTGAGCACCATCGCGCTGTCCGGCGTCATCACGAGAATGCCCTTGGTGTGCATCAGCATCGTGGCCTCGGCGTTCCAGTACGGCTGGGCACCGACGTTGATCCCGGCGACGATGACGTTGATCTCGCCCCCGGCCTGTGTGAACTCCACGATGCGCTTGAGGGCCTTGGCCACCCAGTCCATGTTCTCTGTACCGGAGTCCATGGAGATGCGGGCGCCCGCGGACAGGGCGTACCACTCGAGGGGGACGGACAGGGTCTCGGCGAGGTCGAGCGCGGCGATGACGCGTGCGCACTCGGCCTCCGACACGGCGCCGAGTGCCATCGTCGGGTCGCCGAGCAGGGCGACGCGGGTCATGCCCTGGGGGTTGCGCTCCGTGCTGGTCGTGACGAGTCCGACGACCAGCCCGGCCTTGTTGCCTCCGTACGCCCGATCGACGAGCTCGAGCCGATCGCCTGCCAGCAGGTCGTACTCGACGAAGCTGCCGTCCTTGCCGGCGACCATCTCCGCGAGCTCGTACGGATAGACGTTGCCGCGCCGGCGCGCCCGCAGCTGCTTCTGGGCATAGTCGTCGAGTGGTTTCAGCAGCTCGGTGGGAGGCGGCTCGACCGAGGACACGACACCGGCCCCGAGCTGGTAGGAGAACCGCGCGCAGATCGGGAAGACTCCGTCGGGGGTGGCGATCGACGCCTGTGCGAGCACTTCCTCGATACCGGCTCCGACCGTCAGTGGCGCGATGATGCGTTGCAGCGCAGCGAGTTCGTCAACCTGCGCATCGACGACTGGCCAGATGTGCAGCCAGACGTGGTTCATGTCCAGGCGGGCGCCGGCGGCTCCCCGGGCGGCCCGGGCGTGCCTGATCCCCTCGAGGCAGTTCGCCACGGCACGCTCGGCGTACGGCAGCGACACGACCCGGCCCAGGTCGTCGCGCACGACCGTGAACTGCCGGATCTGTGCCAGCGCGACCAGCCGCTGGTCGGACGCGTTGTTCCGCGCGACACAGTGATACAGCAGGACGTCCTCGGGAGCATCGAGCCGGGTGATGTCGAAGTCGCGCAACCGCCATAGGTTCAGGCGTCGACCTACCATGGGGTGGACTCCACGGACCAGCTCGTCCTCGACGATCCGGCCGCCCACGGGGCGGAACGTGAAGTACGTGACCGACCGGCCCGGAACGGCGCACACCGCGACGGCCACCCGTCGCACGTCCTGCGAGAACGGCAGCCGGGCCACCTGCTCCTGAAGAGTGTCGGACATCTCCTTCACGGACTCCGGGGCGCTGGGCCAGCCGAGGTACAGGTCGACCACTGCCTCGTGCCCCGGCGGGCGGGCCGCCACCTGCGCCGAGAGTGCGGACACGAGCCCGTCCCTGGACCCGGCGTCGTCGAGCTCGTCGAACCTGCCCAGGGTCGTCACGACATGCGTGGGCCGCTCGTCCAGGGTGTAGTCGGCCACCACGGACGGGCGGCCAGCTTCTTGCAGGGAAGTGAGGTCGTGCAGCTGGTACTCGCGGTAGTGGCGGCGCGTGAGGATCTCGAGCATGGGCTCCACCGCCGGGGTCCCGGTCAGCATCCGCTCGGACAGGAACCGCACGATCTGTTCCGGTATCGCCGCCAACGACTCGATCCGGGCGCCGCGGTCCGGTCCTTCTGACAGGTGCGCCAACGACTCCAGCTCGTCGAGCATGCCCGCCAGGGCGTCCGAGCGGGCGTCCTCGACGACGGGCTGGTCGAACCAACGGAACCGCACACCACGGGCGAGGTCGCCGACCACGGGGAAGCGCAGCTGGGTTGCCTGCACGAGATGGTCCAGGACCCGGCGGGCACTCTCCTCGAGCTCGGGTCCGGGCCGGTCCTCTGACATCCACTCCTTGAGCAGCGTCGTGACGACGGCGACATCGACCGACCGGCTCTGCTGGGCCAGGAAGCGCCGGAACACCGCCTCCTCCAGCTCGGGGGAGCGGTCCAGGTCGGT
>JANWJC010000100.1 GCA_025449595.1 Acidobacteriota bacterium | reverse complement strand
TGGCAGGAGGTGAGGCTGGAGCCAGAAGCAGCGCGGACGTCGACCTAGCCTGACCCGGTAGCCAGGTGTCGGCTCGCTTTCACCAGCACATGATGCTCGTCGCTGATCTTGAAATCGGGGCGCGTCACGGTGTGGGTCACGCGTGCGTGCAAGTTGGCTGGGTTCGTCAAGCGCGCCGACCCGTCCTACTTCCTCGCTGAGTTGTGCGGCATGGACTGTCGGCGCCGTCATCGACGTCGTGGTGTTGTTCGGACGAGTGCCAGGTTGATGCTCAGGTTCGCCGGCACGTGCCTAAAGTACGAGCCATGGCCCTCCTTCACGGCGATGCCGACCTCGCTCCCTCGAAGATCGATTTGCTGCGCACCTGGGTCCCGGGACGTTCCTGGGCCGCGGGCGTGGAGGGTGGCGAGCTGCATGGTATAGGCGCCTATCGCTTCGACGATCCCGTCGGTGAGGTCGGCATCGAGACGCACCTGCTACGGACCGCCGACGGTCAGGTGTTCCAGGTGCCGCTGACGTATCGCGGCGCTGCGCTGGAGTCGGCGTCGGCCGTGCTGATCACGACGATGGAGCACTCGGTCCTCGGTCGGCGTTGGGTTTACGACGCCTGCACAGACGAGGTGTACGTGCGTGCCCTCGTCACCACGATGATCACAGGCGGGCGCCAGGCCGACCTGCAGGTCGAGTCGGGCGGTCGGCAGACGACGCTTGAGCCCAAGGTTCAGGTGCGAGGGAGCGGCGCGCCGAGGAACGCCGTGCCTGGTATCGAGGGGTTGAGCCGGCGCGACGAGGGCTCGGTCACCGTGCTGAGGGTCGGAGACCTCGAGGTGGTCGTACTCCGAAACCTCAACGTCGAGGTAGATGCTGATGCCGCCTATAGCCTCACCGGTTCGTGGCCGGGCCAGGACTTGCCGACGCTGCTGGCCACAGTCCGTGCGCCGTCCAACTAATGACTCCGTCGAGCGCTTCCCACTCCCACGCTTACACACGAGCCTGATCTCCTCGAGAGCGTTTGCGCCGAGCTCAGAATCCTTCGGCTCATTCAACGTTCTTGTTTGCTCGGTGTCCGGTATTGACCGAGCACCGAACAGACGGGCGTGGTGGACGCCGAACGGTAACGGGACGCGACCGCGTTGCTGACGCGCGCCCTGACCGAGGTCGGTCTGGAGCCGACGGCGGGCAAGAGGGAGCCAGTGCCCAGCGCGGAAAGGATCTACGTTTCCTGGGCGCGGCTATCGCGGTGTTGGGTGCCTGAGACCGCCGCCGGGGCGGGCCAGTCCCCATCCGGACCGAGTGCTTGCATGGCTGATAGCAATGCTGATAGCATCTCTGAATGTCGAACGTACTGATCCGGGATGTGCCGGCGGAGGATCTCGACCAGATCCGGGCGGCCGCCGCCGCGCAGGGCACCTCGCTACAGGGCTACTTGCGCGAAGCCGTGCGCGCCCAGGCGGCGTACCTGAGGCGCCAGACAGCGATCGGGCGAACCTCGGAGCGATTGCGCACTCAACGCGAGGTGCCGGCTGAGGAGCGGGACGCGGTGTTGCGAGCCATCGCCGCCGCAGACAGCGAACGTGCCGAGCAGTTGGGCGACGGGCCGGCGCGTTGATCGTCGACGCGTCGCTGGTCATTGACGCGGTGGCCGATTCCGGGCCGCGGGGGAGCGCGGCTCGTGAAGCTTTGGCCGCGCTGCCGGCCGCGGAGCCGCTGATCGCGCCGGGGCACTTCGCGTTTGAGATCATGTCCGGGCTGGCAGCCGCCGCGAACCGACCAGGGCATCCCCTGCAGCCCGCTGATCTGGTGCAGGCCCTGCGCGACGCGGAGTCTTTCGAGATCCTGCTCGAGGCGACACCGTGGTCCGACGTGCACCGGGCGTGGGTCCTGGCTCAGGGCTCGTTGCATTATGCCGACGCGATCTACGTGGCGGCGGCCGAGCGGCATGGGAGCGCACTGCTTACCGCCGATCACCGGATCGAACGCTCTGGCGCGAAGATCAGATGCAAGGTGATCACCGTCTGATCAGAGGAGTTCGTTCGGTTGCGACGCCGAGCCTGGTTGCGCTCACCCACGGCGAACGTCGGACCCCGGCCCCACGCGGATCCGGTCACGAGCTCGAGCGAGCTGCGGGTGTTCAACATTTGTCAAACCTGCGGTAGGATGAGCGCCATGTCCACATCGATCGGTTTTCGCCCGACGCCGGACGACGAGCGCATCCTGCGCGAGGCCGGGCAGCCCGGCGAGAGCACCTCGGACACGCTGCGCCGCGCGCTACGGCTGCTAGATCACGAACGCTGGTTGGCCCAGTTCCGAGCAGACGCTGAGGCACTGAAGGGCGAGGACGTGAACTCGGAGTCAGAGGCCTGGTGATCCGGGGGGCCGTCTACCGGGTCGACCTGGGTCGCCCGCGCAGCCACGAGCAGGGTGGCAAGCGCCTGGGCCTGATCCTCTCCCCTTCGGACTCGCCGTTGTCCGTCGTCACCGTGGTTCCTACCTCCACCTCGGCCGGCCCATCCGTCCATCGTCCTGAGCTCGAAGTCGCCGGTCGACTGACGCGAATGCTGGTCGACCAGATCCGCTCGATCGACGTGGACTACGTCGTAGGCGACCCTGTCGACTACCTCACCCGGGACCAACTCGCAGAGGTCGAACTCGCGCTGGCCCACTACCTCGGAGTCCAGGACGCGAGCCCACCCCGGTCTTCATAGATGGTGCCCGCTGCGGGATCGGTCAACGGGAATGCTCAGATCAGCCAGCGACCGCTCGACGGGCGTTGGCGGTGAAAAGACACAGGGTCGTTGGTCGCTCGACTGAAGTCGTTGCAGAGGAGCGCGGTGGGCATCCCCTCGGTCAGCCCCGGGTCGAGATGTGGAGTTGCGTGAGGTTGGCGGATGGTTGTGGAACCGCCAACCGATGTCCGCATGCCGGTTGCGTCCCCGCCCGAAAAGCAAGGTGAACGCGCACACGTCCGCACCGCCCCCACGCAGCACGGACGTAGATAAGCGTCGCCGCTGCGGCACGCAACGACGGCTAACCCATCCGCTCGGAGATGTCAGTGCGAATCACACCGCGCTCCTCCTGGCCGGGCCACCTGAGTCCGGCGGAGGTCGGCGAGGTGGTGGTGCAGGCCGTACCAACCAGCGTCCGACCGGAGCTGTTCTAGACATCAATCGGATATCAGAGCTCTCGAGCGCAAGGCCGCCCGCAAGCGCCATATCGAAAACCGCGCCAAGTCCGCCTGATCCAACCCGCGACAAGTGTTCTCCGATGTTCGATCGGTCACGTTCTGGGTGGCGGTGTACGTCGCCGGAAACAGCGCAACCCGGGCGAGGCTGTCCGAGACCGTGGTGCAGACGCCACAACGGCAGTCTCAAGTCGTTCCACTGAGATCGCTGACGACCTGCCGAAGCAACTTCGCTCCGGGACGAGTCCACATGTCGGGCCGGGCAACTCGCTCTGCTACCTCTTCGGGAGTGAACAACCTCCGGTCAAGGCACTCGCGGACAATCTGCTCGAGTTCGGTCTTCCCAAGTTCCGGCGCGAGATCGATGACCGTGCGCAACGCAGTCGTGATGCGGATGCCGTTGACACACGTGATGTCTGACTCCGGGATGTCGTCGTAGTGGACGATCACCTCCTGGCCGTCTAGGTTGACGCGCTCCGCCAGGCAGCCGTTGGCATCGACAAAGAAGTCGTCGTTCGTCTGATCGCGTGACATGGAGGGGAGCGTACGACGCTCCGATAGGGAGGGATCGTGGTTATCCACAGGCCTCGGCGAAACACGACGCAGCCAGATGGCCGTGGGGTTAAACCAGTCGGGGTCTCTGGGGGAGCCTGAACCGGTGCCCCACACCACGAACCCTCCGGGTGTGTCGAGGTAGCGGACGCAGGTGGAATGCTGAACCCCGGTTAGTCGTCCCGAGGTGGTGATGACCAGGACGTGAACGCCCCTTCTACCGCTCGACACTCGCTCGTCGAGGACTCCGTAGAGCCATACGGCGTCCCGGTTGCCGACCCGCGTCAGATGCCGTTTCACGTCGGGATGTAACTACCACCTCCTTCGCTCGAGGCGACCTCGGTGCTCTACGCGGGTAGTGGTTTGATCGAAACCGCTGGCCCCCAGCGGGCCGCGCAGGCCCGCGCGTACCGCCCCGCGAAGGCGTGGAGCAGGACGAAGCGCGGGATCGGTGGCACAGTGCCCACAACGATCGTGTAGCCAGCGGGGTCGATGCTGTCGATCAGCCAGTGACCCTCCTCCCCGAGCTCGCTCTTGGACTTCGGCTTGATGTAGTGCTCCTGATTGAAGCTCTCCCACTGTTGGTTGGTCAGCGCCCTGGACACGATCGGCATCATCTCGGTCTCCTCGCGGGCCAGGTGCGGGTCCAGGACCGCGCGCAGCGAGGCCAGCGCCGCGATCACATCCTCCCGAGACGGAGCGGAGCCGTCGCCCGCGTATCGTCCGGTGGCGGTGCTCAGCGCCTCCATCCGCGGTGCGATCTGGGCATGGTCGTGTTCCATCCGACCGAGGAGGTCACCAGCGGAAGGGTCCATCGATCGGACCAGCGGCCACAGACCGGTGTCCTCACCTTCGTGGTGGCGTTGCAGGAAGTCCATCATCCAGGCCAGGTGCGCGGCGAGAGCCGTCCGCTGCGGGTCAAAGGGTGGGGTCTGGGCGTTGAGTGCGGTCGCGGTACGCGTCAGGTCGCGACGCAACGCCGAGTGGGTGATGCCCATCATGGCCGTGTCGGCCGGTGCGTTCGGATCGGTCTTCATCGCGACCTCAATCTGATCGGAACCTGCTGGGGATAGGGGATCTCGCGGTCCAACATCTCTGCTGCCCACGTCCGGTACTGCCTGATGCTCCAGCCCGACTCCTCGACCAGCAGCAGGTACACCTCCACACTGAGCAGCGCCCACAGGCCGTCGCGCTCGAGCCGGGTCGGCTTTCGACCCATCACAGCGGCCGCCCCCGAGGCAATGTCGACCCGAATACGTTCGCGGGCGGCGTGAAGCATCTCCGCGATCACTGGGTCCGTCGGGGCGGCTTCCCGCAACACCTTGGCGAATCCCGAGGTCCGCTGGTTCACCTCGGTCAGCAGCCTGGCCGCGGCAGCGATCCGGTCGGCCCGCGGACCCTGAGCGAGTGCCGCGAACTCGGGCCGTTCGGCCAACGCGACGGGGGCGACGTCGCCGACGACCGCAACGTCCATCGCCCGTTGCAGCAGGCCGGTCTTCGACGCGAAGTGCGCGTACACCGTCTCGGTGGCCACTCCCGCCTCGCGGGCGACATCGCGCATGCCGGTGGCCGCCCAACCGTTCGCCGTGAACAGTCGGGTCGCCGCGGTGATGATCTCGTTTCGCGTCTGCTCTGCCTGTTGCGCGCGGCGCGGCGACCGGTAGCGCCGTGGGCCGTCACCGGTCGGGATGGCCGAAGCTGAAGGCACGACGCAAACCTAGTACGGTAGTGGATTCACTACAAGCCCGTTCTACAGATGTACCTCGCAAATCGGAGGCGCACCCCACAGTCGGGTCCTTAGCGGCACGAGGCTGGGGCGGACACCGCACTTGCGGGCGCCGACCTTTCAGAGCGCCAACTTGTCAGGACCTCGTGGCGGGCCCTTGGACAGGGTGGGGGTGCGTTGGTAGCGTCCGCCGCGTGAGAGTTGGGGCCAGACAGACCGTCTCCGTCGCTGCCCTCATTGCCCTCGCCGCCGCCGTGCTTGCCGGTGGTGCCGCGGCCGTCGCCGGAGTCGCTGCCCTTTCGTCGATCCTCGTCGGCCTTGCTGTGCTGCTGCTGGCCGGTCTGCAGGTGATCGTGGTGCTGAACCTGCGGCGTACCAGCCGCCAGCTCAATCAGGTCGCGCGCGCCATCGAGGCGGCCACCCGCACGGGGTCAGAAGGCCTCCTCAGCGACCCGTCGCGGCAGTCGGCAGAGCAGCTCCGGGCCGACGTCGCACCCACCAACGCGGGGTCAGAAGGCCTCCTCAGCGACCCGTCCCGGCAGTGGGCGGAGCAGCTCCGGGCCGACGTCGCTACCACCACCTGGAACGGCCGACTGCCGGTGCCCCCACAGACGATCCGATTCATGCAGGACACCGACGCATCATTCGTGACGACGGCCCGCACGCTCGTCGCCGTGCTCGCTCGCAACGGCCTGCACGACACCTCCGACGTGCTTGACGTCGGCTGCGGCTACGGCCGGCTTGCCGTCGGGCTGCTCGACCGCCAGGAGTTCACCGGGACCTACCTGGGCTTCGACATCCTGCGCCGCCACATCGCGTGGTGTTCTGCGGTGGTCACCAACGTCGACCCCCGGTTCGTGTTCGCGCTGCTCGACGTCCGCAACGAGCGGTACAACCCAGAGGGCACGCTCGACCCGGCGACCACACCGTTCCCGGCAGCCAGCGCGTCGATCGAGGTGTGTGCGCTGTTCTCGGTGTTCACCCATCTCTACCGAAGCACCGTGGAGCACTACCTGAGCGAAATTGCCCGTGCACTGCGGCCCGGCGGGGTCGCGGTCACGACCTGGCTGCTGTTCGACGACGAGCGGCTCGCCGCCGTCGCGTCCGACGACTCGGAATACCCGCTAAGGCTGCAGGGCACCGACGGGACGCGGTTCATGCTGGCCGAGGACCCGTTGCGGGCCATCGGATACCCGACGCAGGATGTCGTGACCATGGCCCGCAAGGCCGGGCTCGAGGTCGTCGAAGTCGAGCTCGGCTACTGGGTCGAGGGCCATACGGCAGACGCCAACGGCCGCGAGTTCCAGGACATGGTGACTCTGCGCCGCACCTGACCCGACGCCTCGCCGCAGGCGTCAGAGTCCGGCGGGCAGAGACCTTCATGGCTGCTGCGGCTCGGTCTGCCGGATCATCCACATGACGCCGGCGTCGTCGAGGGTGTCGAAGTACGTGAATCCGGTGCCGTTGTCCCGGCGTCCGCTCATCAGCACTCGCAGCCCGAGCGCCTCACCCGCACCGGTTCCGGCGTCGATGGGTGCCTCGAACCCGAGCTGGAAGACTCCCTCCCCACGGGTGTCAAGGAACCGTCGCTGCGGACAGTCGTCCTGCGGTGGTTCGCACAGCTGGACCTGCACGTTCTCGAGGTTGACGAACCGGTATTTCAGCTTCATCACGGCGTCCTTGTCGGGCGCGTTCAGGGTGGTGTACTGGGTCAGCGGCGGGTATGGCTGCCACGGTCCGATCCCGAGGTTCTCGTAGTACGCGACAGACGCGTCGATGTCGTGGACGACGATGCACACGTGGTGAAGCTGGCTGAACAGTGCGGTCACCGGGCCTCCTGGGACGATGGCGGAACTTGTTGCGGGGGAACGGTCACGGCCGTCGGCTGGTGACCCAGCGCCTCGAACACACGCTCGTTGAACTCGTCCAGGTCGATCGTCGCCGCACCCGGTGGAGCCAGGTCGTAGGTGGGCGGAGCAGTCGTGATCACCTGGTCGAGCGCTGAGCGCACTTCGGCATGCAGGCCGAGTCCGCTGAGGTCGGGACACCAGGCCAGCAGGTCGGCGAGGGCGAGCCAGGCGCCGGTCGGGTTCGACCGCCGGCTTCCGGTGCGGTGGGGGGAGGACCCATGTGCGGGTTCGAACAGGGCGGTGATCCCGTTGCCGAAGCCGCGCCCGGGGTTGATGGTCGCGGAACCGCACAGCGCCGGCGACCCAGCTCGCGCGCAGACGATGTCGCTGAGGATGTCGCCGAACAGGCCCTCGGTGACGATGACACCGGGAAGCTCATGGTGCTTGACGAGCTCGTAAGCAGCTCGATCGACGTTGAGGTTCTCCAGCCTGACCCCGGTGGAAGCGCTGGTGGACAGGGAAAGTCGGCGCCACAGGCGACTGGTTGCGTACACGCTGGCCTTGTCCACACTGATCGCTCGACGACCCGGCTTGGCTCGTGCCTGCTCGATGGCGATATCGAGCACCTCCTGCACCTTTGCCGGGTCGAGCACGATCCGGTCCTCCGCGCACCCGGTGCCGTCGCTCTCGACGCGTTGGTCGGGGCCTGCGTACGCCCCTCCGGTGATGTTGCGCACGATGACGACGTCGTCGTCACCAGGGACTCGCACGGTACGGACACTGACGCGGAGGTCGAACTCGTGGCGCAATGCGATGAGCGCGGCCTCGGGGTTCGGGCAGTCCTCGGACGACACTGCTGGATGCGTGCCCACGGCACCGGAGAGCACCACATCAGCCTCGCGGCATGCTTGCATGGTCTCTGGCGGCAGCGTCGACCCGGTCTGCACCCAGCCGGTCGTGCCGTACGGGAACGGGCCCGTGACGCGCACCGGTAGTCCGTCGCGCTCGAGCTGCCTCAGGTAGGTGACGGGTCCGTCGAGGACCTCGGTACCGATCCCGTCGCCGGGAAGCAGGGCGATGGTGCTCATGGCAGCAGCAGCTCCTTCGTCTGGGTCGTCATGATGGCTGCGGCGACCGTGGCGCCGACGCGCCGCTGCAGCTCGTGCAGCCATGGCGCCACCGTCGCTGACGGTGACGGATGCTGGGCATGGCCGAGGTCGCCACCGAAGGCGAGCAGGGACGTGGGGTAGCTGCGCGTCAGCAGCAGGCTGCGATGGTCGGCGTCGCCGAGCAGATCGGGCAGGATGCCCAGCTCGAGCCGAGCATCAAGTCCCCGAAGGACCGAGGCCGCTTCGGTGTTCCAGCCCAGGAACGCCATCATGGGGTGGTTGACCAGCAGGCGTTGCACGCCACGCGCGCGGGCCTCCCGGAACAGCACGACGGTCTCGTCCGCGGACAGGTGCCCGCTGGCGAGCAGCAGATCGTGGGCCGCGATGACGTCGAGCACGTCGTGCCACTCGGCACGGAGCACACCGTCGTCCACCACGTCGACCGGTCCGAGCTCGAAGCCGCGGTGCACCGCCAGCTCGGGAGAGCTGGCTCCCCGCTTGTGGGTACGGGCGGACACCGTCGGCATCCACACCACGCGACCACCCAGCCGAGCCGCGACCTCGACCGCATCTGGATTGGCACCGCCGATCGCTGAGTTGAGGACGATGCCCCCGCACACCCCGGGCCCGGCGATCGCGGCCCGCTCGACGGTGCTGCCCTCGTGCGACTTGAGCACCACAGTGCTGAAACCGACGCTGCGCTCGGCCGCGACGGTCTGGGCGTCGTCGCCGTGGCGTGGCAGCAGGCTCGGGGCAGCGTGGGTGTGCAGGTCGGTCATGTCCCGTGCCCAGCCGGGCAGCACGCTGGTGTCGGGCTCGGCCAGGTCGCTCGTCACGCGAGAGACACCCACTCGATGACGGGGGTCTGGGCCAGCAGCCGTCGCTGCACCTTGCCGGCGGCCGCGTCGCGCGGCAGTTCCTCCACCCGTGCGACAGCGACCGGACGCATGAAGGCAGGAAGGTCGCCGACGGCCTTACGGATCTCCTCGACGGGCACGTAGTCGGCGACGACGTAGAGCACGACGTCGTCGTCGACCAGCTCGCCCTGCCGCTTCCACAGCGCCAGGTCGCGCAGCTCTGCAACACCGGCGACGGCGTTCTCGACGAACGGGATCGGGACGAACTCACCCTTGACCCGGATCGACTCGGCGCCGCGCTCGAGGAACACCAGGTAGTCCGTGCCCTCGGCTCGGCCGATGTCACCTGTCCGGTACCACCCGTCGACGTCACGGGCTGTGTCGACACCGCCGTCGCTCACGTAGCCGCCGAACAGGGCGCCCGGTTCGCTCTCCCGTACGGACACGAGACCGTCCCCGTCCAGGCGCCACTGGATGTCGTCTCGGCCGGGGCCGCCGTGACGGCTCGCGTCGTCCGGCATGTCCTCGGTGCCCCGCCAGCGGCGCAGGTGGCTCACGCCGCCTGCCTCCGTGGAGCCGTAGCCGCTCACCGCGTCCGGCACACCGAACTGCTCGAGAAAGTCACGGTCGGCGAAGAACATGGTGCGAACTCGGTGCCCTGCCGCGTGCTCGGCAGTGGTGGCGCGCTTGAGGATCTGCACCGGTGGTGCATGCAGGATGAGCACGGTCACGTCCTGCTCGCGGACGGCGGGCCAGAAGCCGCTGGCGGAGAACCTGTTTACGGTGAGTGCGTCGGCGCCCGTGAGCAGCGCGGTGATGATCCCGTAGCCCATCGGATTGATGTGGAACAGCGGGAGCGGTGCCAGGACGCGGTCGTCCGCGGTCAGGTCGAGGGCGGTCGACATGGCTCGAGCGAGACGTCGGAAGTATTCGTGGGTCTGCAAGCAGAACTTGGGCATCCCGGTCGTTCCGGAGGTGTGCATGAACGACACCGGGTCGAACGCATCCCGGTCCAGGCCCGGGAGGCCCGAAACGTCGGTGCCACCGAGTGTTCGCGCCTGCGAGATGGCGTCGCAGTCCAGCACCAGCGAGGGAGCCAACGGTGCCAACATGTCGGTGAGCAGGTCCTGCGGGTAGGTCGGGTTGACCAGAGCGACGGGCGCGCCCGCCAGCAGGCAGGCGAGCCAGGTGACGACGTAGTCGGTCGACGACGGTCCGACCAGGGCGAGCCGGTCACCGGGTCGTACGCCCTCGCTGAGCAGCGAACGTGCCCGGCCGGCCGCGAGCGTCACGGCCTCCGACAGCGCAAGCTGGTCGTCGACGGTGCCAACCCGCAGGTCCGGGCGCGTGGCTGCCTGGTCGACGATCGCGGCGGCGAGGTTTCGAGAACCTGTCACGTCAGCCCCTCGTGGCCGGGGTCCTTGAGGATGCGGCGGGCGATGAAGTTGCGCATGACCTCCGAAGAACCGCCGGCGACCTTGAGCACCTTGATCTCGTTGTCGATCGCCAGGAACGGTTGGTCGTGGTAGAGGCTGTGGCCTCCCGTCATGGAGAACGCCGCCTTCGAGGCGTTCTCCGAGGCCACGACGGCCAGCTGTTTGGCTGTGGTGGTCTGCAGGGCGATGTCCGCGCCGCGGTCGTAGAGCTCGGCAGCGTGGTCGCGGGCCAGGGACGCGGACTGCAGGCCGGTCCAAGCGTCGGCCAGCATCCACTGGATGCCTTGGAAGTCCGTGACCAGGTTGTCGCCGACCTGGCGTGCGCTTGCGTAGTTGACGGCGAGCTCGAGCATCCGTCGTCCGAACCCGATCAGCTCCGAGGCATTTCCCAGCCGGCTGACGTTGAAGGTGGAAAGGAAGGTCTGCACACCGGCACCCGGGGGACCCAGCAGGTCCTCGCCCCTGACCCTGACGTCGTCGAGATGGACGTCGGCGGTACGGATCAGGCGCGAGCCGATGGCGTCGGAGACCTCGCTGTGGACACCGGGCAGGTCGGTGTCGACGAGGAAGGAGGTGAGTCCCTCCTCGGCGTTCGCGTAGAAGAGGGTGACGTCGCAGTCGGCGCCCATGTTCACGTGGCACTTCGACCCGTTCAGGATCCAGTCCGAACCGTCGCGCACTGCTGTCGCCTTCATCTGCTTGAACGACGAGCCGGCGCCGGTCTCGCTTATCGATTCGGAGAAGATCAGCGCGCCGGCGGCGATGCCGGGCAGCCAGCGTTGCTTCTGCTCCTCGGTGCCCCAGTCCAGCAGCCAGCGCTGTCCCTGGACGGACACCTGCGGGGTCACCATGCCGTGCCGGCCGGTCTCCTCGTTGATGACGACGTACTCGCGCACTCCGCCGCCGGACCCGCCCCACTCGGTAGGGGTCATAGGAGCGCAGTAGCCGCGGCGGCCCAGCTCGGCGAACACCTCCCGCGGGAAGCGGTTCTCCTTGTTCGCCGTCTCGAGCTCGGCCCGGGAGACCTCGGCCAGGTCCGCGATGTCGGCCGAGACGCGGTCGATCCAGGCGCAGCGTTCCTCGTCCAGTCGCAGCAACGGGTACATCAGGACTCCTTCGTGCGGGTGAGTGACCACATCTGCCGTGCGCGTTCCGATTCCATGGCCCGGTCCCAGGCCGATGGGTCGCTGACGGTGCGGCGCAGGTCGTCCTTGAGTGCCCGGGCGAGCGCGGGGTCGGCACCCAGGTGCGCGGTCATCGATCGGACCATGTCGTGCAGGTCCTCGGCATCGACGACCTCGGACACCAGCCCGCAGGCCAGCGCCGCCTCGCCGCGCAGGGCACGGCCGAAGATCCCCAGATGCGCGGCCATGCCCGCGGCGCCGGCCCGCTGCAACAGGTGGAGGTGTCCGCCGCCCGGGTGGATCCCCAGCGGCGCGAACCCGGACACGAACAATGCATCGACAGTGGCGATCCGGGTGTCCGCCGCCAGCGCGAGGTTCAGTCCGGCTCCTACCGCCGCGCCGTGAACCGCCGCTACCGTCGGCACTCCCAGCAGGGCGAAGCGGCGGAATCCGGAGTAGAGGCTGTCCAGCAGCTCATAGGCCTGGTCTGGCGCGGCCGTACGGATCTGGGCCAGGACCTCGGTGTCCGCACCTGAGCAGAATGCGCGGCCGGCGCCAGCGATGACAGCGGCGCCGACCGACGGGTCGGCGTCGATCGCCTCGCAGGCCTCGACGAGAGCTGTCGCGGCGGCGGTGTCGAGCGCGTTGCGTCGCTGCGGCCCGTCGAGCGTGATCCACGCGACGCCTTCGTCGGTGTCGACCCGTACCCGCGTGCTCGTCATCCAGACATCACCCTGATCATGGATCCGCTTGTGCCCTGACACACGTAGCGCGGCGTGTGCATCGACCGTAGGCCGAGGCAGGTTGCAGGGGGTGCGCGTGCGGGCGGAACTTGGCAACGGGTTTTCGACTCAGGTCGAAGGTGGGGTTCCGGTCCGCCGGTACGAGTCCAGCCACAACGCCAGGTGCAGCTCGGTCCGTTCCTGGCCGGTTCGCAGATCGACACCGATGAGGTCCTTGATGCGGTCGAGCCGGTAGTACAGCGTCGTGCGATGGACGTGCAGCGCCGTGGCCGCGGTGGTGACATCGCCGCCGTGGTCCAGGACGGCACGCGCCGTGTCGAGCAGGTCGTGGCGTGGGAGGTCGGCCAGCACTGCGGCACCGGGATGGACGTCGGCCGAATCCAGGTCCTGCGGGGCGTCGACGACCAGGCGCCAGGCGCCCAGGTCGTCCCAGGTCGGGCCGGGGAGCCTGGCCCCCGCGGTGAGGGCACGGCCGACGCACCTCGCGCGGCGAGCGGCCTCGCCGAGGTCCACCAGCGGCACCGGCCGACCGCTCGCCGCGGGACGCGCGGTACTGGTCCACGCCTCCGCGCTCATTCCGCCCGGGAGTGCCCAGCCGTACGCCCCGGCCGGGTCCCGTACGACGACGGCGACGTCGTGGGGCAGCCGCTCGAGCTCGATGAGCTCGCTTGCCGCCGACTCGTCGTGGCTTCGCAGCAGCCGGTCCACCAGGGCAGCGCGACGCCGCTCGAGGTCCTTGGCGCTGACGCGGGTGAGATGCAGTACGGTCACCGCGATCCGGGCGCACTCCTCCAGCAGCGGCAACTGTTCCTCGCCTACCCGGTGGTCGGGGTCACTGACCCACAAGTAGCCGAGCAGGTCGCGACCGGCGCGCAATGGTACGCACCAGCGTTCGCCCATGCCGATCTCGGGCATGTCGGGGGTACGGAGCGGTTCGGTCGCCTGCGAGAGTCGTAGCCGCCTGGTCACCGCCATCGCTTCAGGGGCGACGGTTCGCTGCAGGATGGTCCGGCGCCGTACCTCGTCGACGGCGTCCTGCGCGCTCCACCACAGGGGTTTGTGGTCCGGGTCCTCGATGAGCGTGGGGCAGCCCAGCTCCTCGGAGAGTGCGTCGACGGCGGCCTGGACGTCACGCGAGTCGGCCACCTTGTCCCTCCACCACCAGTGTCGCTCGGACGCTACACGGGAGCCGGTTTCGACTCCAGTCGCAAACCTTGACCCACATTCCGAGCGCGGGCCGATGCCGCGTGCCGCCGCTCGCCCGTACCGTCGAGGGGACCGCTCACGACAACCTGGAGAGTGCGCGATGACTGCACCTGCCGGCCGGACCGCGCTGTTCCCGATCAGTGCCACACTGCCGCGTTCCTTCGCCCCTGGCTCGCCGGAGCGTGCCGCCGCGCTGGCGGCGATCGACGTGGTCCGCAACGAGTCGTTCGACGTGGCGAACCTGATCGACGGTGTTGAGGTGCGCACCGGCCGGACCCAGCCGATCATCACACCGCACAACCACGAAGGTGTGCTCGGTCAGGTGCATCACGGGGGTGTTGCGCAGGTGCAGGCAGCGATCGACGCCTCCTTGCGTGCCGGGCGGTCGTGGTCGCGGCTGCCGTGGGAGCAACGCGCCGCCCCCTTCTTGCGCGCGGCCGACCTGCTCGAGCACGGACCGTGGCGCGAGCGCCTCAACGCTGCGACCCAGCTCGAGCTGTCGAAGACCAACTACCAGGCCGAGATAGATGCGGCCTGCGAGACCTTCGACTTCATCCGTGCCAACGTCGCCAACATGCTGGCGATGTACGAGGTGCAACCGGGATCGCTGCCTGGCATGTGGAACAGCGTGGAGTACCGGCCGCTGGAGGGGTTCGTCCTCGCCGTCACCCCGTTCAACTTCACCTGCATGAACAACCTGGCGCTCGGCCCAGCACTGCTGGGCAACACGGTCGTCTGGAAACCTGCGGAGAGCGCCTCGCTGGTCGCGCACCTCACGATGGAGCTGCTCGCCGAGGCGGGCCTGCCCGACGGCGTGATCAACGTCGTGTACGGCAGCGGCCCCGAGATCGGCGAGGTCGCGCTCACCCACCCGGACCTCGCGGCCGTTCACTTCACGGGGTCCACGACGACGTTCCAGCACATCTGGAGGACCGTCGGCGCCAACGTCACCCGGTACCGGAACTACCCGCGGCTCGTCGGCGAGACGGGCGGCAAGGACTTCATCCTCGCGCACCCCAGCGCCGACCTGGAGGCGCTCGCGGTGGCCGCAGTCCGCGGATCGTACGAGTACCAGGGCCAGAAGTGCTCGGCCCCCTCACGCATGTACGTGCCTCGCACCCTCTGGCCGCGGCTGCGCGAGCGGCTGGTCGAGCTGACCGAGTCGGTGGTCGTGGGTGATCCGACCGAACCGGAGACGTACGTCGGTGCCGTTATCAACGAACGCCAGTTCCGCAAGCACGAGAAGGCCCTGGCCCAGGCCCGCGACGAGGGCATCGTGGTGGTCGGTGGCACGACCGACGACTCCAGGGGCTGGTTCGTCGACCCCACCGTGCTCGAGGTCGAGGACCCGTACTCGCCGTTCATCACCGAGGAGCTGTTTGCTCCGGTCCTGACCACCTACGTCTACGACGACGCCGACTGGGACAACACCCTGCGGCTGGTCGACGAGAGCACGGCGTACGGCCTGACGGGCGCGGTGTTCGCGCAGGACGCACAGGCTGTCGCGCAGGCGGACGACGCGCTGCGGTACGCAGCCGGCAACTTCTACGTGAATGACAAGCCGACCGGTTCGGTCGTGGGGCAGCAGCCGTTCGGCGGTGCCCGCGCGTCCGGCACGAACGACAAGGCTGGCACGGTCTGGAACCTGATCCGCTTCGCCAGCCCCCGTGCCACCAAACGCAACCACCTGCCGGCGACGGACTACCGCTACCCGCACCACCAGGTGTGACCCCGGTCCGCTCGTACTGAATCTCGGGAGGCCCGTCCATGCAGCCCTGCAACGAGGAGCAAGGCGTCGACGTTCTCGTCATCGGGGCGGGCATCATCGGTGCGAGCTGTGCCTACCACTGCTCCGCGCTCGGGCGTTCGGTCGCTGTCGTCGAGGCGCTGTCCACCTACGCTGCAGGGAGCACCGGTCGGTCGTTCGCCTCGGTCCGCGGCCAGTGGGCCGACCGCCTGAACATCGAGCTGTCGTGGCGCAGCATCCAGCGCTATCGCGACTTCGCCAACGACCACGGTCTGGACGTGGGCTACCGCGCCACCGGCTACCTGTTCCTTTTCCCGCAGCGTGAGTGGCAGCAGCACCAGGCCGCCGTTGAGCTGCAGCGCTCGCTCGGTGTGCCCGTTGAGGTGCTTGATGTGCCTGCAGCGCAGCGGCTCTCGTCCTTCGATCCCGCCGGCATCGCGGGAGCGACCTGGGGACCCGAGGACGGCCAGGTCGACCCGCACGGTGCGACTTCCGCGTTCCTGACGCTCGCGCGTCGCAACGACGCACGGGCGTGGTTCGGAGCCCCCGTCGTCGAGATCGCCGAGAACACCGACGCGTCCTGGAGTGTGCTCGCCGGTGGCCGGCGCTTCCGCGCCCAGCACGTCGTCAACGCGGCCGGCGGATGGTCCGGTGAGGTCGCAGCCCTCGCCGGGATGGACGTGCCCGTCGGCCACTCCCGAAGGAACGTGTACGCGACAGCAGCCGGATCCTGCACGCGTCCCGTGCCGCTGACCATCGATGTGGCAACCGGCGTCGCTGTGCGCAGCGAAGGCGACCGCCTGCTGTTCTACGGCAGCCACCGGCCCGACCAGGCCGACGGCTACGACATCGCGGTCGACCTCGACTGGATGCAGACCGTCCTCGAGACGAGCGTCGAGCGGTTCCCGTACCTGGCTGACATGCCGATCGACACGCGCGCAGCATGGGCGGGAACCTACGACCTGTGTCCCGACCACACCGCGATCGTTGGCGCCGACCCGGCCCACGCCACCTGGGTGAATGCCTGCGGATTCTCCGGTCACGGAGTCATGCAGGCACCCGAGGTCGGTCGCATCGTCGCCGAACAGGTCCAGCTCGGTCGCATCGAGAGCGTGGACGCGTCTTCGCTGTCGCTGTCCCGGTTCGACCGCGACGGGCCGTTGGTCCCGATCGGAATGGTCTTCTGACCGCTGATTTACCTTCAGCGCGGATCCACGAGGGGGCACGTATGACCAGTAGCAAGTTGTTCGACGAAGTCGACCACGTGGTCGTCGCCGACATCGACGCTGCAGTGGCGTACTACGAGTCGATCGGGATCGGCCCCTGGCAGAACTTCGGTGCGCAGACCGCTGCCGCAACTCCGACGGTTCCGGGTTCACCTACTTCGATACAGCACCTGAGGCCGACGTCGTGCTCGAGCTGCGCTCCCAGTAGAAAGCCGACTGATCTTCGGCAATGGCACTCACCCACGGCGCGTTGCCGACTTGGCGACGGCCAAAGAGTTGTTCATGGCGATGTCCGTGCGAGCTGAGGAGCCGGGGTCTGGTCGGGCCGATGGGCGAGCACGGCATTCGTGCTTGTCTCGGGTCGGATGTCGAGGCGGCGCAAGAGCTGGGCGTTGAGGGCCACGACGATCGTGGAAAGGGACATCAGGATCGCACCAACCGACATCGGCAGCACGAATCCGATCGGGGCGAGCACGCCCGCGGCCAGGGGTACCGCGATCAGGTTGTAGCCGGCCGCCCACCACAGGTTCTGCTTCATCTTGCGGTAGCTGGCCTTGGACAGCTCGATCACCGACAGCACCGAGCGTGGGTCGTCGCTGACCAGGATGACCCCGGCGGAGGCGATGGCGACGTCGGTGCCGGCGCCGATGGCGATCCCGACGTCGGCTTGGGCCAGCGCGGGGGCGTCGTTGACGCCGTCGCCGACCATCGCGACCTTGCGGCCCTCGTGCTGCAGCTGTTGGACCTTCGCGGCCTTGTCCTCCGGGCGAACGCCGGCGAAGACGCGGTCGATCCCGAGCTCGGCCGCGACCGAGTGGGCGACGGCTTCGGCGTCGCCGGTGATCATGGCGACCTGTATGCCGAGCGTATGCAGCGCCTCGACCGCCTGTCGGGATTCTGGGCGGACCTCGTCGGCTAGCTTCAGCGCACCGATCACCTGTCCGTCGGCCAGGACGTGCAGGATGATCGCGCCGTCGGCACGCCATTGCCCGACCACCCCGACCTCGCGCTGGTGCTGTTCTTCGAGCAGGCGAGGTCCGCCGACCCGGATCTCACGTCCGTCGACGTCGGCCGTGACGCCTACCGCCGGGGAGGACCTGAAACCGGTGGCCGCGGCCACGCTGAGCTCGCGTTCGACGGCGGCGCGGACGATGGCCTTGGCGAGCGGGTGCTCGCTGTCGGCCTCGGCGGCCGCGGCCAGCGCCAGTACCTCGTCCTCGGTGTGGCCCGCGGCTGTCCGGATGGCAGTGACGGTGGGCTCGCCCTTGGTCAGGGTGCCTGTCTTGTCGAAGAGGACAGCGTCCACGGTGCGCATGCTCTCCAGTGCGAGTCGGTCCTTGACCAGTACGCCGCCGCGGGCCGCGCGTTCGGTCGCGATCGACACCACCAGCGGGATCGCGAGGCCGAGGGCGTGCGGGCAGGCGATGACCAGCACGGTGATGGTACGGATTACCGCGTCGTCCGGATTGCCCAGCAGCGACCACACGATCGCGGTGATCACCCCGGCGCCGAGCGCGAACCAGAACAGATACCCCGCGGCAGTGTCGGCGACGCGTTGGGCACGGGACGAGGAGCCCTGCGCGTCGGCAACCAACCGCTGGATGCCGGCGAGCGCGGTGTCATCACCGATGGCCGTGACCTGCACCCGCAGGCCGGAGTCGGTGGCCACGGTGCCGGCGACGACCTTGGCGCCGATGCCGCGACGGACGGTACGGGACTCGCCGGTGATCATGGACTCGTCGATCTCGGCCGCCCCGTCGACGATAGCGCCGTCGGCGGGGATGCTGCCGCCTGGGCGTACCACGACCAGATCACCGACTCGTAGTTCGGTGGGGTAGACAGTCACAACCAGATCACCCTCGATCCGCTCTGCCTCGTCCGGCAGCAGCGCGGCGAGCGAGTCCAGTGCCGAGGTGGTCTGGGCCAGGGAGCGCATCTCGATCCAGTGCCCGAGCAGCATGATCACGATCAGGAGAGCGAGCTCCCACCAGAAATCAAGATCGTGGTGCAGCACATCGAGGGTGGCGCCCCAGGAGGCCACGAACGCGACTGTTATCGCCAGCGAGATGAGCAGCATCATCCCGGGCTTTCGGGCGCGGACCTCTCCCACCGCGCCGCTGAGGAACGGCCTGCCGCCCCATACATACATGACGGTCCCCAGGATCGGGGAGATCCAAGTCACGCCCGTGATGTCGGGCAGCGAGTAGCCAAGGATCCCCGCGAACATGCCGGAGAACCCGACCACCGGCACCGCGAGGACCAGCATGATCCAGAACAGCCGCCGGAACTGCGCCACATGATCGCCGTGCCCGCCGTGCCCGCCGTGACCCGCGTGTCCGGGGGGATCCGCGTGCCCAGGCTGGCCCCCCTCGTGCGCGGCATGAGCCTCGTGCCCGTCATGGGTCGAGTCGCCACCTGCGGCCCTCGAGTGCTCGTCGTGCGGCGCCGGGTCGGTGCCAGATGACCCGTGGTCGCGTGTTTCGTCCATCCTCAACGTGTATACCCTATGGGGGTATATGTCAACTTCGTCAGTTGCCGACCCCGCTGCAGTTCACCAACGGGCAATGGGCGTTCCTTGTCCTACCGCCCTCCGTGATCGTGGGCGGCGTGGCTGTTCAGCAAGGCGGCTCGGACGAACCGGGGAGGGTGCGACACTGGCACATGCAGATGGACGAAGTCGGTGAGCTGGTCCTCGGGCTGGGTGGGGTCCGAGGAACCGTCACCTCGTCCGGTCTGGCGCAGTGGCGGTACCACGGGCGGCTGGTCGCTCGCCAGCTCGATGACACTCATGTCGTGGTCCGCGCGGACTTCGATGTCCGAGATGCGTTGCTGCGGCAGTTCCCTGCCACGTTCAGCGTCCCGACCCGCTTTCGCAAGCACATGATGGTGGTGGCTGACCTGGAAGCCGGCGATGTGGGCGCGATCGAGGATGCCGTCGTTGCTGCCTGGGAGCTGCAGCGCGCCGCCGACTGAACCGGGCTCTGGGCGGCGATCATGAGAACCCCGAGGCGGTGACCGAGCTGGTGACCCGCATCGAGCGGGAGCGGTCGGCTCGACGTGCCGGCGAACACCGGGGAAGTCGACCACTGAGAGTCGACGGTGCGGAAACTCATTCGGGCCGGGGGAGCCCGATGAGCCGGTAGAGGTCGTCGGGCCGCTCCGACCAGTCGGCTGCACGCCCGCCGACGGAGAGGAGTTTCTGCACTCCTACCCGGGCGTGCTCTGCCGACTCCCAGCGGGCGATAGCGACCAGGTCGTCTGACCCCGCATCCCGGAACGACTCGAGGGAGAGCAGCCCATCCGTTCCACGCATACCGTCCTCCACTCGTTCCCTGAACGCGGCGAAGTCGTCGAGATGCTCGGGGTGGGGGTGGTGAAACGCGAGTGTCACGAACACGATGGCCTCATTCAGCGGATTGGCCGGCACGGTGTTCCCGGACGGCGGCGACGATATCGAGGTGGTTCAGGTAGAGCACGATGCGCAGCGATCCCGCCTCCCGACGCAGCAGGAATGTCGAAGACAAAGGGAGGCTGTCGCCCCCCTCGAGATCGGCGGCCCATTCGGTGGCAACCAGTGTGTAGTGCTCGTCGAGCGTGGTCTGCGAGATCGCGGTGAGGTGAGTTTCGGTGAGACCGATCGTCGCGAAGAGCTGCCGACGCTGCGGCAGGCTCTCGATCAGCGCGGACCGGGGGACAGGGGTGGTTCCGTTCGGGTCAGCGTTGAGGAAGACCTCCACGAACTGGTGGTCGCTGGTCCGCCTACGCGCCAGCCGACCCTGAGCTTGGGTGTCCCTCAGTCGCCTTGGATAACCCGTTGCCGTGTCCCGCGCCGGTCTTTCAGAATGGGGCCAACGCCGGAGTTGCCGGTGCTCCACGAGAGGAGGCACGACCGTGACCACGACTGTCCTCGGCCTGCCCGCAGACCGTTCCTCTCTCATCCCATGGAGCACCCCCGGCGATGTCTCACGACTCCAGGAACGACCCACACGCAGCTGAACCCACGTTGCCCGACGACTTCATCCCCGATGCCTACCGGCACCTCCCGACTGCGGAGGGCGTAAGCACCGTAGAAGAACGGTTCGACTTCGACTTCCGGTCCTACAACGACCCCCAGGACGGCCAGCGCTGGTCGACCTGGCTCAGCGTCGAGCCGCTGTGCCGCGGCCCCGAGCCACGTCCGGACTGGGTGGTGACCTCGCAGGGTGCCGTCGACACCGAGCTCGGCATACTCAAGACCGGCAAGGAGGCCGACGTCCACCTCGTGGAGCGCGCCGACCCACACGACCCGGACGGCGGTGTGGTCATGGCCGCCAAGCGCTACCGCTCCTCCGAGCACCGCACCTTCCACCGCGCCGCGTCCTACACCGAGGGCCGCTCGATGCAGCGCTCCCGCGACGAGCGCGCGATCAAGCGCAAGAGCACCTTTGGGCGGCGGATAGCCGCTGGTGAGTGGGCCGTCTCCGAATGGGCCGCATTGGTGCGGTTCTGGCAGCTCGGGCTGCCGGTCCCCTACCCCGTTCAGATCGACGAGGTGGAGATCCTCATGGAGTGGATCTCGGTCGTCGACGAGGACGGCCTGCAGCAGACGGCTCCTCGGCTCGCGCAGACACGACCCTCGCCCGAGCGCCTGCAGTCGTACTTCGACCAGCTCAGCGGCGCGCTCGCGATGATGGTGCAGAACGGCGTCGTCCACGGCGACCTGTCGGCGTACAACATCCTCGCGCAGGGCGACCGGCTGGTGATCATCGACCTGCCCCAGATGGTGGACCTGGTCGGCAACGTCAACGGCATGGACTTCCTGCAGCGTGACTGTGCCAACGTCTGCGACTGGTTTCGCGCCCGCGGGCTGCAGGTCGACGAGCACGCCCTGTTCGCAGAGCTCATAGCGCAGGCGTTCTGACCTGGGCCAATCAGCGCCGGCACGGAGGTTTGACCACCCATTCCGAGATCAGCGGAGCGGGATGCGCTTGTGGCACACGCTCAACTCGGAATGCGCGGTCGGCCGCAGCGTCGCGACCACTCAGTCGAGACAGAACTCGTTGCCCTCGATGTCCTGCATCACGAGGCATGACTCGTTGACGCCATCGGCAGACAGTAGTCTCACCCGTACCGCGCCGAGCGCGACCAGTCGTGCGCATTCGGCGTCGAGTGCGGCCAGGCGATCTTCCCCCACAAGCCCGGTGGCGACCCGCACGTCAACATGCAGCCGATTCTTGACCAGCTTGCCTTCGGGGACGCGCTGGAAGAACAGTCGCGGACCCACACCTGAGGGATCAATGCATGCGAACGCTGAACCCTGATGCTCGGGGGGCAGTGTGCGATCGAAAGCGTCCCAAGTAGCAAACCCTTCCGGTGGCGGCGGTACGACGTATCCCAACACCTCGCACCAGAAACGAGCGACGCGCTCAGGTTCTGCGCAGTCGAAGGTGACTTGGATCTGCTTGACCGACGCCATCGGCCCACCATAGGCGGTGCGACCCAGCCATCGACGAGCCGCTCTGTGTCGTCCCAAGTGCGCCTACCGCTTCCGGACGGCGTAGGTCAGGTGGGTCACCCGCTGCGTCGGCTCCGTGCGAACCGGCCCCAGCGCCACGCGGTCCGCGTCCACGCCCTCGAACAGGCGGGTTCCGGAGCCGAACAGCACCGGTGAGAGCGCGATCGAGAACTCGTCGATCAGGCCGGCGTTCACGTACTCCAGGATCGTCGCTGAGCGGCTGCTGAAGATGTTCGGCATGCCTGCGCGCTCAGCGAGTGCCATCGCCCACCGACCCCTGCCCACCGGCCCCTCACCCGGTGCGCCGACACTCACCCCGGACTCAGGCCGGTCGAACGGCCCGATCAGGCGTGCTGGATCGGCAATCGGCTAGTTCTTCCCGGCGGGCTCCCACCTGTCGCGATGGTCGGACATCGAGACAGTAGTTCAGGAGGGCTCGGCGTGGACTCCTGTTGGGCTCGTGTGGATGTTCGCGACCGTCAGTCGGGGTACCTGGGCCAGCAGATGCCGCTCGGCGTGATGGGCGAGGTCGTGTCCCTGACCCACGGTCAGATCGTTGTTGACGATTGCGTCGATCTCGGCTCGCAGGATGTGCCCGATCCAGCGGATGCGGAGCTCACGGACTCCATGGATCCCGGGAACGCTCATGACTGCCGCTGTGGCCTGATCGACCAAGCCCGGGTCCACTGCGTCCATCAGACGTGCACCGACTTGGATGGCCGCTGAACGCAGTACCCTCAGGATGGCGACGGTGATGAACAGACCGACGACTGGGTCGGCTCGTTGCCAACCAAGGGCCACGCCACCAGCGCCGATGAGGACGGCCAGGCTGGTGAACCCGTCCGTGCGGGCGTGAAGGCCGTCTGCGACCAGGGCCGCGCTGCCGATTCGGCGCCCGACCGTGATGCGATAACGCGCCACGATCTCGTTCCCGGCGAACCCGACCAGCGCCGCCAGCGCAACGGCCCAGAGGTGGCTGACGTGCTGAGGGTGGAGCAGCCGAAAGACGGCCTCGCCTGCGGCCAGCGCACTGGACAACGCGATCATCGCCACGACGAACAGGCCGGCGAGGTCCTCAGCGCGTCCGTACCCGTAGGTGTACCGCTTGGTGGGTGCCCGTGTCGCCAACCCGAACGCGACCAGCAAGGGCACCGCAGTGAGCGCATCCGCGACGTTGTGCAGCGTGTCGCCCAAGAGCGCGACCGAGCCGGAGAGCACGACGACGACGCCCTGGATGGCCGCGGTCAGTGCGAGAACGCCGAGGCTGATCAGTAGCGCACGCCGTCCGTCCCGGCTGGCTTCCAACGACTCATCGACCTGGTCGGCGCCGTCATGGGAATGGCCCCCAAAGAGCTCCGAGACCACGTGATGCAACCAGCCGGCTGCCCCCTGCCGGTGGCCGTGATCGTGATGTAGTTGAGACGCTGGTGCCGCGGTGGGAGCGCATTCGGGGTGGTCGTGCTTGTGCTCAGCCATCTGCTCCACCTGAACGTGCTCGCGAGTCAACCCTCGTACATCTTCGCATCTGCGAATACATTGTCAACCAGATAGGGTGCGAACCATGGCCAAGTCCCCGGCACGACGAAGCCGTGAGGCCAGTGGGCCGGACCACCCTGACCAGCTGAGCGCAGCCCAGGTCGAGGCAGCCGTGCTCTCGTTCGCGCTCCTTGCTGACGCGACCCGGGTGCGGATCCTGTGGGCGCTGCGTGACGAGGACCTGGACGTGGCATCCCTTGCCAGCATCGCGGGCTGTCGACCCACCGTCGCCAGCCAGCATCTGTCCAAGCTTCGCCTCGCCGGCCTCGTAGCCGGCACGCGGGACGGTCGCCGCATCGTCTACCGCATTCGCGGTGGCCACGTTCGGGCGTTGCTCACCGAAGCGCTGTTCCAGGCGGACCATCACCTCAGCGGCACCCCCGACCACGACTAGCGGCGATGAGAGGTTCGACCCATCACACGTGGTCGAGCCGTGCGTTCAGCGGGTTGACGCCGAACACCAGGGTCGGGTGCGTGCCGAAGTCGGCGGCACGCACTGACGCTAAGCCGGAGACCGGTAGTACCCAGCGTCCGCGGGCGCCAGGGACCTGCCCTTGATCCGGTCGGCGGTCTTCTCGGCCATCATCATGATGGGTGCGTTGAGGTTTCCCGTGACGACGTGGGGCATGATCGAGCCGTCCACGATCCGCATCCCGCTCACGGCTTTGACACGGGCGTCGGTGTCGACGACCGCGGCGTCGTCCGCGCCCATTCGGCAGGTGCCCGCGGAGTGGTAGGACGTACCGCACTTCGCGCGTATGAACGCCTCGATGTCCGAGTCGCTGGTCGCCTGCGGACCAGGTGTCAGCTCCACGCCGCGGATCCCGTCCACGCCGGCATGTGCATCTCCTCAGATGATCCCGGACTCGCGCAGCGGCTCGCCGTCGAGCAGGCGCTGCCAGCCGAAGCGGGTCAGGTCGATGGACTGGTAGGCGCCGGTGAGCAGCAGTTCGGCCATCGCGCGCCCGCAGCCGGGCGCATGCATGAGGCCGTGGCCGGAGAACCCGGCCAGCATGCGGAAGTTTCCGAGCCCACCAGCGCCGGGCCCGATGATCACGTTGCCGTCGAAGTCGTTCTGGTCGTAGAGCCCGGGCATCGTGCTCGTGCAGCGGGTCCGCTCGAACTGCGGGAACCGGTGCGCGAGGGCGGGCCACACGACGTTGTCGAAATAGGTGTTGTCGATGTCGATGTCGAAGTTGAAGCCGCGCGGCTCGTCGAGGGTTGGGACGCCGCCGGAGTAGCCGGATCCCTCGGGACGGAACGCGAGCCGGTGGGTGTCCTTGAGGTAGGGGAGCGGCTCGATCGGATCCTGGGACTGGAAATAGTGCTCGAAGCGCCGCAGCGGCTCGATGGGGACGGACACGCCGACCATGGCGCAGACCTGCTTCGCCCAGGCACCGGCGGCGTTCACGAAGTGCGTGGCTGCCAGCCGCTCACCGGAGGCGAGGTGTGCCGCGGTGACGCTGCTCGTACCGCGCCCGAGGCCGACCACGTCGTCGGCGAGGAACACTGCGCCGAGGGAGAGCGCCCTGTTCCGCAAGCCCTGCAGGACGCTGTGCGGATCCAGCCAGCCGTCGTCGGGGGAGTGCACGCCTGCCCCGAGGTCGCCGACGTACATCGACGGGAATTGCGCCTTGATCGCGTCGGGCTCGAGCCAGACGACGTTGCAGCCCATGCTCGACTCGGTGTCGAAGTTCCGCTTGAGCATCTCGACGCCGGAGGGCGGCACGATGAACAGGTATCCGTTCTTGCGCAGGCCGATTTCGGCTGGCACGCCGTCGACCGCGATCGGCTCGGCGAACGCGTCGAAGAACTCGATGCTGTAGTTCGAAAGCTCGATGTTCTGGGGGACGGAGAACAGCCGCCGGATGCCGCCGGACGCACGCGGCGTCGACGCCAGCGCGTACGTGGGGGTCGCGCTCGACCACGACGACCTCGGTGCTGGGGTCCAACAGCCGCAGGTAGTACGCGACGGCGGCACCGATCGCGCCACCGCCGATGACCGCGACGTCAGTCCTCATGCCAGTCCTCCTGCTTCCGGTGCGTCCACGCTAGGGACGCGGAGCGGGCG
>JANWJC010000099.1 GCA_025449595.1 Acidobacteriota bacterium | reverse complement strand
TGCATGCCTGCCGGACCTGTTCAACCTTGTTGACGAGGTCGTCCGCGACCTCGCGCGCCTCACCACCCCAGGCTCAGGAGAGACTTCTCCTGAGCCTGGGGTGCGCCGACGACCGCTGGATCGTTATCGATGAGACAGTCGACTCGGGGAAACCCGCAAAACGTACTCGAAGACCCTTTTCCGGCATGTGCGGGATGTCGGCTTGCCGCGTCTCCGGCTCTACGATGTTCGTCGCACCGCGGCCTCCCCGGTGGCCGAAGCCGGCGTCGAGATCTGGTGGCGGCGGCGCTTCTGGGCCACGACCCGGTGAGCTACCTCACGGCCTACGTCCACCCCTACGTTCACCCCTGCGGGGACGCCAAGGGGCCCCCGGCCGAGCAGCTCGCGGCCTGCCGCTGACCTGTTGTGCCTGTCGCTCGCGGCGCGCGGACTTCCAGGTGCCGGCTGGGCCACCAGGCCTGCTCGACGTAGTAGCGAACGTGACCCGGTCTGCATAGCGGTCGTACCATCTGCCGTCCTCGACCTTGCCCTCGGCGCGTTGCGCGGCGCGTTCGTTGGAGAAGGTGCCAGCGGAGCGCGTGCTACCCGTGGGGTCGCGGTAGTAACCGATGTGGCGACGTTGCCCATCGGAGCTCACCCTGACCTGGGCCCATGCCATCAGCCACTGCCTCGACTATGACCGCAGGGTGACCGCACGGGACACGTAGCCCAAGTCCATCTCAGGATGGGGGCCTATGGGCCTATGGTGTGCTGAGCGTCGACTAGGTCCTTGGAGGCACTGATGGCGGCATCTGTGGCGGGTTCGTCTGAGCCGGGTTTGAGCGTCGGTCCGACCAGTGAGTTCAGTTTGTTCGTCCATGTGAAGCCTGGTCAGGGGCCGTCGTTGCGGAGCGCTCTCGTGGACCTGCAGGACACTCCTGGTTACCGCCCTGGTGACTATGACATGGCCGTTCAGACGATCCATGAGGCTCGATTTGTCCTGTTCGACGACGACACCCGCCTTGCGTTCATCACCAGTTTCGACGGCCCTTGGGACGCCTATATGGAGGACTTCTTCTCCTCCGGTCCGACTCTGACGCTGTTCGACGTGATCTTCCGCTACACGGAAGGCTATGATGGGTTGCCGGACGTGGGCGCGCTCAAGGCGTTCATCCTGGACGCCGAGCAGATGGCCGCCGCATACGCCCGCAACTATGGCGGCACGGTCATTGAGATCCGGAAGGCGCAACGCGTGAACGCGGCGTTCCAGCAGGTGCTCGACCACCCGAACGCCGCTGAGCTTCTTAAGCATCCAGCGATGCAGGCGCTGCTCGACGAGGCCGGGGACTAGGACAGGCTTCCGGGGCGAGGAACAAGCGCAATGTCGGATCACATCTCAGGGCCGCGGGCTCTCGCCGACCCGATCGCGGACATCACCGATGTCTATGCGTTCCCGAGCCCTGAGCACGAGGATCGCCTGGTCCTCGTGATGAACACACTTCCGATGGCAAAGCCGTCCGATCTGTTCTCCGAGGGGCTTCTTTACCGGTTCAGGCTGCGACCCCTGGAGCCACCCGCGGGTAGTCGGAGTTGGCAGTTCGTGCACGCCGAGCAGGAGTACGTCTTCGACTGTGTCTTCTCGGCTCCGGATCCTGATGACGGGCTTGTCCAGGTAGGCACGTGCACCGCCCTGAACGGAGAGTCGGTCTCGTTCCGAGTGAACGACCCCGAGGGCAGCAGCGCTGCTGGCCTTCGCGTCTTCGCCGGTACTCGGTGGGATCCCTTCATCATGGATGCCAGAGCTGCTTTGACGACGCTCGCGACGCACGAGCTGTCCTTCACCGACCCCGGTTCGATCTTCCTCGACGGTAAGAACGTGCTCAGCGTGGTCATCGAGCTGGACAGGCGGCTCATCGATGGAGCGACCCTGGTGGGTGTCGTCGCGGAGACGTTGACGCGGGGGAAGCTGAACGTTCGGATCGAACGGGTCGGCAGGCCCGAGATCAAGAACATGATGCTCGCACCGAAAGAGTTCGACCGGGTGAACCATGACCTGGAGATCCGGGATCTGTACAACATGGAGGACGCGTTCCACCTGGGCGACACCTATGTCGGCGCCTACCGCGCGCGGCTCGACGCGAACCTGGCGTTCTGGGACGGACTGGACGGGAAACGAGACTGGCCAACCGAGGAGGGTGGTAGCCACCCGTTGACGGACTTGTTCCTCGACGACTTCCTCGTCATCGACGTCACCAAGCCCTACCTCGAGCATGGTTCGTTCCTCGAGATCGAGCTCGCCGCGCGGAGTGGTCACCCGCACCAGACCTGTGGGGGACGGGCCCTGAACGACGACGTGATGGACACGATCTTCACCCAACTCGTCAACGCCGGGCTCGGCCCCACGATCCGCGACGGCGTCGACTCGGCTACCCGCTCGGCCACGACTACCTTCCCTTATCTCGCCTCCCCCAATCCGCACCCGCCCGAGCCCCCTGAGCACCACTAGCGACGGAAGGCACGGGACGACATGTCAGCGGCTACCGATCCTCACCTTGAGCTGGACGACATCCAGGCCGGAGCACTGTTCGAGCGGCCCTCGCCCTACGTCGGCACGTATCTGATGCTGCGGATCGCGAACCGCGCCGACGGCCGAGAGCTCGTCCGGAGGCTCCATCGGATCGCCACCACCTCACGGGTGTCGACCGGCCAAGGCAGCACGTCGATCACTGTGGGGTTCACGTACCACGGTCTCGCGGCTCTGGGGGTCCCGCAGGCATCGCTGGAGAGCTTCGCGCCGGAGTTCCGGGAGGGGATGGCCGCCCGCGCCGCTGTTCTCGGCGACGTGGCGGCCAGCGGCCCGGAGCACTGGGAACAGCCGCTCGGCAGCTCCGAGGTGCACGTCGCCATCGCGGTTCTCTGCTCTGACACTGATCGGCTTCAGGCCGCCGCCGCACAGGCGCGGGAGGCCCGTCGTGAGCTACCGGGGGTGGTTGTGGTCTGGCGTCAGGACTGCTACCAGCTCGCCACCGGAAGGACCTCGTTCGGCTTCAAGGACGGCATCGGCCAGCCTGCGGTCGAAGGAAGCGGCAGGCCGTCCACCAGTCCCCGGGAGCGACCCCTCAAGGCCGGCGAGATCGTCTTGGGCTATCCCGACGAGACCGGTGAGCTGCCGCCGATGCCGACTCCGGAGGTGCTCGGTCGCAACGGCACCTACGTCGCGTTCCTCAAGCTGCACACGAAGGTGGCGGCCTACCGCCGCTACCTCCACGACCGGGCAACCAGCCGCGCCGAGGAGGACCTGCTCGGAGCGAAGATGGTCGGGCGTTGGCAGAGCGGGGCTCCGCTGGCCCTGGCACCCGAGCGCGATGATCCTGAGCTCGGAGGCGACGCCAAACGCAACAACGACTTCCTGTTCGCCGACGACCCCCGGGGGTTCAAGTGCCCCCTCGGCGCGCACGCCCGACGGGCCAACCCACGCGACTCCATGGACGAGGTCGGCAGCGTGGACGTCCGGCTGCATCGCATGATCCGACGCGGAACGAGCTACGGACCTGCGCTACCGGAAGGCATGCTGGAGGATGACGGCGCCGACCGAGGGATCGTCTTCGTATTCGCCGGCGCACACCTCAAGCGCCAGTTCGAGTTCGTCAAGACTCAATGGCTCAACGACGGCATCTTCATCGGCGCCCCACTGGAGAAGGACCCCCTGGTGGGACCCAACGACGAGTCGAGCGGATTCACCATCCCCCAGCGCCCGATCCGACGCCGGCTGCAGGACCTGCCACCCTTCGTGGTGACCCGAGGCGGGGACTACTTCTTCGCACCGGGTCTGCGGGCGATGCGTTGGCTGGCGGAGCTGGGCACATGACGGTCGACACCCAAACAGAGAGGACCGAGTGGCGATGAGCTCATCCGGTACGGACCGTTGGGCGGCCCTCGACTTCGGGCCGCCCCCCCTAGATGTTGTCGAGACCGAGCCCCCTGTGCTTCTGGAGTACGTGGCCGATGGACAGGTGGCCGTGGTCACGCTGAACCGACCGCACGCCGACAACGCGATCACCACGGAGATGGGCGCGCTCCTGACCGAGACCGTGGAGACGATCGCGGTGCAGACCGCCGTGCGGGTCGTGATCCTGACCGGCGCTGGCGAGCGCGCCTTCTCCGTCGGCAGCGACCTGCGCCAGCGCAAGAGCATGACCAAAGAGGACTGGCTACGGCAGCGCCAAGCCTTCGACCGCACCCTGTACACCGTGCGTCAGCTGCGCAAACCGATCTTCGCCGCCGTGAACGGCATCGCGTACGGCGGCGGGTGCGAACTGGCCCAGAGCACCGACTTCATCATCGCCTCCGACACGGCAACGTTCGGGCAACCCGAGGCCATGCTCGGCCTTGCCGCCGGCGGCGGCTCACCCGCCCTGCTGCCACGGTTGCTGCCTCGCGGTAAGGCGCTGCAGATGCTCATGACCGGCGACCCCATGCCCGTCCAGGAGGCGTACCGCCTCGGCATGGTCAACGAGATCCACCCGGCTGGCGAGCTGATGTCGGCCGCCCGGCGCATCGCGGACAAGATCGCCAGCAACTCACCGACGGCAGTGCAGTCCGTGAAACGCGCCATCCACCTCGGCGAAGGGCAACCGATCGAAGAGGCCATCGCCATCATGATGGACGCCCACTGGCGCTCCGCCGTCCACCCCGACCGCGTTGAAGGCATCGGCGCGTTCAACGAGGGCCGCGAACCGCACTTCGACGATTCCGACTTCTGACACGGCCACGACCGAACGAGAGGACACTGGAAACCATGACAGTCGCAGCGGATCTCGATTCGGCACGCGCCGCACTCCAGATGATCAACCCCGCTCCCTACAACGCCGAGGCACCGCCCCAAGCCCTCGTCGGCGACATCACCCCGACCGAGTTCCACTACGTCCGCAGCAACTTCGCGTTGCCCACTCATGACGGCGTCCTGGAGATCGGCGGAGCGGTGGGTAGGCCGACGACCCTCACCCTCGCTGATCTACGCGCCCTGCCCGTCCATGAGCAGGCCGTCACTTTGGAGTGTGCGGGCAACGGGCGGCTCGAGATGAGACCGCTTCCTACCGGGGAGCCTTGGGGTGACTACGCGGTGTCGACGGCCCGGTGGACCGGCGCCCTGCTCAGCGATGTCCTTGCGCTGGCTGAGCCCTCGACCAACGGCGTCGATGTCCGGTTCGAGGGCGCCGACCACGGGCCGTACCACCTGGCGGCCGTCCTCGAGGACAGCGACCAGAACGACCTCACCTTCGTCCGCGCGCTGCCCCTCGCTGTTGCAGCTGATCCGTCCTCGGCAATCCTGGTTGCCTACCTGATGAACGGCGAACCTCTCAGGGCGGATCACGGCTCCCCGTTCCGGCTCATCGTGCCGCACTGGTATGCCGTCGCTTCGGTGAAGTGGCTCAAGCACATCGATGTCCTGACCGAGCCGTACACCGGGGAATTCCAGACCGGCCACTACATCTACCAGTGGCCGGACCGCGCTCATGAACCGGTGACCGTCATGCGGGTCCGTGCCCGGATCACTGACCCCGCCCCCGGAGCAGTACTGCCCCTCGGACCATGCACGATTCGCGGAAAGGCGTGGTCGGGCAGCGGCCCGATCACACACGTCGACATCGGTCTCACCGGCGAGGGGGAATGGCATCCGGCGCAGGTGGACCCGCCCAAGGGCCCCTACCAGTGGCAGGACTGGTCGTTCGTCTGGGAGGACGGCGCCGTCGGGCGCCACACGCTGCGAGCGCGCGCGACCGACGCCGCCGGCCACGTCCAGCCCGATGTCCCACCCTGGAACCGGCTTGGCTATGGCAACAATGCCATCGAAGTCCTCTTCGTCGACCGGTGCTAATCACGCGTCGAAGCCGCGCCAGACCCTCGTTGTCATGACGCGCCGCGCCCGGCTCTTGGTTGTGCTGGGGTTGAACTTTGGCACTGATCTTTGGGCTTGTCGTGGTCGACATCCTTGGGCACTCGATCGGGCTGCTGGCGGCGGGCGGGGACTACCTCGCCGATTCAGGCGCGATCATGTTGGCCTTGCTGGCGATCTGGCTTTGGGATCGACCCCCGACCACCCGTCGACCCGAGGGCCATCGACGTGCTCCCGCCTACGCGGCCCTGCTGAACGTCGCGCTGCTGCTGACCGTCGTCACGCTGGTGTTCGTAGCTGCGCCTCGTCGGCTGCTCAGCGGGGTCGGCGAGGTGCATGCTGTTCCCCTGTTGGTGGCGGCTGCGGCCGCGGTGATGGTCGGGGGAGCACTGGTGATGCGAGGCGACGTCGACCAGGACGACGACACCGACTTTGACCGCGTGAACGTGCGCGCCGTTTTCCTAGATACCGTCGCTGACGCGGCCGCCGCAGCTGGTGCCGCCGTCGCCGGATTGATCATCGTGGCGACCGGGGGTTGGTTCTGGCTCGACCCGGTAGTCGCCCTGCTGATCTCTTCTGCCATCGGCTACCGCGCGGTGCTTCTCCTCCGTGACATCTCCAAGGCTCTGCAGCTCGCACGCGTCCCGTAGCTGGCCCGCCTGCCCCTCAGTGCTGACGATGACCGGTATCAGCGGATGCCGCTGTCCACGGTGATCGTGACGTTCGGGGCGCTGTTGGCCGTGACGTGGACGACTTGGCTTGCCGTTGACCCCTGGGCCCCGGGCTCAGTCGCTGTCAGCGTGTACGTTCCGGCTGGCAGCGTGAGCGCGAGCGAACCGTCCGCAGCCGAGCGAGTGTCAGCGACCTCGGTGCAGCCGCGAGCGGTGACGACGCTGGCACCGGGGACGTGGATCGCCGGGCAAGGGGACCCTGCTCGTTCTAATGGACAACCGGGCGCGGCCAGAACCGCCCCCCGCAGGAGTGCAGCGCCGGCCGGTGGAGCGCTGACGTCGCCGCAGGACGCCAGCTCAGCGCGAACACGAAGATGAGCAGGTCGTTCTTCACATACACGGTGTGACGCCGCCCCGATGCCTCGCGTCCACGAAGCAGGGCGGGGGCTTGACCTTCGAGTCCGCTGGAAGGTTTGCGGTCGCGGCATGGGCGAGGCGTTGTTGATCTCTGAACTTGCGGCTTTGAGCGGTTTCACCGCGGCGACACTGCGCTACTACGAGCAGCTCGGCCTCCTCGCTGCCTATCGGACGCCGTCCGGCTCCCGGCTCTATGACCAGGCGGCGTTGACGAGGCTGCGGTTCATCGACGGGGTCAAGCAACTCGGTCTGCCCTGGAGGACCGCGAACTCGTCGGGATCTGGGACTTGGGCCGGTACGCGCACGTCCAGGACAGCTCGTCGCGCATATCAGGGCGCGCTCGGCGCAGGTTCAGGCACGCATCGAGGAGTTGACCCCATTCGCTGCAAGCTAGTCACGGCTCAGGTCGACATGGAAGGTCAGGCACCGGAAGGGCCGTGCGGTGAGGAGTGCGGCTGCGTCCCCGCACGACATGGGGGCACCCGGGTCGCGCAACCAGTCGAGTTCAAGCGAGCGCCGCTGGATCCGATAGCAGGCACCAGGCTCATGGACAGTGCCGTCGTGGAGCAGCCGATGCCCCAGACCCCGGTGACTTGCACCCGTTTCGACCGCCGACCAAGCCGCGCGTCTTGGCCAGTGGAGCGAGTTGGTGAGGTTAGCCCTCGACTGGGCGCCGGTAGAGGGTGGGTTTCGGCTGCGGTTCCCGGCTGACCCTCACTTCGCCACCCGGTTGGGCGACCTGGCGGTCCGCGAGCAGGCCTGCTGCTCGTTCTTCGGCTTCACAGTGCACGTGGCGCCCGAAGCAGTCACCTTGGACGTCCGGGCACCAGAAGCGGTAGGTCTCCGAACAATGCGGGGACGTGCGTGGAGAGCCACTGCCCGAAGGCACTGGCTTCCTCGGACCACCCGATGAGCGGTTCAGCCAGCAGGAGAAGGGCGCCGCCCCATTGCTGGATCCCGAGCCAGAGATCCGCCATCGGTGGCTGCCCTTGTGTCGGAGCGCCAGACTGTTCCCCATGGGACAAGGCATCAGCGCGATCCTGGCTTTCGCGGTCGGTGTGACGATCAGCCCTGTGCCGATCATCGCGGTCATCCTCATGTTGTTCTCCGAACGCGCCCGGGTGAACGGCCCGATGTTCCTGCTCGGCTGGGTCGTGGCACTGGCCGCCGTCTGCGGTGTCTCGTACGTCCTGGCCGTCCAGGGCGACGCCTCGACAAGCAGCACGACAGTGGACACGATTGCCTGGGGCAAGATCGTCTTTGGTGTGCTGTTCCTGTTGCTGGCGGTGCGCAACTGGGGCAGCCGCCCTGAAGGAGGCGCCGAGGCTGAGATGCCGAAGTGGATGGCGGGGATCGACAAACTCGGCCCCGGGAAGGCCCTCGGCCTCAGCGTGCTTCTCGCGGGGGTCAACCCCAAGAACCTGATGCTCTCCCTGGCTGCAGGTACCGCCCTGGCACAACTCGGATTGCCCACCAACGAGGCGGTCTGGTCGTTGCTGCTGTTCGTGGTCATCGCTAGCCTGACGATCGCCGTCCCCGTCATCTACTACCTTGTCGGTGGCGAACAGGCGAAGGGACACCTCGACGACTTGAAGAGCTGGCTCGTCGTGCACAACGACGCGGTGATGGCCGTGCTGTTCCTCGTCATCGGTGCCGACCTGATCGCCAAAGGGGTGCCGCCGCTCACCTGAACCGGAGGCCGGTTCGACCGGCTGCGTCATGTGTTCGGGGTGCCGGTCTACCTGTTGACCACGGCACTTCAAAGAGCGACCACTCACGGCAGCGGACCAGTCGTCGCTTCGGCAGCATTTCTCGACCTGCAATGAGATGCGCACGACGACCTAACACCGGCCCGCTGGCCCGATCACGAGCGCGCAACGATCGCCGTGGTGTCATGTCGGCCCGCCACCCTTCCCCTCCCGAACCGGATCGAGGAGAACCGATGAGCAACGCGAGGAATGCGCATCCGTGGCAGGGGTCCAAGGGCCGGGTAGAGGCGTTGAGTGACGGGGGCGTGTGCGCCGTGATGAGCACCTTGCACGTCCTGGAACTGCGACCACCTGAGGTGGTGGATGAGTTCGCGCACGACCTCGCGGCCCCTGCTCGAGGCAGCGCTGCCGCTCGTGGCCGCGACCCTGGTGGCAGCGGCGACCGGCTACGGAATCAGCGTGCTGACAGTGGACAAGATTGCGCCGGCCGGTACGCCCGCGCCGATCCTGGGCAGCGTCTACTACGTCATCATGGGCGTGGGCCTAGCAGTCTCACTCATCTGATCATGTCGACCCTGCCGCTCTCGCACGCATGACCGAGCCCGCCACGCTCGTTTCGAGTAGGAGCGGGATGGCGCACCGCCGAGACTCCGATCATGCACGAGCCGGCCCCACCCACCACGAGCGGCTCGCGTCCACGGCAATAGGTCTCACGACGCCAACGCCGGAGCGCCGCCATACCCGCGGCAGCGGCCACCGCGATCCCCTACTGGTCGCGAAAGCGGCTCAACTCCAGCACTACCTCGATCTGGGGCCCCCTGTGCTGCCACTACGCGATCCGGTCCCTGATGTTCGATGCCGCCGCGCATGCCGGGCACGACCCGGACCGTGTCTCCTTCGTCGCCGCGCTACGCGTCTCGCGCAGGCCCATCGCCCAACAGGGCGCTTCCCCCCTCAGGCCCTGACACCATCACGCGCCTGTGGTGGCACGCCATCGGTGAACTCATCGGGCGACTACTACCCCGGCGACGACCTCGGGCCAACCCCCGCGTCGTCAACCGCAAATACACCAAATGGCACGTCAAACGATCCGGACACCGAGACTGGCCGCAACCCCTTCTCCCACCACAAGAAGCCGTGGTGATCTAATTGAACAGTATTGGCGCTAGACACCTCGCGACCTACGGCGGCGGACGTACGCGCGCTCACTCGCCTGGCGACCGAGCAGGAGCGGCTGGCTGCTAAGCGGATCGAGATCGGGTTCGTCGCCGCGGGCGATGAATGAACGGCCACCGAGCGGCTTACCGCGTCCTTTGGACGTCTGCGCTGGGAACCACCCCGCGCTCAGGAACCCACCCAGCATCGGACGGCTCGTCCCGCCATCAGGCATGACCGCCGGGCGCCCCGCTGGGCAGTGGCCCGCCTGCGGCAAGCTGCGCGGCGACCCAATCGCTCCGGGTCCGGATGGCGTCCCGTCGGCCCGCGGGCGCATGGGCGTCCAGGTCGTCGAGCAGCCACGCCAGCCGCTGTAGGACGGTCGGCTGGGTTCGGGCCGCCAGAGCCGTCTCGTCCAGGGCCTCGGCTAGGAAGTCCGGCCAAGCTGGCAACGTGAGGAGCACGCGCACCTGGTCGTCGTGGTCGTGGATCGCAGACTCGTCCAGCTTCGACCCGACGATCCGCCGCAGCAGTCCCTGCGTGGCGCTGAGCACCTGAATCGCGGTGGCTGGGTCGTTCAGCGTCGGCGACAGGGCCCGAACGGTGATGTCGGACAACAAGCGGAATGCGAACAGCGGGTCAGCGTCAAACGTACGTTCGAGACCTACCTGGAGGAAGCTCAGCACGACCTCGGGGTTCAGAACTTCGCCGTGAACGATGGCCACGACCTCCCCGACAGTGACGATCGAACCGATGGGCGCCATGATCGCGACGACGACGTTCCGGGCCTCGGTCCAGCCGACCAACCCAGCAAGATCGATCTGCTGGATGACCCGGTCCGGTCCGAGCCATCGCACCTGTATTCCGTCAGCCAGCCCGTCAGGGCCCACCGTTGATCCCTCCGCGTAGGGCTCCTGGTAATACCGCTCCAGCACCTCCCACCCGCGGCTTGCCACCGACTCGATCGCGGGCGCGAGCTGAATCGACCGAAGGGCGCGCAGCTGCAGGCCACGGAACAGCGCCAGGGCCGCAAGCGCCGCCAGCAGGGCCAGGATGGGCACAAGCACGGAAACATCCGCCCGGTTGTTCAAGTCCAGCGCCGCCAACAAGCAGTAGGCGACCGTGGCGACGAAGAACGCGAACGCGTGCCGGACGAACGGGTCGTCCCGAAACAGGTTCAACCGGGGCGTGAACGTAGTCGAGCCGAATTGGACGACCAGGAGAAGAAGGGAGAACACCAGGCCGGTGAAGACAAGCATTCCCCCAGCCACCGCCCCCAAGACCGGTGCCACGACGGCGGCGTTGACCCTCGGTCCCGAGGTTACATAGCTCAGCGCGACGGTCAGGGCGACCGCACCGAGTACGTATAGCAGTGTGATCAGTCCGTCGCGCAAGCGGCGCCGCTGACCCAGGGTCGCCAGTAACGATCGTTTCGGCGCCGCGACGGCGGCCCTGCGGCTGTTCCCACGATCTGCGCTGGTCATCGGTGGTAAGTGTGCCATCGCCTCGGCAGGTTCGGGGTGTTAAGCGTCAGGCTGGCTGAGGATCTGTAGATCGTTCCGGGTCGTTGACGGTGACGACGGTGTTGAGGGCAATCCTTCGGGGTTGCCCTTCTGCGTTGGCGACGAGAGTGTGACGCCGTCCTGGTAACGCAGCGGAGGGCCGTCGCTTGGTGCATGAAGGCACCCGTTGTTGATGGTAGGTACGGACTCGCTCGAGGTCGAGCGGGGTTGCGTCTACGGTCTTGGTGTACGAAGCCCAGTCGCTGTAGGCGTGGCGTCGGGATGTGAGGCGGCCATCGCGTGATCATCAAGAGGTTCTGTCGAAGGAACTCGAGATGAGGAGCACGCGATGACCGCAAGGCCCAGTATCGACATGTCCGGTTGGTTGAGCGAGGAACTGGCGCAGGCGAGTCCTGACCTGTTGCGCTCGATGGTCAAGACGTTCGCGGAGGCGCTGATGGGCGCCGAGGCTGACGCGGTCTGAGGGGCGCTGTACCGCAGCCGTGGTGAGGACAGGGTCAATAGTCGCAATGGGTATCGTGCTCGGGAGTGGGACACCCGGGTCGGGACGATGGACCTGGCGATCCCCAAGCTACGCTCCGGGTCCTACTTCCCGGACTGGTTGCTGACCCACCGCCGCCGCGCCGAGGCGGCCCTGGTGACCGTGGTCGCCACCAGCTACCTGCTCGGGGTCTCGACCCGGCGGATGGAGAAGTTGGTCGCCACCTTGGGCATCGCCAGCCTGAGCAAGTCCCAGGTCAGTGAGATGGCCAAGTCCTTGGACGCCCAGGTCGAGGCGTTCCGCACCCGCCCGCTGGACGCCGGCCCGTACACGTTCCTGGCCGCCGACGCCCTGGTGCTCAAGGTCCGCGAGGACGGGCGCACCGTGAACGTGCACGCCCTGGTCGCCACCGCCGTGAACGCCGAGGGCTACCGGGAGATCCTCGGGCTGCAGGTCACCACTTCCGAGGACGGCGCCGGCTGGCTCGCGTTCTTCCGCGACCTCAGCGCACGGGGACTGTCCGGGGTCGGGTTGGTGACCTCTGATGCCCACGCCGGGCTCAAGGCCGCGATCGCCGCGACGCTGCCCGGTGCGAGCTGGCAGCGGTGTCGGACCCACTACTCGATGAACTTGCTATCGGTCACCCCGAAGTCGGCGTGGCCGTGGGTGAAAGCGTTGCTGCACAGCGTCTATGACCAACCCGACGCCGCATCGGTGCACGCCCAGTTCGACCGCATCATCGACGCGCTGACCGCCAAGCTACCCACCGTGGCGGACTACCTCGACGCCGCCCGCCCCGACATCCTGGCCTTCACCGCGTTCCCCAAGGCGATCTGGCGCCAGATCTGGTCAAACAACCCCCAGGAGCGACTGAACCGCGAGATCCGCCGCCGCAGCGACGTCGTCGGGATCTTCCCCGACCGCAACTCCCTGATCCGCCTCATCGGTGCCGTCCTCGCCGAGCAACACGACGAGTGGACCGAGATGCGGCGCTACATCGGCCTGGACGTCCTGGCCAAGGCCCGCCAAGTCCTGGACCCCGAGCTGCCCGCAAACGGCCCGACAGACCCGCTGGAGGTGACCCCAGAAGCACTCACCGCATAGAGTCCAGATCGAAGATCACGTGGTGCCGCCTTCACACACCACGAGCGTGGACGTGACCTACCCGGGTTCAACTGCGGGCGGGGCAGCTGGTCATCGTCGACGGGGCCTCTGGGGGCACCTATGCGTCCGGTCCCTGATGCGCGAGCCGCGAACCACTCCGGTCTAGCCCCAGATCGCATGAGCTTCATCGCTGCGCACCG
>JANWJC010000098.1 GCA_025449595.1 Acidobacteriota bacterium | reverse complement strand
GCGGAGAAGCTGCTGCCCATGGGGATGCGGGACATGCTCTCGACGCCGCCCGCCACCACCAGGTCGTAGTGCCCGGCGATCAGGCCCGCCGCCGCGAAGTGCACAGACTGCTGCGAGGAACCACACTGCCGGTCGACGGTCGTCCCCGGAACCGACTCGGGCCAGCCGGCAGACAGCAGCGCGGTGCGGGCGATGTCGAACGTCTGCTCCCCCACTTGTCCGACGCAGCCCCAGATCACGTCGTCCACGAGGGCGGGGTCCAGCCCGGAGCGCTGCGCCAGTGCCCGCAGGACGTGCGCGGACAGGTCGGCCGGATGAGTACCGGCAAGGCCGCCGTTCCGCTTTCCGACCGGGGTACGTACCGCATCGACGATCACTGCATCGCGCATTGGGACCTCCTGCTAGCCGTGAACGCACCACCAGGCTACTCGACGCCCAGGTGCCGCCTTCAGGGTCCGGGAAGTGCAGGATCAGGCGAGCCAGGCCTGACGCCAGCGTCCCTGCGATTGTGAGAATGTGTGCTCTCCCACAGCATCTCGTCCACGGGTGTGCCGCGTTCCAGGGATCGACGCACTATCGTCGCGACTGTCGACCTCGGTCGACACGGAGTCCAGGAGGCAGCGTGAGCGAGCAAGAGCCATCGCGAGACCCGGCCCGCACCGGCCTGCGGGCCCTCAGTCCGCGCACGATCGTGGGCATCGCGATCGTCGTGCTGCTGATCGTCTTCATCGCGATCAACCGCGACGACACGCATGTCTCGTTCATCGTCTTCTCGACGACCGTCGAGCTCTGGGTGGCCCTCGCGCTGGCGTCCTTCGGAGGACTTGTCGCGGGCTTCCTCATCGCCCGCAGGCGTTACCGAGCGTAGGAAGCCACCAGTCTCAAGAGCCGTTGCTAGAGCTGGATGCGGTCCCAGGCGGCGGCTCGGCCTGGTAGGTCCTTGCCGAAGCTGTCCGGGTTCGTGCCCAAGGCCTCGGCGCACTCCGCCGCGATCTTCTGCACGACCACGGTCAGCGCGAAGATCGAGAGCGGTTCGCCCAGGTCGGTACGGTCGAACCGGTGCACGGTGCTGCCCGCCGACGACGCGACCAGGGCCAGATCGTCCAGCCGTTCCGCGCCCGGACCGCCGCCGTTGAGGCACACGAGCGCGTCGTCGGACCCCAGTGCCACCGACGGGCCGTGCAGGATGTGCTCGCAGTTGCCGCCCTCGGTCGCGACGTACGACGTCTCCCGGGTCTTCAGCGCCCCCTCGCCGGCGGTCCAAGCGTTGGCGCCGACGCCTGCGAACTCCAGCAGCCGGCGCGGTGGGATGACCCCGGTGGCGCCTGCGGCCAGCTCGGCGGCCACCACGTCCGGTACGGCACCCAGGTCCAAGGTCGCACCGAGAGCCACTGCCAGCTGCCCGACTCGCAGCAATGCGCCGAGGTGGCTCGCGGTGAAAGCCGAGGAGGTCTCGTTCGGCACGGTGTCGAGGTCCGCTTCCGGATTGCCGACCCTTGATATCACCACAGTGGGTACGCCCTCCGCGCGCGCACGTTGCAGCACGTCGGAGGTGTAGCGCTTGGTTCCGCGATGTGTCATCAGTACCAACGCGTCTTCAGGTTTGGGGAACGGCCCGGCGAGGGCAGCGTCCTGGGCTTGCACCGGCCACGCCCGCACTCCGGCCAGTCGCAAGAGGGAGGCACCCTGGTTCGCGGCGTGCCAGCTGGTCCCGGTCCCGACGAGGAAGACCTCCCGGCCGCGCAGCCGCTCCACGGCCGCACCGAGCGGGTCGGTGTCCGCCAGGACCCGACGCAGCGCTTCGGGCTGACCGTTCATCGTCTCGCGCATGGCACTCATCGCTCACACCCGCCTGACCGTCGCAGCCCCCCGAACAGCCCGAGGCTATAGCGAGCGGCCCGCAGGTCCACGGGTTCCCCTGCACCGGAGCGAACCCATGCGCAGTCCCAGGGCCGGGCCAGGTCACGGGCGCTCCGACATCTCGTTCCACGCGCAGCGTCGGACCGAGTCACGCGTGCGTACGCGCCACCAGCTCACGGACCCGGTCGGCGGGCAGTGCGTCGATGGTGCGTCCACCGACACCGGTCGTGGTCACCGCGGCGAGCAGCGAGCTGACCACCGCTTCCTCAGACGCATCGACGACGGCCGCGAAGTAGTCGTCGATCTCCCGCCCTCTGATCGGGGCGACGCTCGGCACCGTCCCTCGCAGAACCCGCAGACCTGTTGCCATGGCAAGGAATATCTCGCCGGACGCGTGGTGCCCCGTGGACCCGGTGCGCGCGAGCCCCAGACCTACCCGCTGCGCGAGTCGCTCACATCCACGCTGGTCCAGCGGCGCATCGGTCACGACGACGCCCAGACACGATCCGGCTGGCGGCGGCTGCAGGTGCGCCGGAGTGCCGAGCAGCTCACCGACGCGGACACCGGCGATCGTGAGCCGGTCGTACTGACCGAAGTTGGTCAGCAGCAGGACACCGACGACGTGGCCGTCGGGCAGTACCCGCGACGAGGTCCCGATGCCGCCCTTCCAGCCGAAGCAGCTCATCCCGGTCCCCGCTCCGACCGCGCCCTGGTCCGGCGCCACGGTCGAGCCGACGGACGACTGCGCGGCGGTCAGCGCGGAGGCGACGTGCTCGTCGGTGACGTGCATGTAGCGCGCCTCGTTCAGCCACGAGTCGTCGCACTCTCCGACGACCGGGATGAGGAAGTCCTCCACCCCGATGCGGGGCTGTTCTGCCATGAGCAGCCGGCACGCCGCGTCGTACACCCGGCCGACCTGCATCGTCGAGGTCAGGAACACCGGCGTCTCGGTGACGCCCCACTCGTCGATCTGTGTCCGGCCGGTGAGCTCCCCGGCACCGTTGAGCACCGCGACACCCGCGGGCACCGGTGACTCCCAGACGTCGCCACCGGGGTGGATCACGGTGACTCCGGTACGGGCCAGCCCGCGACCGTCCGGCGGGGCGGGCTCGTCGTACACCACGGTGGCGTGTCCGACCCCCACACCAGGGACGTCGAGCACCGAGTTCGTCGACCCGCGAGGGAACGGGCCTATCCTGACTCCCCAATCAGCAAGACTCACCATGCGACGAATCCTGCCAGACTCCTGCCCCCACCGGCGGGCACCGGATCACGCGCTCGCGGCGAATGCCATGCTCGGCACCGTGCCTTCTGTCCTCTGCCCGGTCGTTCTGCACCCCGACAGCGTCCGCCACGACCCCGCGGCCGAGATCTGGATCGGCTTACGGACCCCGGGAACCGAGACCGCGGAACGCGTCACCCGCATCGCGGAGTCTCTGGCCGACGCCGGCCACCCGACGGTCCCCGCGCGAGCTCACGACGACACGATCCTGCGCGAGGTCCACTCCCCGGAGCTGCTGGACCACCTCGCGACGCTCTGGCAGCGATGGGACGACGCCGGTTACCCGGCTCTCGGCGCGGACCGGGTCGTGCCGTACATGTTCGCGACCGACGAGGTGCGACACGGCCTGCCACCACGGGTGCCGAGCGCCTTGCACGCACAGGTGTCGCAGTATGCGTACGACACGATGACGCTGGTCGGCCCGGGTAGCTGGGAGGCGATCCGCGGCAGCATCGACGCAGCGTTGACCGCGGTCGACCTCGTCGTCGCCGGCGTCCCGTTGGCGTACGCACTGACCCGGCCGCCCGGCCATCACGCGACACGTGCCGCGTACGGCGGTTCCTGCTACCTCAACAATGCGGCGGTGGCGGCCGCGGCGTTGCGGGCCGGGGGCCACGAGCGGGTGGCGATCGTCGACATCGACGCCCATCACGGCAACGGCACGCAGGCGATCTTCTACGACCGCGGTGACGTGCTGTACGCCAGCGTGCACGTAGACCCCGGCGCTGGCTGGTTCCCGCACCACATCGGGTTTGCGGACGAGACCGGTCGCGGCGCCGGAGCCGGGGCCAACCGCAACGTCCCGCTCGCCCCCGGTTCCGATGACGACACCTGGCTGGCAGGGGTGGATCAGCTCGCCGCAACCTCTGCCGCCCATGGCGCAAGTGCGCTGGTCGTCTCTCTCGGCGTCGACGCCGCGGCGGACGATCCCGAGAGCCCGTTGCAGGTGACCACGTCGGGCTACCAGCGGGCCGGGCAGCTACTGGCCGGACTGGACCTGCCCACGGTCGCGGTGCAGGAGGGCGGCTACCACCTGCCCACCCTGGGCCGGTTGGTCGCGGCCACGCTGGACGGGTTGGCCCGGCGCCCGAACGGGTGAGCCGGAAAGGCCCGACAGCACAGTACGATCCGCAGATGCGGGACCGATCAGCGTTCGGCCTGCGCACAGCCGGCAGGGCAGTGGCTCTCGCCCTCGTGATCGGGCTGCTACCAGTCCCGGCAGTCATGTCGGCAGCCGCGTCCGCAAACACCGGCGTGGTCGTGGGCCGATCGGCGACGTCTCCCGCAGTCGGTGCGACCGCGAGGATCACAGGTGCTCCGGTGCCCGGCGTCCTCGCCGTTCGCTTCTTCGCTGCCTCGTCGGTGCGGCGAGCGCACTCATTGGCCGCCGCGGCCGTGAGACTCGACGGCGACGGGGACACCGGTGACTGGACCACGGTGACCGCGACCGGCAATCTCGCCGCGGCCAAGGCGGCGCTCAGCGCCGACCCGGACGTGGCCGCCGTGTCGTACGTGTACACCCGGCACGCGTACGACACCCGCCCCCTCGTCCCGAACGACCCCACCTTCCGGGCGGGGCTCGAGCCGTGGCTGGACGCCTCGTACTTCCGGGCGGCGTGGCGCGTGGCAGCGGCCAGCCGCCGGGAGATCGTGGCGGTCATCGACAGCGGCGTGGACCTGCGACAACCGGACCTACGTGGGCGGCTGACCGCCGGATACGACTTCATCGCGAACGACAACGACCCGCAGGACCAGCTGGGGCACGGCACCATGGTCGCCGGCATCATCGCCGCCCAGGCGGGTAACGGCTACGGGATCGCCGGGGCCGCACCGAATGCGATGATCATGCCGTTGCGGGTGCTGGACGCCGACGGTGACGGCGACGACGTCAACATCGTGCGCGCCATCCACTGGGCGGTGGACCACGGCGCCAACGTCATCAACATGTCTCTCGGCGGCCCCGATCGCGACGAGTTCCTCGATGCTGCGGTCACGTACGCGACCGCGCACCACGTGGTCGTCGTCGCGGCCGCGGGCAACATGCCCGGTCCTGGCATCAGCTATCCGGCGGCGTCCCCCGGGGCGATCGCCGTGGGCGCCGTGGACGGACGGAACCAGCACGCGTCGTTCTCCACCACCGGCGCATTCGTCACCATCACTGCGCCCGGCGTCGACATCACCTCGCTGAACCTCGGGGGCGGGGTGACCACCGAGAGCGGCACCTCGTTCGCGTCTCCGATGGTGGCGGCCGCCGCGGCGCTCGCGCTGGGCGTCGGCGTGCCCGCCGCCGACGTCCCGGCGCAGCTGTGCCACCGCTCGCGTGATGCAGGCGCGGCGGGGCGCGACAACGAATTCGGTTGCGGCGTACTGGATGCCGGCGCTGTTGTCGGGGCACACCTGAATCTGCCGCTCGCCACACCGTCCGCGGTCGCCGTACCCGGCCCGGTGACCGCTGTCACGATCTTCGGGATCGGCGGTGCTGCAGTGCGCCTGCGCTGGCGCTGGCCGGCCGAGAGGTCGACGCTGGCAGGGCTGCGGGTCGTCGGCACGCCCCGCGGTCAGCTGTCCGTCGGGGTACGACCCTTCAGCCAGGACTTCACTACGACCCTCGCGTGGAAGGGCAGCGTCGGTGCCCAGGGCGACGGCATCGTCTGGCTGCCGCGCGCGAACGTCGACTGGGACCTGCGTCTGTACGCGGTGGGCACCGACGGACGGGCCATGCCCCCTGCGCTGACGACGGTCGCCGGCGTGCGGGTTGTCCTTGCGGCGCCACGCATCGTCAAGGTGCGCATCGGACGCCGTACCGTACTGGCCACCTGGCAGGCCGCCGCCACGTCGACCGCGTCCGGGCACAAGACCACGGGCCGCATAGCCGCGTTGTGGGTCCGCAGCCCATGGGTGAGCACTTGGACCAGGGTTTCCGTGGTCTCGGACCCGGGTGGAAGCGTGCACTACACGACGCCCCTGCTCACGCGGTACCTGCTACGGGTCCAGACCGCGCCGTCCAGGACCAGTCCGGGTGACACCTCCATCGTCACCGTCCTGCCGCCTGCCCGGGTCTCGTTGACCGCGTACGGCACAACGTCGAAGAGCCAGCTGCACGTGCGGATGAGCGGCTTGGTACGTCCGGGTAAGGTCGGAACTTCCGTCTGGATGCAGTCGCTTTCCACCACCGGCGTGTGGATCACGATCGCCACGTCGAGGCTGCGGGCCGGGTCCGTCTACCGCTTCAACCTCACGATCAACGGCGCCGGCAGCCGAACACTTCGGATTGTCTGCGCCGCCACCCCCAGCAACGCCGCCGGCTTCTCCCGGGGCGTGACCTACGTCAACCACTGACCCCGCCCCGAGCGCATCCTCCGTACGCCCCGCATGCACCCCGACGACGACAGGACTCCGCGCCCGCAGTAGAGCCAGCTGTCCCGAGAACCGTGCCCTCGGCTTCTAAACCACCTCGGTGCTCGGGTGATACCGCTTGACTCGATGCAGCGTGTTGCGATCGGTGTGATGCATCTCTTCACCCGTCGCAGCGAGGGTGAGAACGAGATCTGAGGTGTAGCTGAGGGTCCCGTCGTCGTTCAAGCTGAAGATGCTCGTGAAACTCGTGGCCCGTGCGCGCTCCAACAAATACTTGTTCTGACACAGGCTATACGCATCCGACTCGGGGGTAGCGACGAACGTGAGCGTCTTGTCCCGCGGCGCGGCGTCGCCACCAGCCAGGATCGCGAGCCCACGCGGCACGGCAAAGCAACGGATCACTTGGCCATGGGTCTGGTCCCACAACAGGTAGCCCGTCTCGTCGTGGAACGGATCCATCGCCTCTTCGCCATGGCGCCAGGCAGTCATCGAATAGTTCAGGCCCTGCATGGTCTGCTGGCCGTTCTCGACGATCGGTATGGGCTTGTACCAGGCGCGCTCGAAGTACCCGGTCTCGGTCGTCTCGTCTTCCTTGTTGTGATACGAGAGATCGACGCCCAGGTCGCCTTCCCACTCACCCACCAGCGGAGTCAATGGACCCAACTTCTGTGGGCCTAGTACGGCTGCCATGGCCACTTCTCCCTCGCGCGTAACCTCGGTTGCCACCGAGACTGGAATGATTCAAGTAAACACCCTGGCCACCACGCCGACCGAGGCGGGGCTCCCACGCTGCAGCAAGATCGAGGCGCAGGCGCCGCCGCGATGTTCGACGCCGCCAAGCTTCTTGAGGGGCGGCTTCGGGACAAGAAGCAGTCTGAGACACCCGAGGCTCGAAGTCCCTCTTCATCAGCCAGGCAACGGCCAAGACGCACGTTGCCCGAGTGCTCACCAATCTCGGCGCGAGAGACCGTGTCTCCGCTGTCGTCATGGGACACCAGGCGGCCATCGTCTCCTAGCCCCTTCAGCACGCCACGGCAATGCTCACCAACGGGGCGCCGGAGATCGCCAGGCGGCTGGGGTACCGAGACGTCACCGTCACCCTGCAGGGCTACACTGTCGCTGCCGCCGTTCTTCGACCCGAACGCCTGCGGCTCCGCGGCTGACCACCCAGACCCTTGTGTGGATGATCTCAACCCCCTGCGGGGGGAGGATCCTCCACGTAACCCACGGCGTGGCCGGCCAGGCCGTGCTCGTACGCATACCGCACGGCCTGGGCGCGGTCACGCACCCCGGTCTTGGCGAAGATGTGGTTGATGTGCGTCTTCACCGTGGCGTTGCTCAGGAAGAGGCGCCGGGCGATCTCGTTGTTGCTCAGGCCGCCGGCCATCAGGGCAAGCACCTCGACCTCGCGCGAGGTGAGACCCGATGGCTCGGAAACGGCCGTGGTCGGCCCGCTGCTGACCGCTGCCGCGAGTCGCGCCTGCACCACGGGGTCGAGGTGCATCCGGCCGGCGTACACCGCCCGGATGGCGGCCTCGATCTCCTCGGCGCTGGCGTCCTTCGTGAGGTACCCCTTGGCACCGGCGCGCAGGGCCGGGATGACCGAGGACTCGTCGGCGTACGTCGTCAGCACCAGGACGGCAATGTCGGGCAGCCGGTCCCGTAGTGCAGCCGTCGCCTCGATCCCGTCGGTGTCGGGCATGCGCAAGTCCATCAGGACGACATCGGGACGCTCGGCCTCGGCCAGCCGCACGACCTCGGCCCCGTCGCTGGCCGAACCGACGACCTCCACCCCGTCGACGAGCGAGAGCAGCAGAGACAGGCCGTCTCGAACGACGCGCTGGTCATCAGCGATGAGTACCCGTATCGCCCTCCCACTCGACCCCGCCGTCATGACGGGACCTCGATCTCGACCCGCCAACCGTCAGCGGTGGGGCCCGCCCGTGCGCTGCCGCCCACCCGTTGGGCCCGCTCCCGCATGGACTGCAGACCATGACCGTCGCCGCAATGCTCGAACAGCTCCTGGTCGGACAGCTGGCTCCCGCCGGAGGGAGCCGGCGGCGAGTGGTCCTCGACGGTGAGCACGGTGTTGCTCGCGCCGTACCGCAGCCTGACCTCCACGACAGCGCCGCGCGCGTAACGCGCGCTGTTGGTCAGCGCCTCCTGGACGCCGCGGAACAGGGCCAGATCGGCGTCGGTGGCGATAGGACGCGAATCCCCCTCTACCCGTATGAAAGTCACCGCCCCTGTGTCACGGCGGAAGTCCTCGACGAGCTGCCCGAGCTGATCGAGCCCGGGGAGGCGGTCCCCGCGCAGTGCCCCGACCGCCTGTCGGGCCTCCGCGAGACCCTCTCGTGCCAGGTGACCCGAACGCTCGATCGATGCCAACAGCGCGCTGCTGACCTGCTCGCGCGCCGCCAGCTTGCGGGCACCCTGGAGCTGGATCGCCAGCCCCGAGAGCGCATGGGCCAGCACGTCGTGCAGCTCACCGGCGATACGGGCGCGCTCGGCGAGAGCCGCCGCCACGGCCTCCGCCTGCCGGGCGTCCTCCAGCTGGGCGAGCAGCAGCTCAGTGTGGTCCTGGCTCTCACGGCCGCGTCGGATGAACTGGCCTGTCACCGCGAGCAGCACCATCAACAGTGTGACGGCCAGGACCGCCTGGGCGGCGGGCTGCACAGTCAGCGCGATCGTCACCGCGAGGGCGACGGTGATCGCAGCGGCGGTGACGGCAGCGGGCACCGGGGGCAGTCGTACTGCCGCGATCCATACCGCCATGGTGGCCGCCAGTGCGACAGCGCCATGGGGCTGCAGCGCCGCGAGCGCCACCCCGCAGCCACCGAGGACGGCGATGACCGCCAGCTGGGTCCGCTCGCCGCGGCTGGCAAGACTGCTCGTCGCCGCCAGGACGGCCGCGACCTCCAGCACCAGGACGAGGCTGATCACCAACCGGAGCCCGGTCAGACCCGGAGCCGGCTGGATCTGCAGGCTCGCCGTGACAACGATCGCGATGAACGCCCAGCCCAGCGGCCGCAGCAGCCGGCGCTCCCGGTCACGACGTTCCAACCCACGGTCGTACGCCTGCGACACCCGAGGCGACGCCGGCGCCACTTCTCCCGGCCCCGCTCGGCGTCGCTCGACACCCCCCCGGACAGGGCCCGCCGCGGGCACCCGTGCCTTCATGGACACAGTCTCGCTCGCGACGGGCCGGAACGGGGGCCGGTCAGGCACGAGGTCCGACGGCGATCGACGGGACGGCCTGCAAGGCGGTGGTGAGCCGGTGGCCGCGGACGTACACGACGACGAGGCGGGTCATGACATCGGCGAGCGCCATGAGTACCAGGGCCGCGACCCATGCCTCTGCTCCTGTGATGTCGTGCGCGACGCTGAAGCTGGCCACAGCCGGGCCCGCGCCGTGGGTCGTCGCGAACACAAAGGCCATCCGGGCGCCCACCCCGCCGACCCAGAGACCGGCCGCGAGCCAGCCGGCACGACCCAGCACCGAACCGTCGCCACCGTTGCGGATGTGCGTCGCCGTTCCGGCCACCGCACCCATCACCGCGCCGACGGACACGCAGAGCAGCACCAGGAGCAGGTCGTTGCCCTGAGTGGGGATCGTGTGGACGAAAAGGACCGCAGCGACGCCGACGGCGATGACGGGGCGGGCCAGAGCGGCGAGGTCGAGCCGGTGCTCGCGGATCTGCCGGACGACCAGCAGGACCAGGAACGCGTTGACAAGGTATGTGGTGGTGGTGTTCATGCTGTGAGCGTGGCCGCACCGCCCGTCGAACGCGTCGGCCCAGGGGTCGGGGTCCGGGCCGAGATCCGCGTCAACCCCAGGGTTGACCGGGCGTCAGCACCACGTCAGCAGCAGGACGACGAGGCGGCGGCGAGCGACGTGGAGGTCAACAAGGCTGACGACGACCAGCACCGCGGCATTCCCGCGCAGCGACCAGCTCAATCGCTGACCTGGGGAAACACAGGTGGGGCGGGTGGGGCTCGAACCCACGACCGACGGATTATGAGTCCGCTGCTCTAACCGGCTGAGCTACCGCCCCGAGGTGGTCAGCCTATGAGGCCAGGACGGGACCCCGACTCATCCAGGTCGCCTGGGACCGGTTCGGCACACGGACCCGTGCGACCTGCGACGCAGCATGAACAGATTGCCGCCGACATACGGGACTAGGGAGTCGGCGCCATCGGTACCGGATCGCAGGGCCGCGGGCGTCAGCGTGCTGGTCAGCCCGTCAACCGAGGTCGACGAGTGCCGCAGCGGCGCGGAAATACTTGTTCCGGCCCAAGTCTCCCACGGTCTTGATGCCGAACGCCGCCTGCAGGTGCTCCCCGTCGGAGTCCGTGACGCCGGCGAGCGCAGCCACCGGGGCGGCGAGCACCTCGGCCAGGGTGGAGTTCTCATAAGCCTTGTCGAGGATCTTGTCGAGGTCGGCGGAGACGGGCATGGGTCCTCCTGTTGGGCTTGGGCGCGGCGATGCCGGCGGAGGTCAGCCTCACCCACCTGAGGACGACGGCGCAACCGGAATCGGCAGATCCTTACCTGTGTCCTGGCTCACCCGGACCAACGAGTCTCCCCACCCGATGCCGCAGGCGGTCCGGTTGCCGGACATATCGTTCAGCGTCGCGCCGGTGAGGACACCAACGGCCCGGACCCCCTTCGGAGTCCGGGCCGACGGTGTCAGTTCAGGCGATGCTCAGACGCCGCCCTTGTTCAGGGTCACGGTCAGCGGTTGGAACGAGGATCCGGTCACGTAGTCGTTCGTGTACGCCAGACCCTCCGGCGCCTTGGTCAGCACGGTGCTGCCCTCGGCGTTCTTGGTCTCCTGGGCGAGCTTTACGGTCTGGTCCCAGGCGGTCTGATCGATCAGCCCGGCGCCGCTCGAGGCCGGCCAGATCAGCTTGTTGACCTCGTTGACCTGCCACAGCTGGTGGCTGGCACCGAGATTGGAGCCCTTCGCGACGACGAGGTCCCGGCACTTCTCCGCGTTGTCGCGGCAGAAGGCCCAACCCTTGAGGCTCGCCTTGATGAACTTCACTTTCTGGTCCTGGTACGCCCTGTCCGACAGCTTTTCCGTGTTGGCCCAGATGGCGTCCTGCAGCATCCCGACGCCCTCCTGGCTCCCAGCCGATGACGTTGAAGTCGGAAGGCGTGTCCAGGCTCACGCCTTGGCCGTGACCTGGTCGCGGACGGCCGGGATGATGGTCTCGCCGTACGCCTCAAGTGTCTGCGCCTTCCCGTCGTGCTGCAGGTAGACCGCGAACTGGTCGACGCCCAGGCTCTTGAGCTCCTCGAGCCGCTCGATGTGCTGGGCACGGGTGCCCAGGATGCAGAACCTGTCGACGATCTCGTCGGGGACGAAGTCGGTGTGCGTGTTGCCGGCCTGACCGTGTTCGTTGTAGTCATAACCGGTGCGGTTCTTGATGTAGTCCGTGAGCGCGTGGGGAACCGGGGAGTCCTCGCCGTAGCGGGTGACGATGTCAGCGACGTGGTTGCCGACCATGCCACCGAACCATCGGCACTGCTCCCGCATGTGCTCGATGTCGTCCCCGACGTACGCCGGTGCCGCGACGCAGAAGGTCAGGGCGTCCGGGTCACGGCCGGCCTCGCTGGCGGCCTGCTTCACCGCACTGATGGTCCACTCCACGATGGAGGGGTCAGCGAGCTGGAGGATGAAGCCGTCGC
>JANWJC010000097.1 GCA_025449595.1 Acidobacteriota bacterium | reverse complement strand
GATCGCGGGAACTTCTGGTGCGAGGCTCGCTTCGTCCTACCTGCGTTCCCTCTGGTCTTCCCGGTCGCGCGAGCCTTCGCAGACATCCGTCAGCGATCCACGGTCGTCGTGGCCATCCTCGCTGCCAGCGCGGCCGCCGCGGTGCTGGGAGCGAACTATCTGCTGGTCGCACCTCATTACCCCTGAGATCCGACGCGGGCCGGATGGGCCTGAGCCGGCCGCGACCACGCCGAGGCCGTGGGGGAGACGTCCCCGAGCGCGGTGTCCGAGGGGGGACTTGAACCCCCATGCCCTTTCGGGCACTAGCACCTCAAGCTAGCGCGTCTGCCTATTCCGCCACCCGGACAGGGACGCAACGGCAGGGTTGCCGTGCGACTCGCGAACTATACCTGCGCCGACCGGCGGCGGTCGAAATCGGGGACGGGCATCATGTGCAGGTGACCCTTGTTGACGCGACGACCATCGACCCCATGCCCGGCGCCGAGGCGGAGGTGGTCGAGGTCATGCGCGACCTCATCCGCATCGACACGAGCAACTACGGCGACGGAACCGGTCCGGGCGAGGCCGCGGCGGCGGACTACGTGCTGGCCAGGCTGCAGGAGGTCGGCCTGTCGCCGGAGCGGATCAGCTGTGGCGCGCCCGGGCGCGACGCGGTCACCGTACGGATCCCGGGGCGTCACCGCGACCGTGGCGCGCTGCTGCTGCACGGCCACCTCGACGTCGTACCCGCCCAGCCGTCGGACTGGAGCCACCCCCCGTTCGCCGCCGAGATCGACGACGATCTCGGCGTCCCGATGGTGTGGGGCCGCGGTGCGGTGGACATGAAGGACATGGACGCGATGGCGCTGTCACTGGTGCGGGCGTGGACCCGGGAGGGCGTCGCGCCGGACCGCGACATCGTGCTGATGTTCCTGCCGGACGAGGAGGCCGGCGGCCACCTCGGGTCGCAGTGGCTGGTACGGAACCACCCCGACCTGTTCGAGGGCGTGACCGAGGCGGTGGGGGAGGTCGGCGGCTTCTCGATGACGATCCGGGACGACCTTCGGCTGTATCTCATCCAGACCGCCGAGAAGGGCATGGGCTGGATCCGGCTCACCGCGACCGGCCAGGCCGGACACGGGTCGATGCTCAACGACGACAACGCCGTTACGACGCTCTGCGCTGCGATCGCGCGGGTCGGCACCTACGAGTTCCCCGTCCACGTCACCGCGACCGTACGGTCCTTCCTCGCCGAGCTGTCCGAGGCACTCGACGTCGAGCTCGACCCCGACGACCTCCCGACCACCCTGCAGCGGCTCGGTCCGTTGGCGCGCTTCGTCGGCGCGACGCTGAAGAACACCGCGGCGCCGACCATGCTCGACGCCGGCTACAAGGTCAACGTCATTCCCGGCACCGCCCAGGGGCACGTGGACACGCGCTTCCTGCCCGGGTACGAGGACGAGCTGCTCGGGACGCTCGACGAGCTGCTCGGGCCAGGCGTGGCCCGGGAGTTCGTCAACCGCGACATCGCGCTGGAGACGACGTTCGACGGCCCGTCGATCGACGCGATGGCAGCGGCACTGCGGGCCGAGGACCCGTACGCCCGAGCCGTGCCGTACATGCTCTCCGGCGGGACCGACGGCAAAGCGTTCTCCACGCTCGGGATCCGCTGCTTCGGGTTCGCCCCGCTGCAGCTTCCCCCGACCCTCGACTTCGGCGCGCTGTTCCACGGCGTCGACGAGCGGGTGCCCGTGGCCGCCGTCCGCTTCGGCACCCGCGTCCTCGACCGGTTCCTCCGGGCCTGCTGACCCGGCGCAGGCACCCGGCGCGACCCGGCGGGCTCAGACTGGCTCACCGGCGTTTGGTCGCCCGGCGACTGGTTCATCGGCGTTTGTTCGCGTTTCGGGCCGTCACGTCGGCGTGTCGTCGCTCAAACGCCGGTGAACCTGGCCCTGCGGGGGGGCTTCAGGCGGTACGAGGCACGCGCAGGATCCGCCGGCGCAGCCAGACGGTGCGGCGGCCGTCCGGGTGCAGCCGTAACCGGGCGAGCTCCCAGCGCTCGACCTCTGCCGCCTCGACGAGCACCGCTCGTGCCGTTTCTCGCCCGGTGCCACGGGGCAGGGACAGCTGGCGGTACTCCCAGGTGGTGCGGGCCGAGAGCGCCGAGCCGGCCGGCGCCGGCTCCGGGGCCCGGAGCGAGGCCCGCCGCACCGAGTCGCGACCCACGCCGCTGGGCCACGGCCGGGGTGAGGACTCGTCCGCCATGCGTCCCATTCTGCGCACCTGCTCGACCACGCTGGCAAGCTCACGGGCGGAGGCGCCTACGTGGTGAGCAGCAGCGCCAGGCGGGTACGGCGGGGCCGGTCCTGCCTGTTCACCGCCTCGGTGAGCAGCACACCGGTCGGGATCACCAGGGAGACGTGCCGGGCTCCGGCTCGCAGCGCCGCGTACACCTCGGCCCTGGTCACGGGCCGGGTGCCCGCCAGCACGACCACCGCGGCATCGGCGCGACTGCCAGGCACCTCGTGCAGCTCCTGGGCCACGGTCGCGCCGGCCAGTGCAGCGGTGAGCGCATCCGCACCGGTCGGACCTGTCTCCTCCCGAGTCAGCACGAGCACGTCCGCCGGGGCCGTACCGAACGTCCGCGGGATCGAGTCCGTGACCAGCTGCTGAACCCGCCGAACCGCCTCCTCCGGCGAGGCGACCACGACCTCGACGACAGCCCGGTCCGCCGACGGTCCCAGGTACGACCCGGCAGCCACTGCGGCTGCGGCCCGATCCGTGCCGGAGGCCGGGGGAGCGTCGTTCGCGCGCAGCACCGGGCAGATGCCGCTCGCGGCCAGGTCCAGGGCCACCGCACCCGGCAGCCCTGCCAGCGGCAGGGCCGGGTCGATCGCCAGGACCAGCACGGCATCCTCGGGCAGGTCTTCGAGCGCCTCGACGACCTGCTCGATCCCCACCCGGTTGGCCTCGTCCAGCAGCACCAGCGCGCTGCCGTCACCCAGAGCCGACTCGACGGCGGCCCGCCGGGCACCGGACCCGACACCGACGACCACAGCCAGCCGGTTCTCGCCCGCCACGCTGAGCAACGCGTCCGCCGCCATGTCCTCGGCCTCCGCCAGCTCCCCGAGAGCAAGCGCCGGCTGGCCCTGCCAGGTGACCTCGACCACCGCACCGCGGCCCAGCGCGGCCGCAATCGCGTCGGGCGGCGCAGCCCGCTGCCGCAGCACGTCCTCGGCGACCGGCACCGGCAGCACCGTGCTGCCGCGATGGGCCGCCTCCCGCAACAGCCCCTCGACCGGGTCGGGTCGGCCGCTCACGTCAGTCCCGACCGGCGCTGCGGGGTCCGTGGCGGACGACTCGACCGAGGCCGTCCTGCCGCCTCCAGGATCTCGGTCCCGTCCGAATCCTCCGCCGGTGTCACCGGCGGTCCGGCCCGCTCGGCCCGGGTGCCGAGACTTCGTCGAGGGCGGCGCGGATCTCCTCGGGCAACGTCAGGTCGTCCGAGCTGAGCACCCCTCGCAGCTGTACGGCCGTACGGGCCCCGACGATCGGGGCCACCACGCCTGGCTGGTCGCGTACCCACGCCAGCGCGACCTCAAGCGGCGCGACCCCAAGTCCCTCGGCGGCGGTGCACACCGCATCCACGATGCGACGTTGTGACTCACCGAGGTACGGCGTGACGAACGACGCGAAATGCGTTGAGCCACCACGGGAATCGGCCGGTGTCCCGTGACGGTACTTCCCCGTGAGGACGCCGCGGCCAAGTGGCGACCAGGGCAGCAGCCCGAGCCCGCCGTACGCCGCCGCGGGAACAACCTCACGCTCGACATCGCGGTGCAGCAGCGAGTACTCCACCTGGTTCGACACCAGGGGTTCGGCACCGGCGACCTGGTGCTGGCGTACGGCTGCCGCGGCACTCTGCCAACCGGTGTAGTTGGAGATCCCGGCGTACGAGACCCGCCCGCTTCGCACCGCATGGTCAACGGCCGACAGCGTCTCCTCGAGCGGGGTCAGTGGGTCCCAGGAGTGCAGCTGCCAGAGGTCGATGTGCTCGACGCCGAGCCGGACGAGTGAGGCGTCCAGCGCGCGGAGCAGGTGACCGCGGCTGGCGTCGAAACGCCGCGCCGTCTCCGGGCGAGCAACCGCCTTCGTCGCGATCACGACCTCGTCGCGGCCCACCTCGGCCACGAGACGCCCGAGGATCCGTTCGGACATCCCGTCCGCGTAGACGTCCGCGGTGTCCACGAGGCTGCCGCCGGCGGCCAGGAACTCCACGAGCTGGTCTCGGGCCTCGTGCTCGTCGGTGTCGCGGCCCCACGTCATGGTGCCCAGCCCGAGCCGGGAGACGGTCAGGCCGCTGCCGCCCAGACGACGTCGCTCCATGACCGCAGACCCTAGAGCAACCGATCTGCCGGACCCGGGGGCGAGTCGCCTCCTGAAGATCGGCGCGGCGAGGGTCGGCTCCCTACCGGTGGGCTAGCGTTCGCCGGGGCGAGAGCGCCCACGGACTCGGCGCAGGGGCGCCTTCGGGCCAGACAGGGAGCGAACCGTGAAGCTGGGCCTCAACCTCGGCTACTGGGGTGCCGGCAACGACAGCGACAACCTCGCCCTCGCCGTCGAGGCGGACCGCCTGGGCTACGCGGTGGTCTGGGCGGCAGAAGCGTACGGGTCCGACGCCGCGACGATCCTCACCTGGGTCGCGGCCCACACCAAGCGCATCGACGTCGGCTCCGCGATCTTCCAGATCCCGGCGCGCACCCCCGCCATGACAGCCATGACGGCCGCCACCCTGGACACGCTGTCCGGTGGGCGGTTCCGGCTCGGCCTCGGCGTCTCCGGCCCCCAGGTGTCCGAGGGCTGGCACGGCGTGCGCTTCGACCGGCCTTTGGCCCGTACCCGGGAGTACGTCGCGATCGTGCAGAAGGCGCTGTCCCGGCACAGGTTGTCGTACGACGGCGAATTCTTCACGCTGCCGCTGCCGGACGGTCCCGGCAAGGCGCTGGCCCTGACCGTCCACCCGGTGCGCGAGCACATCCCGATCTACCTCGCCGCGATCGGACCGAAGAACCTCGAGCTCACCGGAGAGATCGCCGACGGCTGGCTTGCCATCTTCTTCGCCCCCGAGTTCGCCCCCGAGCTGCTCGGCCCGATCCGCGCCGGGCGGACCAGAGGCGCCCTGTCCGACCAACCCGTCGACGTCGTCCCGACCGTTCCTGTCGTGATCGGCGACGACCTCGAGAAGTGCGCCGAGCCGGTACGTGCGTACTCCTCGCTCTACGTCGGCGGCATGGGCAGCCGGGATCGCAACTTCTACAACAACCTGGTCGTACGCATGGGGTTCGGACAGGCCGCCGCCGAGGTGCAGGACAAGTACCTTCGCCGCGACTACACCGGTGCCGCAGCTGCGATCCCGTTCGACTTCATCGACCGCACGTCGCTGATCGGGCCTCGGGAACGCATACGCGACAGGTTGGCCGCGTACGCGGAGTCCGGCGTGACGACGCTGTCGGTGGCGGCGTACTCCGGTTCGCTCGACGAGCGCCTCGCCACGTTGCGGACGATGGTCGAGGTCCTCGACGAGTCCGTGCTCGGCACCTGACGTGATCTCATGGTTCGAAGCGGCCGTCCTGGGCCTCGTACAAGGCCTGACCGAGTTCCTCCCGGTCTCCTCCAGCGCCCACCTGCGCATCGTCCCGGCCCTTGCCGGCTGGCCGGACCCGGGAGCCGCGTTCACGGCGGTCGTGCAGCTCGGCACGATGGCCGCGGTCCTGCTGTACTTCGCCCGCGACCTGGGCCGCATCGCGAGCGCCTGGCTGCGCTCCCTGATCAGACCCGAGGTTCGCGGCACCCTTGATGCCCGGATGGGCTGGTACATCGTCCTCGGGACGATCCCGATCGCCGTCCTGGGACTGGCCTTCTCCCACCCGATCGAGAACACCGCTCGCGACCTGCGCGTCATCGGCTGGTCGCTCATCCTGTTCGGGCTGGTGCTGTATGTCGCCGACCGCGTTAGCCCGCAGGACAAGAAGATCACCGACCTCGGTCTGCGCGACGGTCTGCTGTACGGACTGGCGCAGGCTCTGGCCCTCGTACCCGGCGTATCCCGCTCCGGCGCCACCATCACCGCCGGGCGCCTGCTGAGGTACGACCGAGCCTCGGCCGCGCGCTTCTCGTTCCTGCTGTCCGTCCCGGCGGTAGTCCTGTCCGGGCTGTACGAGGCCCGCAAGCTCGGGGACGACGGCGGACCGCCGTGGGGGCCGACGATCCTGGCGACCCTCGTGGCCTTCGTCGTCGGTTACGCCTCGATCGCCTGGCTGCTGCGCTACCTGACCCACCACTCGATGCTCGTGTTCGCCGTCTACCGCGTCGTCGTCGGCATCGGGGTCCTCGGCCTGGTCTACGGCGGAGCCGTCGCGGCGCAGTGACGCCCGGGCGATGCCGACGACCGGTTCCCTCTAGGGTCGGTGGCTGTGACGACGGTGCTGCTCGTACGCCATGGCCGGACCGCTGCCAACGCCGACGGCGTCCTGGCCGGCTGGACCCCAGGGGTCGACCTCGACGAGACCGGCAAGGCGCAGGCGACCGCCCTCGGGGCGAGGCTGCTCGCGGTGCCGCTGGCCCTGGTCGTGACGAGCCCGCTGGCCCGGACCCGGCAGACCGCCGACGCGCTGCTGGTGGGCCGTGACCCCACGCCTCCGCTGGAGGTCGACGAGCGGATCGGCGAGTGCCGGTACGGCGACTGGACCGGCCAGACGCTCAAGACCCTGAGCAAGGACCCGATGTGGAAGGTCGTCCAGGGCCGGCCCAGCGCCGCAGTGTTCCCCGGCACCGAGGGCGAGGCGCTGGCCGACATGTCGGCACGGGCCGTGGGTGCCGTACGGGAATGGACCGCGAAGGTAAGCGCGTCGCACGGACCCGCGGCGATCTTCGCGGTGGTGTCCCACGGCGACGTCATCAAGGCCGTCCTCGCCGATGCGCTCGGGTTGCACCTCGACCAGTTCCAGCGCATCCAGGTCGACCCGGCATCGGTCAGCATCGTTCGCTACACCGAGCTGCGCCCGTTCGTCGTGCGCTCCAACGACATCGGCGGCGATCTGGCCGGTCTGGTGCCCCCGCCCGCGAAGGGTCGGCGGCGCAGCCGGCGCACGTCCTCGGACGCCGCGGTCGGTGGCGGCGCGGGCTGAACCACGGTTATAGGGTCGATGAATGCCTCGCCCGCTGCACTCCTTCGACCCGCCGGACCGCTTCGTCGCGGGCACCGTGGGGGAGCCGGGCGAACGTGCGTTCTTCCTGCAGGCTCGTGACGGCCAGCGAGTCGTGTCGGTGTCGCTGGAGAAGCAGCAGGTGCAGGTCCTGGCCGAGCGGGTGGAGGGACTGCTCGACGAAGTCGTGCGGCGCTCCGCCGGCACCGCGCCGGTCCCCGCCGCGGCCCCCCTGGACACCGACGACGTCGCCCCGCTGGAGACCCCGCTGACCGAGGAGTTCCGGGTCGGGACGATGGCGTTGGGCTGGGACGACGACAACGAGCGGATCGTGATCGAGGCCCACGAGGTGATGGAGGGCGAGGACGAGGTCCCCGAGCTCGACGCCGACCCCGACGACGGGCCCGCTTGCCTGCGCGTACGAATGTCGGGCTCGATGGCCCGGGCCTTCGTGAAGCGGGCCAGGTCCGTCGTGTCTGCGGGTCGCCCGCCGTGCCCGTTCTGCAACCTGCCGCTGGACCCTTCCGGACATATCTGCCCACGTGCCAACGGTTATCGGCGCTGAGCGGTTCCGTGGCGGCGCACTCGTGAACCAAGGCGACACCGAGCTGCTCACGACCGGGCAGGTCCTGGAGGTCCTGACCCTCGGCGAGCTGGAGATCATCGGCCGGATGGCGGACGCGAGCAACGCGACGCTGGTCGGTGCCGCGACCCTCGACGGTGCAAGCGTCTCGTGCGTCTACAAGCCGCAGCGCGGCGAGCGACCGCTCTGGGACTTCCCGGACCGCACCCTGGGCATGCGCGAGGTGGCGACGTACGCCGTCTCCGAGGCCGGTGGCTGGCACGTCGTCCCCCCGACGGTCTGGCGCCCGACCGGTCCGGTGGGGGCCGGGATGGCGCAGGCGTGGGTCGACCCCACCACCGATCTCGGGTCCGAGCCAGGGTCCGGGCTTGTCGACGTCGTGGCGCAGGGGCGGGTCCCGGACCGCTGGCGGCACGTGATCGACGCGCAGGAGGGCCGCGGGCGTCCGGTGACCCTGGCCCACGCCGACGACCCGGCGCTGCGGTCCATGGCGCTGCTGGACGCTGTCGTCAACAATGCCGACCG
>JANWJC010000096.1 GCA_025449595.1 Acidobacteriota bacterium | reverse complement strand
CCGCAGGTGGGCCTGCTCTCCTTGCAGACCTCGTCGTACGACGACGTGTCGTCCTATCCCTTCGACGTGCTCGGCGCGCAGACCGAGGGCATGATCGGCTACTTCATCGAGCAGGAGCTGGGCAACCTGCTGCCGTTCGAGAAGCCGTTGGCCACGATCCTCACGATGACCGAGGTCGACGCCGACGACCCGGCGATGTCGGACCCGACGAAGTTCGTGGGGCCGGTCTACACCGAGGACGAGGCGAAGTCGCTCGCCGCCGCGAAGGGCTGGACCGTCAAGCCGGACGGTGACGCGTGGCGCCGGGTCGTACCGTCCCCGCTGCCGAAGCGGATCTTCGAGATCCGGCCGATCACGTGGATGCTGGACAAGGGTGCCGTCGTCATCTGCACCGGCGGCGGCGGGATCCCGACCATGTACCTGCCGACCGACGGCTTGTCCTCGCACTCGGACCGCAACCCGCGAACTCTCGTCGGGGTCGAGGCGGTCATCGACAAGGACCGGTCCTCCGCCGTGCTGGCGCGCGACCTCGGCGCCGACCTGCTGGTGATCGCCACCGACGCCGACGCCGTGTACCTGGACTGGGGCACCCCGCAGCAGCGCGGGATCGCCACGGTGGGACCGCAGGAGCTGCAGGCGTACGGATTTCCCGCCGGCTCGATGGGACCCAAGGTGGAGGCCGCCGCCGCGTTCGCGCTCGGCTCTCCCGGAAAGGTCGCGGTCATCGGAGGGCTGGCGGACCTGACCGAGATCCTCGCCGGTACCAAGGGAACCCGCATCAGCTCCGACTACGCCGCCCCGACGTTCTACTAGCACGGAGACGAGGCTCCTCCGTGCTTGTCACGGACACCTGGCCGGCCCGCAAGCGCTGGTCTGCCTGGGGCAGGCATGATCAGTAGGCATCTCGTGAGGTGACCTGGGGCAGATGGTCGCGCTCTCCGCACGGCTTCCGCGGTATCCACCTCACCAAATGCCTACCGATCATGGAACTTCGGGAACCCGGCAGCTCCCGCGGCCGTTGGCCGACACCGCGGCCGATAACTCGCTGCTGGTCCGGCCGTGTCGTGGGGGAGGATGGCCGGCGTGGGTCATATCGACGTGGCGAGGCTGACGTTCACCCTCCCGGACGGGCGGGTGCTGCTCGACGACGTCTCGTTCCGCGTGGGCGACGGCGCGATCGTCGCGCTCGTAGGTGCCAACGGGGCGGGCAAGACCACGCTGCTGCGCCTGGTGTCCGGCGACCTGGACCTGCAGGACGGCGCGATCACCCGCAGCGGGGGCCTGGGTGTCATGCGCCAGTTCGTCGGGCAGCTGCGGGACGACACGACGGTGCGGGACCTGCTGCTCACGGTGGCGCCCGCTGCGGTACGGGACGGCGCGGCGGCCGTCGACGTCGCGGAGCTCGCGATGATGGACCGCGACGACGAGCCAACCCAGCTGGCGTACGCCCACGCCCTGTCGGACTGGGCCGACGCCGGGGGCTACGACATCGAGGTGCTCTGGGACACCTGCTGCACCTCGGCCCTGGGTCAGCCGTACGACAAGGTGCAGTGGCGCGAGGTCCGCACCCTCTCCGGCGGGGAGCAGAAACGCCTTGTGCTGGAAGCGCTCCTGCGCGGTCGGGAGGAGGTGCTGCTGCTCGACGAGCCGGACAACTACCTCGACGTGCCCGGTAAGGAGTGGCTCGAGGCGCGCCTGGCCGAGACGCCCAAGACGGTGCTGTTCGTCTCCCACGACCGCGAGCTGCTGGCGCGTACGGCGACAGCGGTCGTCACCGTCGAGCTCGGCGCGGCGGGCAACACCACCTGGACGCACCCGGGCGGCTTCGCGACCTACCACGCAGCCCGCGCCGGGCGGTTCGCCCGGTTGGAGGAGCTGCGCCGGCGCTGGGACGAGGAGCACGCCAAGCTCAAGGCCCTCGTGCAGATGTACAAGGTCAAGGCGAAGTACAACGACTCCATGGCGGGGCGGTATCAAGCAGCCCAGACCAGGTTGCGCAAGTTCGAGGAGGCCGGTCCGCCGCAGGAGATCGCGCGCGAGCAGAAGGTGTCGATGCGGTTGCAGGGCGGGCGTACCGGCAAGCGGGCCGTCGTCTGCGAGCAGCTCGGGCTGAGCGGGCTCATGGCGCCGTTCGACCTCGAGGTCTGGTTCGGTGAACGGGTCGCGGTGCTCGGAGCCAACGGGTCCGGGAAGTCGCACTTCCTGCGCCTGCTCGCGCTGGGCGGCAGCGACCCGGACGCCGAGCACCGCCCGGTCGGCGACGTGTTGCCACCGCCGGTGGCGCACGAAGGCGTGGCGCGGCTCGGCGCCCGGGTGCGACCGGGCTGGTTCGCGCAGACCCATGAGCACCCCGAGCTGGTCGGGCGCACCCTGCTGGAGATCCTGCACCGCGGCGACGACCACCGTGACGGCATGGGCCGCGAGCACGCCAGTCGCAAGCTGGACAGGTACGAGCTCGCCCACGCCGCCGAGCTGGCGTTCGAGTCGCTGTCCGGAGGCCAGCAGGCCCGGTTCCAGATCCTGCTGCTGGAGCTGTCTGGGGCGACGTTGCTGCTTCTGGACGAGCCGACCGACAACCTCGACCTGGCCAGTGCCGAGGCGCTGGAGGAGGGCCTCGACGCGTTCGAGGGGACGGTCGTCGCCGTCACGCACGACCGGTGGTTCGCCAAGGGCTTCGACAGGTTCGTCCTGTTCTCCGGGGACGGGACGGTACGGGAGACGGTCGAGGCGGTCTGGGACGAGACCCGTCCGGTTCGCGAGGTCTCGGCGTACCCGCGCTGACCGCGAACCGTCGCCAAGGCGTGCATGATCGGTATAACGTTCCAGCGTGGCGGCACCCTGTGCTCACTGTTCCGGGGAGGTCCCGCCCGGCGCGCGGTTCTGCCCCGGGTGCGGGAACGCGGTAGGCCCGCGCGTCTGCCCGTCGTGCGGTGCGACCGCCGACAAGGGACGCTTCTGCGCCGAGTGCGGTTCCGCCCTCAGCGGCGGCCCCGTGTCCGCACCCGCGAACGCATCGATCGCCGAACGACGGGTGACCTCCGTGGTGTTCGGCGACCTCGTCGGGTTCACGTCGTTGTCGGAGACGCGGGACTCCGAGGAGGTACGCGACCTGCTGTCGCGCTACTTCGCCGCAGCCCGGGTCATCGTCCAGCGGTACGGCGGCACCGTCGAGAAGTTCATCGGCGACGCCGTGATGGCCGTGTGGGGCGTGCCGACCGCGCACGAGGACGACGCGGAACGGGCGGTACGGGCCGGCTTGGAGCTCGTCGAGAGCGTGCGGGCCCTGGGTGCGGACATCGACGTGCCGGAGCTGGAGATGCGGGTCGGCGTCGTCACCGGCGAGGTCGCTGTCACCATCGGAGCGACCGGTGAGGGGATGGTCGCCGGTGACGCGGTCAACACGGCGAGCCGGGTGCAGTCCGCGGCCGCACCAGGCCGGGTCTGGGTCGATGAACGGACCCGGTTGCTCACTGCTGCCTCCGTCACGTACGACCCGGTCGGTGAGCACCTCCTCAAGGGCAAGTCCGAGCCGATCGCCTTGTTCGAGGTCGGCAGCGTCGTGGCCTCCCTCGGGGGCGGGGACCGCGTGGACGGCCTGGAGTCGGCGCTGGTGGGTCGGGACCGCGAGCTGCGCCTGGTCAAGGAGCTGTTCCACGGCACCGACGAGTCGGGCCGCCCCTGCGTGCTGGTGCTGCAAGGTGAGGCCGGGGTCGGAAAGTCCCGGCTGGCGTGGGAGTTCGAGAAGTACGTCGACGGACTCCGCGCGACAGTGCTCTGGCACCGCGGCCGCTGCCTGTCATACGGGGAAGGAGTCGCTTTCTGGGCACTGAGCGAGGCGGTCCGCGTCCGGCTCGGCCTGGTGGAGGGCGACAGCGGCGCGATCCTGTCCGAGCGGCTCGAGGCTGCGCTCGCGCGCTATGTGACCGACGAGCACGAGCGCGACTGGCTGCGGCCCCGGATGGCAGTGCTCGTGGGCGCCACCACCGCGGAGAACTCGTTGCGCGAGGAGCTGTTCTCGGCCTGGGTCACGTTCTTCGAGCGGGTCGGCAGCGACGGGCCGGTCGTGCTCGTCATCGACGACGCGCAGTACGCGGACGAGGCGCTGCTCGACTTCTTCGAGCACCTGCTGGCGGTGGCCCGCTTCGGGATCTTCGTGGTGCTGCTGTCCCGTACCGGCCTGATCGACCGGCGGCCGAGCCTCGCCACGCGCCGGGGCGCGACGATCCTGCATCTCGAGCCGCTCTCGGACGCGGACATGGGCCGGCTGCTGGACGGGTTGGTCGTCGGCCTCCCGCAGACCATCCGGACCCGACTGGTGGAGCGGGCCGAAGGTGTTCCGCTCTTCGCCGTGGAGACGGTACGGGCGCTGATCGACCGTGACCTGGTCGTGGCCCGCGGCGGGCACTACGTGCTGGCCGACCCCGAGGGGACCGACCTGCGGGAGGTGGGGGCACCAGCGTCCCTGCAGGCGCTCGTCTCGGCGCGACTGGACGCCCTGACCGCGGACGAGCGACGGGTGGTGGCGGACGCCAGCGTGCTCGGCCTGTCGTTCTCCCTCGACGGCATCGTGGCGCTGGCCGATCCCGACACCGACCCTGGTGCCGCCCTGGAGTCGTTGGTACGCAAGCAGATCCTGTCCGTCCAGTCCGACCGCTTCAGCTCCGAGTTCGGTCGCTACCGGTTCGTGCAGGCCGTGGTGCGACAGGTGGCGTACGAGATGCTCTCCCGCCGCGACCGCAAGGCGCGCCACCTCTCCGTCGCTGCGCACATCGAGGCGCAGCCCGATCACGTCGACTCGATGGCCGGCGTCCTGGCACAGCACTACCTGGACGCGGTCGACGCCGCGACGGAGGGTGACCAGCAGATCCCGGCGCTGGTGCAGCGGGCCACGGAGCTGCTCACACAGGCGGCCGCGCGGGCGCGGTCGCTGGGGGCGCACGCCGAGGCCGAGCGCCACCTGGAGGAGGCGATCCGACGCAGCGAGGAGCCGGCTGAGCTCGCCGGGCTGTACGAGAGATCGGCCGCCGCGCTACGTGACCAGGGGCGCTTGCAGCAGGCGCTGGAGCGTGCCGTGATGGCTGCCGCTGCGTTCGAGCGTCTAGGTGACGAGCTCGGCCAGGCGCGCAGCCTCGCCATCCAGGGCCGAGCCCTGGTGAGCCTGGGACAGAACGCCGACGCCGTGCGGCTGCTGCGGCCGGTGTGGGACTCGTTGCAGCAGCAGCCGGACACCGTCCCCGCGCTGCTAGCGATCTCGGCGCCGCTGGGGGCTGCGTACAGCGGGCTGGCCGACATGGAGGCGCAGGGGCGCATTGCCGAGCGTCGCATCCTGCTCGCCGAGTCGACCGCGGACGTGGTCGAGCTGGCCGAGGCGATGGTCGGGCTGGGATCGACCTACTGGACCCGCGGGGCGCCGTTCGCCGGGCGGGTGCTGATGCAGGCCGGTGCCACTCTCGCGCAGTCGCACGGGATCACCGACGTGGCGACCCGAGCGCTGAGCAACCTTGCTGCCGAAGCGCTTCCCCGCGATGTCGCCACCGCGATCGAGTACGGCAGGGAGGGACTGGCGTCGGCGATCAAGACCGGCGTCATCGGCTGGATCTCGGTGGCGTCCGCCAACCGGTCCCTCGCGCTGTGGACCGCCGGCCGCTGGACCGAGCTGCGCACCCATCTGGACTCGTTGGACCTGCAGCACGCCGGGCTGGCCGACCGGGTGATCCACACGCTGGTCGAGCTCTGGCTCGCGGACGCGACGGGGACGACGGGCCCGACGACCATGTACGAACGCGACCTGGCGGACAGCGACGACGAACAGGCACTGGCCTGGCTCGCGCTGATGCGGCTGCAACGTCACACGATGGCCGGCGATCGGGGCGCGGCCGCCGTGGCCGGGGCGCAGGCGGTCGAGGGAGCGCTTCGCGTAGCGGAGCTGACCGACGACTTCATGCACCACTGGCCGCGCGCCGTGATCGCGGCGATCGACGCCGGCGATGTCGGCCTGTCCCGACGGTTGCTGGCACCGGTCGAGCAAGCCCCTCGGGGCCTTGCCTCGCCGGCCCTGCTGGCCCAGCTACCACGCCTGCACGGGCTCCTGGCGGTCTCCCTCGGCACGGACGGCGACGCAGTGACCCGTGAGCTGACCGAGGCGATCGCGGCGCTCGATGCGTACGGCGCAGTGCCTGACCGTGCTCGCACCCAGGAGGAGCTCGGCGCCTGGCTGCGTTCCGTCGGCCGCGAGGACGAGGCTGCCCCGCTGCTCGAGGCAGCGAGGGCGACGTACGCCGAGCTCGGGGCCTGGGCCTGGCTCGCGCACCTGGAGCCGGCCACGCTGGTCGAGCGCTGATCCTGACGGCTCGACCCGAAACGATCTCCGAGTCGCTGTTCTCGGCGATACTGTGCCCGGCGGCTACCCAGGGACGTGGACATGAGCGCGGCAACGGCAGCGGTGCGCGAGACGCGAGAGTCGATCGCCACCGTCTTCCGCAACCCCGGGCTGCGGCGGATCAACCTCGCGCTGGCCGGATCGATGATCGGCGACTGGGCGTACTCGACCGCCGTGACCGTGTGGGCCTTCGGCGTGGGCGGAGTGACCGCCGTCGGCATCTGGGCCGTCGTACGACT
>JANWJC010000095.1 GCA_025449595.1 Acidobacteriota bacterium | reverse complement strand
CTTCGCGACGCCGAGATCGCCGACCACGTCGTGATCGCGGACGCCCGCGACCCGGTCGAGGTGTCGGACGCCGTCGTCACCGCGCTGGGGGTGCAGGCCGACGTCACCGTCGTGTGCGTCGACGTCCCGGGGTGCGAGCACGGTGCCATCCTGGCGACCGCGGACGGCGGCACCGTTGTGTTCTTCTCGATGGCGACCTCGTTCTCGGCAGCCGCCCTGGGCGCCGAGGGCCTGGCCGCGGACCTGACGATGCTCGTCGGGAACGGTTACACCCCAGGACATTCCGCGCTGGCACTCGACCTGCTTCGCGAGGTGCCGGCGGTACGACAACTCTTCGAACGCCGACTGCTCGAGGCAGGTGCCGCGTGAGTGCCCGACCCAGCGCCGCCGCACCCCTCGCCCTTGACCCGGTCACCGTACGCAAGGCCCGGTCCCTCGCACGCAAGGTGGGCTCGCCGGTCGTACGCCTGGCCAGAGCCCACACCACCGTGTCGGTCGAGCGCGCGCTGCTGCGCATGTCCGGGCTTCAGGGCGCCGACGTCGACGGGATCCCGTGGGCCAATCGGCTCACCGACACCGTTCGCGAGCAGGTGGGACTGGAGCACGGCCTGGCGCTGCCGGTCTGGGACGCGCTCGCCCGCAGCGGCGATGACCTCACGGTGCTGGCGCAGAAGGCCGCTGCCGGCTCGGTCACGTTCCGCCTACCCGAGGGTCGGGACGCCACCCGGGCCGCCAGAGCCGCTAGAAGCACTGTGGCCCAAGGCATGCGGCGCATCGACACCAATCGCAGGCAGCGAGAGCGACTCATCGAGCGGTACGGCAACCCGCCCACGCCCTGGATCTATCTGATCGTGGCGACCGGCGACATCTACGAGGACATCCCGCAGGCCCAGACCGCTGCCCGCGAGGGTGCCGACGTCATCGCGGTGATCCGCTCCACCGGTCAGTCGCTGCTCGACTTCGTACCCGAGGGCGCGACGCGGGAGGGCTATGCCGGGACGTACGCGACGCAGGAGAACTTCCGGCTGATGCGGGCCGCCCTGGACACGACCTCCCGCGACCTCGGACGCTACATCCGGCTCACCAACTATGCCTCCGGGCTGTGCATGCCCGAGATCGCGACGCTGGCGGGCCTGGAACGGCTCGACATGATGTTGAACGACTCGATGTACGGGATCTTGTTCCGCGACATCAACCCGGTGCGAACCTTCGTGGACCAGCGGTTCAGCCGCCAGGTCCACGCCCGTGCCGGCATCATCATCAACACCGGCGAGGACAACTACCTCACGACGGCAGACGCCATCGAGGCAGCGCACACCGTCACGGTCAGCCAGCTGCTCAACGAGTTCTTCGCCAAGGAGGCCGGTCTGGCCGACTGGCAGCTCGGCCTCGGACACGCGATGGAGATCAACTCGGACGTGCCGGACTCCTTCCGCCTCGAGCTGGCGCACGCCATGCTCGCCCGTGCGCTGTTCCCCGAGGCGCCCTTGAAGTGGATGCCGCCGACCAAGCACATGACCGGCGACATCTTCCTGGGCTACCTGCTCAACGGGTTCTTCAACCTCGCCGGAGCCCTGACAGGGCAAGGGATCCTGCTGGTCGGCATGATGACCGAAGCAGTCGTGACCCCGTGGCTGTCGGACCGTGACCTGGCCCTGCAGAACGTGCGCTACGTCATGAACGCCGCGGGAAACCTGCGGGAGGACTTCCGTCCGGCCCCGGACGGTTTCATCGCGCAGCGGGCCCGCCAGGTGCTGGCCGAGGCGATCGACCTGCTGGAGCGGATCGCCTCCGATGAGGGCAAGGTTCCACTGCTGTCCGCGATCGCTGACGGCACGTTCGGACTCATGAGCCGACCCGCTGACAGGGGACGCGGGCTCGACGGTGTCGTGACCAAGGCACGCGACTACTACAACCCGGCGAACGACCTGCTCGACGAAGGGGTGACCCGGTGAACGCGCAGGTCGTCCGGCCGTACGGGGACACCACCGGTGACGGCATGGTGCAGGTGTCTTTCACGTTGCCGCTGCCGCACGATCGAGCCGCCGAGGGCGCTGCGCTGCAGCTGGCGCGCAAGATGGGCATCGAGCCGGCGATGGTGGTGCACGCCAAAGCCATGGGCCCGGACTTCACCTTCTTCATCGTGTACGGCACGGCGAACCACGTGGTCGACATGCGCGACGTCGTCGTCGTGGAGCGTGACTACCCGTTGCTGGGGCCGAAGGACGTCAACGCCGCGATCAAGACCAGGTTGCGACGGCCGCTCGTCGTCGTGGGCGCGTGCATCGGCACCGACGCCCACACCGTCGGGATCGACGCGATCCTTTCCGTCAAGGGTTTCGCGGGGGAGAAGGGCCTGGAGTACTACTCCCAGCTCAGCGTCGTGAACCTCGGTGCGCAGGTGTCCGTACCCGACCTCGTGGACCAGGTGGGCACGGTTAAGGCCGACGCCGTCCTGGTCTCCCAGGTCGTGACGCAGAAGGACGCTCACCTGATCAACACCCGTGAGTTGTCAGCTGCTTTCCGGGAGGCTTTCGCGCCGGCGAATCGCCCCCTCCTCGTCGTCGGCGGGCCGCGGTTCGACGAGTCGATGGCCGCCGACCTGGGTGTGGACCGGATCTTCGGTAAGGGCACGACACCGGGGGAGGTCGCGTCCTTCCTCGTGCACCGCCTCGCCCCGGACCCGGCACAAGGACCGTCACCGCGAAAGGGGAGCCCATGAACCCGACCCCCGACCCCCGGCTCGGCATGACGGTCACACACCGCCGATACGTCCCGTACTCACATGCCCACTACGGCGGCAACCTCGTCGACGGCGCGTACGTGCTTGCCATGTTCGGTGACGTCGTCACCGATCTGTGCATCCGGACCGACGGCGACGAGGGTCTGTTCGCCGGCTACTCGACGGTCGAGTTCCGGGCCCCGGTGCGAGCAGGTGATGTGCTGGAGGCCACCGCCGTCGTCGCGCGAGTCGGCAACCGGTCACGCACCGTTGAGCTCGTAGCGCGGGTGCTGTGCCGAGCCACCCCGGACGTGTCGCCCTCGGCGGCGACAGTGCTGAGCGAGCCGATCGTGTGCACCACCGCGACCGGCACGGTGGTCATCCCCACCTGAGACTCGTCATGTGCTACCATGTAGCACATGACCACGATCGGGATCCGGGAGCTGCGTCAGCACGCCAGCCGCTACATCGACCTGGTCAAGGCGGGGGAGACCGTCGAGGTGACCGAACGCGGCAGGCCGGTGGCCCGGCTGGTACCGGTGAAGGACGAGCGAAGCGTGCTGCAACGGCTGATCGACGAGGGCCACGCGACCCCGCCGACGAACCCACGTCCCTGGAACGAGATCGAGCCGTTACCCGCCCTGACCGAGGGTCCGACCCTGTCCGAGATCCTGATGCGCATGCGTGAAGACGAACGATGACCACCTATCTTGACTCCTCAGCCGCCGTCAAGCTGGTGGTCGACGAGACCGAGAGTGCCGCGCTCCGCACCTGGTTGGGCCCGTCGCCGACCCAGGTCTCCAGTGCACTGCTCAAGGTCGAGCTTCTCCGTGCCACGGTCCAGCTCGATCCGGTCCATCTCGGGAACGCGCGGGACACCCTCGACAACGTCACGTTGTTGGACGTCTCGGCCGAGATCCTCGAAGACGCTGCCACACTGCGTGTCGACCCGTTCCTGCGAAGCCTGGACGCGATCCACCTGGCCAGCGCACGCCGCCTGGGGGCGGACCTGACCACGCTTGTCACGTACGACCGGCGCATGGCGACCGCAGCCGCGCAGCTCGGGTTGCCCGTCGAGTCGCCGGCCTGACCCGGAACCACCTCGACTAGTCTGAACGTCCCATCGATGGGTGCCGGCAGGGGAATCAACCGCCGTGACCCGACAGGGCCGCCCACGGTCGCAGCCCGACCCCACGAGTGTCCGAGGCCCACACGTTGAAGCAGCCCAGACGGTGAACCAGATGCGGGACGACGCGCGGTGACGTCTTCCGTCGACGACCCCACGCTCTCTCGCGCGCCACGCGGCCGGCATGGAACACACACCCGTGGTCCCGTCGCTACTGCCGCGACCTGGTGGCGGATCCTCGGGGCCATCACCGGTGGGCTGCTGCTCGTCGCGTCGTTCCCGCCGTACGACTGGACCTGGCTCGCCGTCCCGGCGCTGGCAATGATCACCGTCTCCTGGCACGGCGCCCGCGTGCGGGTCGGGCTGCTGCTGGGGCTGCTGACCGGCATCGCGTTCTTCGGCATCCACGTGAAGTGGATCAACGTGATCGGCGACGACGCGTGGACCTTGCTCACGCTGTTCTGCGCGGCCTGGATCGCACTGCTCGCTGCGGCCGTTGCCGGGACGAGCCGGCTGCGCTGGTGGCCGCTCGTGGTGCCGCTGCTCTGGGTCGCGGAGGAGGCCGCTCGCGATCGCGTACCGCTGGGTGGTTTCCCATGGGGGCGCTTGGCTTTCGGGCAGACCTCGACGACCTTGACGCCGTACGCGGCAGTGGCCGGGGCACCCGGTGTCACGTTCGCGACCGCTCTGGCGGGCGCCCTGCTCGCGTGGGGCGCTCTCTCATGGGACCGCCGGCCGCCGTGGCGCCAGATCGGCGCACTGGCCGGCGTCGCGGTCGTGTGCACCGCCGGCCTGCTGATCCCGCTGCCGACGCAGGGGCAGAGCTCGGACACCGGGCCGGCGTACCTGACCGCCGCCGTAATCCAGGGCGACGTCCCCGACACCGGGCTTGACGCGTTCGGGCAGCGGGCGGCAGTCCTGGACAACCACGTGCGGGTCACCGAGCAGCTGGCCGCGCAGGTCGCCGCCGGCAAGGCGCCGCAGCCCGAGCTCGTGGTGTGGCCGGAGAACGCCAGCGACCTCGATCCGTACGCCAACCCCGACGCCCGCGCCCTGATCCAGCAGGCCGTGGACGCGATCAAGGCGCCGGTGCTCGTGGGTGCGGTCGTCGCGGACCCGGACGACCCGAACCGGGTGCTCAACGTCGGGATCGTGTGGGGCCCGGTCAACTCCGCCGACCCGGGACCGGGGGACTTCTACGCCAAGCAACATCCGGTGCCGTTCGGGGAGTGGGTGCCATGGCGCAGCGTTCTGACCCGTTACATCGGGCGCTTCGACCTGGTGCCGCGGGACTTCGCGCCGGGCACCCGGACCGGGGTGCTGCAGATCGGGCCGGCCCGGATCGGAAACCTGATCTGCTTCGAGGTCGCGTACGACGACCTGGGCCGCAACGCCGTCACCGGCGCCGGCACGACTGGGGCGCTCGCCGGGCTCGGCGGGCGGATCCTGACGGTCCAGACCAACAACGCGACGTACGGGCTCACCGGGCAGCCCGAGCAGCAGGTCGCGATGTCACAGCTGCGGGCCGTCGAGCACGGGCGGGCGGTGCTGGTCGCAGCCACCAGCGGCATCAGCGCGGTCATCTCCCCAGACGGCAAGATCCTCGATCAGCTCCCGGAGTTCACCCCCGGCACCATCGACCTGCGGGTGCCACTGCGTGACACGTTGACCATCGCCGACCGCGTAGGTGCCTGGCCGGAGTGGATCGCCACCGCTGCCGGCCTCGCCGCCGTGGCCGGTGCCTGTCTCGGCGGGCTGCGCCGTCGCCGCGGCGCGGACGTAGGCTCGCCCACACCACTGCCGATCCAGGAGCGGGTCCCGTGACCGACACCCCAACCTTCGCCGACCTCGGTCGCATCGTCGTGATCATCCCGACGTACAACGAGCGGGAGAACGTCGAGGACATCGTGGGACGGCTCAGGGCCGCCGTCCCCGAGGCGCACGTACTGGTGGCGGACGACAACAGCCCGGACGGCACTGGCAGGATCGCGGACCGGCTCGCCGCCGACGACGACCACGTCGAGGTCATGCACCGCGTGGCGAAGGAGGGCCTCGGTGCGGCGTACCTCGCCGGTTTCGCCTGGGCCATCGAGCGCGACTACGACGTGATCGTGGAGATGGACGCCGACGGGTCCCACCAGCCCGAGCAGCTGCACCGGCTGCTGACCGAGCTGCGCAGCGCCGACGTCGTGCTCGGCTCGCGCTGGGTGGCCGGCGGCTCGGTCGTCAACTGGCCGCGCCACCGCGAGCTGATCTCACGCGGCGGCAGCCTTTACAGCCGCTTGGCGCTGGCGGTCCCGCTGCGCGACGTCACCGGCGGCTATCGGGCCTTTCGTACCACCGCACTTCGCAAGCTGGACCTGGCCACCGTCCAGAGTCAGGGCTACTGCTTCCAGGTGGACCTGGCCTGGCGCGCGGTCCGGCAAGGACTGACCGTGCGGGAGGTTCCTATCGAGTTCGTCGAACGGGTACGCGGCGACTCGAAGATGAGCCAGGGCATCGTCGCCGAGGCGTTCTGGCGCGTCACGGTCTGGGGCGCGAAGGACAAGACCGAACGGGCCCGCCGGCTGCTGGCCAGCAGACGCTCCCACTCTGCCGGAGGATGGTGACATGAGCCCGCTGGCGATCCTCGTGGCCGTCGTCTACGTCGGCCTGGAATGGCTGGCAGCGGCCTGGCTGGCATCAGCCATCGGCTGGGGCTGGGTCCTCATCGTGTTCATCGCGCTCGTCGTGGTCGGTTCGGCCGTGATGCGCCGCGCCGGTCTCGCCGCGGCGCGATCGATCGGCGGCGCGCAGGATGCCGCGGGGATCAAGGCGGCCGGCACCTCCGTCGGCGACGCCTCCCTCGTCTTCGTCGCGGGGGCGCTCATCGCGCTGCCCGGGCTGATCACGAGCGCTTTCGGGCTGCTGATGCTGATCCGGCCGCTGCGCCGGATGCTGGGCGCCGGGCTCGTGGTCTGGTTCGGCCGTCAGCTGCGGGTGCGGGGGATGTCGATGACGTCGTCCTACGACTCGTCAGGGAACCGGACCACCCGCATCGTGCCCGGCGACGTGGTCGAGGGCGAGGTGGTCCCCGGTGTCGTGCCAGGTGATGTGGCGCCCGGCGACGTCGTGTCGGACGAGGGGGTGCCCAAGGCCACGAACCAGCCGAACCGGCCGGTCATCGAGGACTGAGCCACCCGGTCCGGGCCTGGACGCACCTCGGCGGCGGTCCCGTCTGAGGACCACCGCCGAGGCACAGGGGAAACGTGGGGTCAGGCGCTCTTCTTGACCGGCGTCCGGCCGGCGCGCACCAGGTCGAGGCGCTCCTCCAGCAGGACCTCGAGGTCCTCCATGCTGCGCCGCTCGAGCAGCATGTCCCAGTGAGTGCGTACGTGCTTGACCGGCTTGGCGTCGGGCTGGGTGCCATCACGCAGCAGCGCCTCGGCGCCGCAACGGCACTCCCAGACCGACGGGATGTCGGCCTCCACGGAGAACGGCATGGTCACCGTGTGACCGTTCGGGCAGTCGTAGTGGCAGACCTGCCTTGGGGCCAGCTCGACGTGCTCGTCGGTCTCATAGCTGGTCGCTCCAAGACGGGAGCCGCGCAGGGCCTCGCTCATCGCAGAATCAACGCCTTCCTCATTACTCCCGGCTACGGCCGGAGGTTCATCCGTACCAACGGACGGCACGAGGCTGGTGTTCCCAGCCTTCCGGGGCCCGGAAGCGTCCGCTTGTCGGACGGATCGAGGTGGGGGAGCGGTTGCAGCTGTGATCGAGGTCATAGGAATCGGCCGGTTAGCAATGGTCCCGCACGCGCCTGACCAGCACCGTTGCCAGGGCGATGCGGCAGACCAGGTGCGTCGCAACCGCGCGCCGCACCGGCCGGACCACGGCACTGCGCACCCTGAGAGCTGGGTATGTGTTATGTCTGAGTGGCCTGAGCCACCGCCCTGTTGGCCTGTCTCAGCGAACCTGGGCGGGTGACTGGTCATGTCCGGCGACCATTCACCACTGGCAGGATCCGGTAGCGGGTCTGCGCGAGATGCGCCGTGTGGCGTCTTGGTTCAAAGCTCGTTCCCGTGTTCGGTAATATCGCCGATAAGGTATATTATGTCATGTTGCTGTCTGGCCATTGCACTTCAGCCCGCATGGAGCCAGAGGCCAGAGGCCCTCTCGACCACTACCGCCACGAGGCAGACGCTCACGACGCGACTATTGCGCCGGGCAGCGGCCGAAGCTTGAAGATCAGAATGCCGAGATGCTTGTTCATCCACTCCTGCTTGTGCGGGTAGCGACGCCGGGCGTCCTCGGACAGCTCCGGCTCGACGGCCGTTTCTATCCAGAGACCTGCCGCGCTGAACACGTTGATCAAATCAGAGATCGTGTAGGTGCGCTTTGTGATCGCGATCTCCTCGTTCCACCTAGTGCGGTACGTGTACGAGGCCTTGGAGAAGTACTCCTCGCCCAGCGATGTGCCATTCCGATCGGCCCGTTCGAGCGCATACCGGATCGGCTGGGTCCTCGTCAGCAGGATGAACCCATCTTCGGCCAGCATCGCCCGCGCCGATTGCAGCGTGAGGACCGGATCTTTCGCGTAGCCGAAAGACTGCAGGAACAGGATCCGGTCGAAGTTGCGTCCGGCAACTCCTGGCAGCGAATCGAACTCGTTCAGATCGCCCTGGATGAACTCCAGTCCAGCCGGTGGCGCGCTGAGGAAGTTGCCGCTGGCGTCGACACCGACGGCGGAGGCTGCACCGTCTGCGACCAGCTCGGCCAGCTTGCCTCCGTTGCCGCACCCGAGATCAAGCAACGACAGTCCGGCGACATCGCCGAGAAGAGTCCGCTGTGCGGGCCACTCGACGAGCCGATCTAGCGAGTCCTCACTACTTCGCGCCCGCTCGTAATCTGGCGCGAGTTCTGACCAGGCTTGGCTCGAATGCCCAGGGCCAGTCGTGTGTGAGCTCGTCGCCTTCTCCGAGTCGTCTGCCACCGTCACGAGATAGAACATAGCTTGCTCTGGACTCTGCGATTCGCCTCACAGCGATCGCCGGCATGGCGCCATCCGCATCACTCAGCCTGACGAATACGACCACTCTTGATACGCAGGCTGTCCACTAATTGCGGCCCGGGTGGGGCACGGACCGTACCTCGAGCCCGTCGATCCCGTGGAAGTCATCGGGATTGCACGTATAGATCGGAACGTTCTCGGCAAGAGCCGAGGCTGCGATCAACGCGTCGTACGCCCGAGCCGCCGGCTTGCGGTCCGCAGCCCGCAGCGACGCTGCGACTCGGCCGAACGCGCGCGCGGCGTCGGGCCCGAACGGAATCGCCTCGAAGTCGGACTCGGCCTGCTGCAGATGCGCCTGGCGCGCGACCCGCTCTCTCGAAGTACGAGCGACGTGCGGACCGACAGACAGCTCGGCGAGGGTGATCGTGCTGATGATCGAGTCCTTCGGGAGTGACGTCGAGTCGGAGAGCTGACCGAGCAGGATCACCGTGGAGGTGTCGAGCATCCCTCGACTTCCAGCGTCGGTCACAACGCTGCGTCCAGGATCCCGTCCAGGTCCCTGCGCAGCGCACCAGGATCAACCTTCGGCAGGTGACGTCGCCGCGCGATGAGATCGGCTGGAGTCGGGCTCCGGCGGGTGCGCGGCCGAAGCTCGGCGACCTCAGTGCCGTCGCGGGTGACAACGAGGGATTCGCCGCGGGCGACGCGGTCAAGGACCTCTCCCCCATGGTTGCGCAACTCTCGAACGGTGACCGTATCCATGGTCACAGTGTATCACCGGTGAGACCTACCTGGTGAGACCGCTTACTTTCAGGCGGACGCTCGACTCAGGGCGTCGACGGCGATCGCCACCACGTCGGAGTCGGTACGCCAGTTGCTCACCGAGACGCGCAGCACGTCGCGCTCGTGCCAGCGCGACCCCGACATCCACACCGTGCCGTCGGCCAGCAGTCGCTCGGTGACCTCCCGGGTGCGTTCGTCGGAGCCGAAGCTCAGGCAGACCTGCGTGTACGAGACCTCGTTGATCACCTCCGCGCCGTTGACGCCGTCGATCCCGGCAGCGATGCCCTGGGCTGCCGCGACCATCCCGTCCACCAGCTGCGCGACGCCGGTCCGGCCCAGGCTGCGCAATGCGGCCCACACCGGGATGCCGCGAGCCCGCCGGGAGAACTCCGGGACCCGCTCGAACGGATCGCGGTCGTCGCTGTTGATCAGATAGCTGGCGTGGACCCCCATCGCCGCGTAGAGCGGGCCGGGTCGGCGTACGACGCAGATGCCGCAGTCGTACGGGGTGTTCAGCGTCTTGTGCGCGTCCGTGGCCCAGGAGTCCGCAACCTCGTACCCCTGGAGCAGATGACGAAGCGCGGGTGAGGCAGCAGCCCAGAGCCCGAACGCCCCGTCGACGTGGACCCATGCGCCATGGCGGTGCGCCACCTCGGTGGCCGCAGCGATGTCGTCGAAAGCACCGGAGTGCAGGTTCCCGGCCTGCAGGCACACGATCGCCGGACCGCTCTGACCGGCCAACGCCTCGGCCAGCGCGTCGACCCTGATGCGACCCTGCCCATCGACCGCCACTGCTTCCGGAGCCCCCAGGCCCAGGTAGCGCAGCGCGAGGTCGACAGAGTCGTGCCGCTGCTCCCCCGCGAGGACGCGTACCTTGGGTCCGCCGGCCAGCCCTTCCTGGTCCAGGTCCCAGCCGGCTTCGGCCAGGACGT
>JANWJC010000094.1 GCA_025449595.1 Acidobacteriota bacterium | reverse complement strand
TGGGGTGGAGGTGCGGGGAATCGAACCCCGGTCCTTCGGTGGCGATCAGGGGCTTCTCCGGGCGCAGTCCGTGGTCGGGTTTCTCAGCCCCGGCAGTCGCACGGACACGCTGCCGACCAGGCTCAGTCACTGTTTAGTGTTCCGCGGGTCCCCGTGACCGGGTCCGTTGGTGGAGTCTCCTAGTCGACGCCAGGGTCCGGGGCGGAGACGTCCCCGGTCTGACGGATTTCGGGTCTCGCCTCAGGCGGCGAGAGCGAAATCGTTGCGCTGTGTGTTGGCGCTTGTGATTTTTGCCGGGTCGTTTACGAGATAACCGGCATCCTCGGCCCGCTTCTCCCATCACTACAGACGAAGTCGAAACCGATCACCCCCTGTGCAGTTGTGTCACCAGTCTAACCGTCCGAGGCCCCCCGGGTCACATGCGTTCCGGACCGCCGTCCACCGTGCGACGCCGGCGCGTACTTCGTGTTCGAGCTGTCCCGAGCCCGGGCCCGCACTTACTGGCTCTCGAAGAACTCCTTGACGACCCGTTTCGGGGCCTTCGCGGCCCAGGCCTCGGTGATGACCTCGGCCAGCTCGTCGCGGCCGAGCTCGCCGAGGCGGGACTCCTGCACCAGCACGGCGTTGAAGCCGTGGAAGTGCTCGATCGTGAAGAACGGCAGCCGTGGGTCGTCGACCAGCACCGCCTTGTCCGCGGCGTCCGCGGTCATGATGACGATGAGGTCGTCGTACGGCTGATCGGTTGCCGGGTCGATCGCGTCCTTGCGGACCTCCCGGCGCAGGATGAACCCCTTGCCCGCGACCTTCCAGGTCGGCCGGTCACCCCAGGAGACCCCGAGCTCGGTCCCGGGCAGCGAGCCCGCGATCTCGTCGAGGTCGGACGGGCGCGCCCGGCGCGGGCGACCTTTCGCCGGCGGTGGCCCGGGCGCCGTCACCGACGGCCGCCCTCCGCATCGTCGTGACCCTTGTTGCGCCTGCCCATGGCGCGGGCCAGCTCCCGGTCGGAGTCCCGCTTGGCGAGCGTCTGGCGCTTGTCGTACGACTTCTTGCCCTTCGCAAGTGCCAGCTCGACCTTGGCGTAGCCGTCCTTGAAGTACATCGACAGCGGGACGAGGGTGACGCCACCCTCCTTCGTCTCGCGGACCAGCTTGTCGATCTCCTTGCGGTGCAACAGGAGCTTGCGTACGCGACGGGGAGCGTGGTTCGTCCAGGTGCCCTGCGTGTACTCGGGGATGTGGACGCCGTGCAGCCACACCTCGTCGCCGGTGACGGTCGCCCACCCGTCGACCAGGGAGGCCCGCCCGGCGCGCAGCGACTTCACCTCGGTGCCGGACAGTACGACGCCGGCCTCGAAGGTCTGCTCGATGAAGTAGTCGTGGCGGGCCTTCTTGTTCGCAGCGATCAAGGCCCGCCCGCGCTCGCGCGCCACGGTCAGCCCAGCCCGGACGCGTCGTTCGCGGCGACCAGCCCGCGCAGCACCTGGACCGCGCGTGCCTCGGCGGCCTCGGCCCCGAGCGAGGGAGCCACGAGGATGTCGGGTTCGACCCCCACCCCGTCGATCGACTTGCCGCTGGGAGTGAGGTAGCGCCCGACCGTGAGCTCGATCGCGGAGCCGTCGGAGAGGGTGGTCGGCTCCTGGACGCTGCCCTTGCCGTACGTCCGGGACCCCACGATCACGGCCCGGTTGCGGTCCTGCAGGGCCGCCGCGACGATCTCCGCCGCGCTGGCCGTGCCGCCGTCGACGAGGACGACCAGCGGGTCCGCTGACTCACCTGTCCCGAGCGCGTCCAGCACCTCCATGGGCTGGCCGCGCTTCTGGTACGACACCACCGGGCCGCCGTCGAGGAACACGCTGGCCACCTCGACCGCCTCGGTCAGCAGACCGCCCGGGTCGGCCCGCAGATCCAGGACGATCCCGGCACCGGGCGGTGCAGCCGCGACGGCCTCGCGCACCTGCCGGCCCACCCCGCGGGTGAACGCGGACACCCGGATGACCACGATGTCGCCCTTCAGCGAGCTGACCATGACGTCGTCGCTCACGAGCTCGCCGCGCTTGATCCGCAGCGTGTGTCGCTCGCCGTCGCGCTCCACCGTCACCGACACGGTCGAACCCGCCGGACCGCGCAGGGCGGTCGTCACACCCAGCACCGACGCGTCGGCGAGGTCCGCCCCGTTCACGGCCACCACACGGTCTCCGGCCATCAGGCCCGCAGCCTGGGCCGGCGTGCTCTTCTGCACCGAGGCGACGATGACCCGACCGGCGTCGTCGGTGCGCAACCAGGCCCCGACCCCGGAGTAGCGACCCTCCAGGCCCTCGGTGAACGACGCGAACTCCGCCGGCGGGAAGTAGTGGCTCCACCGGTCGCCGAGCGCCTTGAGCATCCCGTCCAGCGCCGCCTGCTCCAGCGTCGCTCGACTGATCGGCCGGGCCGCCTCGCTGGCGATCCGGTCGGCGGCCTCGTCGAGGACCCCTTCCCCACCACGGGAGCTCGAGCTGGCAGCGGCCTGGGCATCTCCCCCGTGGGTGCCCACGACCCCGGTCGCGACCCCGCCCGCGTACGCCAGCAGCACCGCACCCAGGACCAGGGCGGTGGAGCGGATCCGGCGGACCGAGAACATGGGCGACATCCTAGGTCGTCCCTCGATGCGGCCCCCGGACTGCGCTCGGAGGCCTCCGGGCGCCATCGGAGTTGCCACTGCGCAGTCGCTCGGTTACTCTCGAGACTCTCTACACCTCGACCTCATGTGCAGAGTGAGGACGTTCCGAGTGGGCTAGACCCTCAGGTACTTGCGGAGGGTGATCAGCGCGGTGACCATCGCGAGCACGACGCCGGTGAGCAGCAGCACCGGCAGGATGCCGACCACCGTCTCCCAGCCGATGAAGGCCGTGAACTGGAACGTCGGTGCCAGGAAGCCGTCGATGACCCAGCGTTTGAACGCGACCATGGCAAGGCCGGCGATACCCGCCCCGATCGCGGCCCCGATGGCGGCTTCCAGCAGGAACGGCATCTGGATGTAGAAGTCGCTGGCTCCCACCAGGCGCATGATGCTGGTCTCACGCCGTCGGCTGAACGCCGCGACCCGCATGGTGTTGGCTATGAGCAGGGCTGTCACGAAGATCATGACGATGGCGATCACGAGCGCCCCGAGCTGCAGGCCGCCCAGGACCGAGAAGAACCGGTCCAGCAGCTGGCGCTGGTCCACGACGCTGTCGACCCCGGGGCGGCCGGCGAACGCGGTGGCGATGACTGCGTACTGGGTCGGGTCCGACAGCTTGACGCGGAAAGACTCCGGCAGGGCGTCCGGGCTCGCGTTGGCTGCGATCGGGGAGTCCTTGAACTGCTCCTGGAAGCGCTGGTAGGCCTGCGCGCTGGTCTCGTAGTAGACCTGTTCGACCAACGGGCGCAAGGACTCCAGGTCGGTACGGATCTGGTCGCGTTGCGCCTGCGTCACGGCACCGCCGGCGCAGCTGGCCGAGTCCGACGACTTGCCGCACAGGAAGATCGAGACCTGGACCTTGTCGTACCAGTAGTCCTTCATCGTGTCGACCTGCGCACGGACCATCAACGCCATGCCGAACAGCGACAGCGACACTGCGAACGTGATGACCAGCGCGACCGTCATCGTGAGGTTACGGCGCAGGCCGATGGCCACCTCGGACAGGATCAAGCGGGCTCGCACGTGGTCTGGTGTCCTTTGTCGCGACGACGGGGGAAGGGTCGTACAGGTCGATCAGGTCATCGGGCGTAGCCGTAGACCCCACGACTCTGGTCTCGTACGAGCTTGCCACCCTCCAGCTCGATGACGCGCTTGCGCATCTGGTCGACGATGGCAGCGTCATGGGTGGCCATGACCACCGTGGTCCCCGTCCGGTTGATGCGGTCCAGCAGCTTCATGATGCCGACGCTCGTGGTGGGGTCCAGGTTCCCCGTGGGCTCGTCGGCGATGAGGATCATCGGGCGGTTGACGAACGCCCGGGCGATCGCGACCCGCTGCTGCTCACCGCCGGACAGCTCGTCCGGCATCCGGTCGTACTTGCCGTCGAGCTGGACCAGGTCCAGCACCTCGGGCACCACCCGGTCCACCTGGCTGCGGGGCTTGCCGATGACCTCGAGGGCGAACGCGACGTTCTGGCGCACGGTCTTGTTCGGCAGCAGCCGGAAGTCCTGGAACACCGTGCCGATCTGGCGGCGGAACGCGGGGATCTTCCAGTGGGACAGCCGGGACAGGTCCTTGCCGGCCACGTGGATCTGACCGGACCCGGCCCGCTCCTCGCGCAGCACCAGCCGCAGGAACGTGGACTTCCCAGAGCCGGAGGCTCCGACGAGGAAGACGAACTCACCCTTCTCGATCTCGACGGTGATCGACTCCAGCGCCGGGCGGGTCTGGCTGGGGTACTGCTTCGTGACGTCCTCGAAGCGGATCATGCGGCGGACCTCCTCAGCGGGCACGGGCGGGTGCGGGCAGGCGGGTGTGCCCGGCAGAGTTCGGAAGTGAGTGTACGTCGAGCGCCGGGGGGAACCGGCGCGCCGCGGGCGTGGTCAGGCGCCGCCGGTACGCCGCCAGCGGATGCCGGCCTCGATGAAGTCGTCTATCTCACCATCGAGGACCGCTGCCGTGTTGCCCGTCTCGACCTCGGTGCGCAGGTCCTTGACCATCTGGTACGGGTGCAGCACGTACGAGCGCATCTGGTTGCCCCATGATCCGCTGTTGTCGCCCTTCAGCGAGTCGAGCTTGGCCTGCTCCTCCTCGTGCTTGCGGGCGAGCAGCTTGGCCTGCAGCACCACCATGGCGGTCGCCCGGTTCTGGATCTGGCTGCGCTCGTTCTGGCAGGACACCACGATGCCGGTCGGGAGGTGGGTCAGCCGTACCGCCGAATCCGTGGTGTTGACGCCCTGCCCGCCGGGCCCGGACGAGCGGTAGACATCGACGCGCAGGTCGTCGTCGGGGATCTCGATGACGTCGGTCTGCTCGATGACCGGGATGACCTCGACGCCGGCGAACGACGTCTGGCGGCGGCCCTGGTTGTCGAAAGGAGAGATCCGGACCAGCCGATGCGTGCCCTGCTCGACGGAGAGGGTGCCGTACGCGTACGGCGCCTTGACCGCGAACGTCGCGGACTTGATGCCCGCCTCCTCCGCGTACGACGTGTCGTAGATCTCGACCGGCCAGCCGTGGCGCTCGGCGTAGCGGGTGTACATCCGGAACAGCATGTCGGCGAAGTCGGCGGCGTCGACGCCACCGGCCTCGGCCCGGATCGTCACGAGCGCGTCGCGGATGTCGTACTCCCCGGACAGCAGAGTGCGGACCTCGAGCTCCCCGATCGTCTTCAGGACGCTGTCGAGCTCGGCGTCTGCCTCGGCCCTGGCGTCGGCATCGCCCTCGTCGGCGGCCAGCTCGAACATGACGGGCAGGTCGTCCAGCCGTGAGCGCAGCGCGCGCACCTTGGCCAGCTCGCCCTGCAGGAACGACAGCCGGCTCGTGACCTGCTGCGCCGCCGCCGGGTCGTCCCAGAGGTTCGGGACGCTGGCCTCCGCCTCGAGCCGCACCACCTCGGCCGCCATCGCGGGCAGGTCGAGCACGGTCTCGATGCTGGTCAGCGTCGAGTCGAGCTCCTTGATGGCATCAGCGGGGTCCAGGGCGGTCACGAGCACCGAGCGTA
>JANWJC010000093.1 GCA_025449595.1 Acidobacteriota bacterium | reverse complement strand
GGGTAAGGGACTGCGCCGGATGCCTACGTCGCAGCGTCCTCGCGGGCAGACACCACCCGTCTTCTGGTGGTGCTGGGCGAGGGCCATGCCACGCAGCCCTGAGCTTGGCCATGCCCGCCGGGGTAAGGCGTGGAACGTTGCCCCGGGTGTCGGCAGCACTGACGGTCTTCGTCACGAGCCCCCGCGACGCGAGATCGTCGACAAGACGGGTGATCCGGCTCGCAGACAAGTCGGTGGCCTTAGCCAGATAGGCCATCCGCAGCTCGCGGTTGGGGGCCTCGGAAAGGTGCATGATCGTCGTGTACTCGCTGGCGGTCAGGCCGGCCCCTCGGACCACGTCGCTGTCCAGGTGCGCGGAAGCAGCTTGACGAGTCGCATCACGGCACGCCACAGGTCCTCCTCGGCCGGAGCGAGCGGCTTGACCTTGGCCGCGCGTGCAACGGTGACTTGCTTGCTTGCGCAATCCGCGGATCTTCGTAGCGACTCACCGGGCCGGCGGACCTGACTGAGCCGCTGGTGGTCGCGTTTCGCCGACCGCAGAATGCCCGCCGACGGGAAGTAGCACGTCTGCCGTCGCGTTGAGCCTGTCGACTCAAGGAGCCCTGCCATGACTGAGACCGTGACTCTTCCCATCCTCCCGCTGATCGACGACGTCGTCCTGCCCGGGATGGTGGCCCCGATCACCTTGGACGGCGAAGCCCAAGCAGCCATCGACGCCGCGCGATCTGCGGCGGACGGCAAGCTCGTCCTGGTGCCCCGGGTGAATGGCACCTACAACGCGGACGGGGTCGTGGCCACGATCGAGCAGGTCGGGCGGCTGGCCAACGGAGAGCCAGCAGCGGTGTTGCGGGGTCTTCATCGCGGACGGATCGGGGCTGGTGTTTCGGGCGCCGGTGCGGCGCTATGGGTACAGGTGTCGGTGGTCGAGGACACGAGGGTGACCGATCACACGCGAGACCTTTCGGCGACCTACAAGGCCGTAGCTACCTCGATCCTGCAGCAACGCGGCGCGTGGCAATTCGTGGACGGCATCCAGAGGATGAGCGACCCTTCAACTCTTGCCGACACCGCGGGCTATGCGCCCTACCTGGATGTGGAACAGAAGCTTTGGCTGCTCGCGACAGCGAACGTCGATGCCCGGCTGGAGAAGCTGATCGAGTGGAGCCGCGCCCACCTCGCGGAGCTCGAGGTCTCCGAGAAGATCCGCGACGACGTACGCGAAGGCATGGAGAAGAGCCAGCACGAATTCCTGCTGCGCCAGCAGCTGGCGGCGATCCGCAAGGAGCTGGGCGAGGACGAGCCAGAGGGCAGTGAGGACTACCGGACGCGGGTCGAGAACGCTGATCTGCCGGAGAAGGTCCGGCAGGCATCGCTGCGCGAGGTCAACAAGCTCGAGCGCAGCAGCGACCAGAACCCGGAGGCCGGCTGGATCCGGACTTGGCTCGACACCGTCCTCGAGCTGCCATGGAACGTCCACACGACCGACAACACCGACGTGGTGGCGGCGCGCTTGGTGCTCGACGCGGACCACGAAGGTCTCGATGACGTGAAGGACCGCATCGTCGAATACCTCGCTGTCCGAGCCCGCCTCGCCGAGCGCGGCCTCGAAGTCGTCGGTGGCCGCGGTAGCGGCGCAGTACTCGCGCTGATCGGCCCTCCGGGCGTCGGGAAGACCTCGCTCGGAGAGTCGGTGGCTCGTGCGCTCGGGCGCCAGTTCGTGCGGGTCTCGCTCGGCGGCGTACGCGACGAAGCTGAGATTCGCGGCCATCGGCGTACCTATGTCGGCGCGTTGCCGGGCCGACTCGTCCGCGCCATTCGTGAAGCTGGCTCCATGAACCCCGTGGTTCTGCTCGACGAGGTCGACAAGATCGGTGCCGATTACCGCGGCGATCCTGCGAGCGCGCTGCTCGAGGTCCTCGACCCGGCGCAGAACCATACGTTCCGCGACCACTACCTGGAGCTCGAGCTCGACTTGTCCGACGTCGTGTTCCTCGCTACCGCGAACGTCGCCGACACCATCCCGGCGGCGCTGCTCGACCGCATGGAGGTCGTATCCCTGGACGGCTACACCGAGGACGAGAAGGTCGCCATCGCCCGCAACCACCTCCTGCCCCGCCAGTTGCAGCGTGCCGCGCTCGAGCCGACAGACGTGGTCGTCGACGATGACGCGCTCCGCCTCATCGCGGGAGAGCACACCCGCGAAGCCGGTGTCAGGCAGCTCGAGCGAGCCTTGGCCCGAGTGTTACGCAAGGTGACAACGGCACTGGCTGCTTCGCCCGGGGTCGCACCGGTGCGAGTATCTGCGTCCTCACTGATCGAGTACCTGGGCCGACCTCGGTTCGCCCCGGAGAGTGCCGAGCGCACGTCGGTGCCTGGCGTCGCGACGGGGCTCGCCGTGACCGGAGCTGGTGGTGACGTCCTGTTCGTCGAAGCAAGCGCGATGCCGGGCGATGCAGGCCTGACCCTGACGGGACAGCTCGGCGACGTCATGAAGGAGTCCGCACAGATCGCGCTGTCCTACCTGCGCGCACATGGTCCCGAGCTGAATGTCGAGCCGGCCGAACTGAGCCAGGCGTTGCACCTGCACGTCCCAGCCGGGGCGGTCCCGAAGGATGGTCCCTCCGCCGGGGTGACGATGGTGACCGCCTTGGCGTCACTCGCGACTGGGCGACCAGTGCGCTCCGACGTCGGCATGACCGGCGAAGTCACCCTCAACGGCCGGGTGCTGCCCATCGGTGGCGTAAAGCAGAAGCTGCTCGCAGCACACCGGGCCGGCCTCACCACGGTCTTCCTGCCCAAACGCAACGAACCCGACCTCGATGACCTACCCGAGGCCGTGCGCGCGCAGCTCGACGTACGACTGGTCACCGATGTGGCGGACATCGTCAAGGATGCGCTCGAACCCGCCCAGGAGGCGTCGCTCGCTGCGTAGCGGTCTGCAAATGACCGCCGGAACGGTAATAGCAAGTTCGAGCGGCATCCGCGGCTTGTCCTCAGCATTGGACACGAGGCTCCGCCGGCCAGAATCGTCGCAACATCAAGAGGGGCTGACATGAGCGAGACAACCGAATGGAACTCGAAGATCATCGCGGAGTTCCGCGCGAATGAAGGCCGCGTCGGTGGCCCCTTCGAGGGCGCGCCAATCGTTCTGGTCCACCACCGCGGCCGCAAGAGCGGGCACGACTACGTCAACCCGATGATGTACCTCCCGAACGACCCCGATGACAAGGTCATCTTCGTGTTCGCCTCAAAGGGGGGCGCTCCCACAGACCCCGATTGGTATTACAACCTGATCGCCGCCGGCGAGGGCCGCGTCGAACGCGGAACCGAGTCCTACAAAGTCACGGTCCGCGAGCTCAGCGGCGCCGAACGCGATCGCGTCTACGCCGAACAAGCCCACCTCTACCCCGGCTTCGCCCAGTACGCGCGCCAAACTGACGGCATCCGAACCATTCCGGTGCTTGAGCTCACCATGGTGTAGCCCCGGTCCGCATGCGAAGTCGGCGACAGGACGGTACAACGGCGCGCTATATACGTACGAAACCCTTGGGTTCACCCGCAACCGCCAGATCGGCAAACACCACTGGGTAGTCACCAAACATGTGCCAGCTACGGCATCGCCGCAGCACAAGCGCACCCGATAGATGCCCCGCGTAGCGGAAGTCCAATCCGAACGCGAATCGCTGTCGGCACCCCGATGCCCGCGGCCGCTCGTTCCCGATGCCGCGCGGATCGCGGCTGTCGCCGTAAGTCGCCGACCTGCGGGAATATCCGCACCGGACGCGTGACCTGAATCCGCTGGCGCTCAGTGCGCCGCGAAGCCCTGCCTTCCGAAGCGTTCACGAACCACCGGGCCGTTCTATACCTCCCACCGGTCCTCACCCGCTCGGCGTTGTGCCGGCGGCCTCAGCATCCGAGCGGAGGACGCAGAACTCGTTGCCCTCCGGGTCCGCGAAGACGACCCATCCACTGCCGGGGCCGTACTGGCCGCGGTGGTCGGCCACTTCCCGCGCACCGAGCCCGCGCACCCGCTCGACCTCGTCGTCGCGACCGCCCGCGCGCGGCCGCAAGTCGAAGTGGATGCGGTTCTTCACCGACTTCGGCTCGGACACCTCGAGGAAGAGGATCTCATGGCCGGACTCCGGGTCACGGATCGCGCACTCCTGGTGGCCCGGCTCGTTGGGATCGCCGTCCAGATCGACATACCCCAGGAGCTGCTTCCACCACCCCGAGAGCTCGTAGGCGTTGCCGCAGTCGACGGACGTGTGCGAGACGAAGGAAACCATGCCGCCCACACTGCCAGTGATCCCCGACGCCGACAATCCGATTTCTGTCTGGTCACTCAGGACTGCCCGTAGTCGACTCCGGCAATGCCACCGAGGACGAGCCCGACCAAACGGATGCGGCGACGCTCAGCGATGCTAGAGGTCATGGTGCTGGGCAATGTTGAGCACCGCCCCACCTGGCGCGCGGACGAAGAACCGGCGGATACCCCACGGCTCCGTGGTCAGGGGATGAACGACCTCATAACCGCGTCGAACGGCCTGCGCATACGCGTCATCGACGTCGTCTACCATGACGGTGAGCAGCGGGTTCTCGGGCGCCGTCGCGTCCCGCGACACGAGCTGGAGGTGCTCCCCGGACGTCGGCACGACGAAGCGGGAAACCCAGTCCAGACCCATATCCTCCCACTCGAGGCCGAGGTAGTCCGCGTAGAAGGCTCTCGCGCCCTCGATGTCGCGAACCGTGAGATCGGTCGTCACACGGATGACCTGCATGGGCATCTCCAGCCGTCGATGTCCGTCGATGATGCCGCTGGCCGAGATGGGTGGCTACTACGGACGACCCAGGCGGGATCCATAAATTGGTCGATGTTGGTGCGATCCGGGCCTCGATCCGGAACCCGGCGTCGTCCATGGGCCTGGCGAAGAGGTGGACGCCGATCGCCGCGAGCCGTTCGGTCAACCCCGCGAGGCCATGCCCCGAGCCGATCGACGGGACGGGCTGGTCTCGCGCCGGGCCGTTCACCACGCTCACGTGTACGTCTCCGGCGGCGGCCACTGCGTCCATCCTCACGTCGCTGCCGAGCGGCGTTCGTCAGAGCCTCCTGGACGACGAGAGCACCAAGCGGGCCAAGTTCGTCCCACACGTCGGTGTCCGACAGCCTGTCGCGCAGGCCGGCCGCAGTGGCCGTACGACACAGCTCATCGACCACGGAGGGGAGGAGGTTTAAGTGGGGAAAGGGTGGCACTCGCTGAGGGGACGGGCGACACGGCAGGCGTGCGCAGGACATAGACACCGACGCCAAGCAGGGCGGCGAAGATCGTGAAGTCGGAGGCCAGGCCGGCGATGCCGGGCAGGCCGGCCGCTCCGAGCACGGGCGAGACGAGCATCGCCACCCCGACCCACTTGGGCAGTACGCGCGCGCGGAAGACGGCGATGCCCAGGCAGATTGGACCGATGAGCATGGCTAGTAGTCCGCCGCGCTCAGGGTGCGTGCGGAGCAACACCACCGGTCGCTGGAGGCCGAAGTACGCGAGATCCTCGCGGACGCCCTCGCGCGTGAGCCGGTCACGATCGTGGACCTGTTGAGTACGGAGGAGGGCGCCGACATCGAGTTCGAGCCTGAGCGGTTTGGCCTGAGCGCCCGCACGCCCGATCTGTGAGCTGAAGGCAGGCCGAGCGGTGAGGTACCTGCTGGACACCAACGTGGTGTCCGCGCTACGAGTACGGGGACGCAATCGCCTCGTCGAGGATTGGGCGGCATCGGTTCGGGTGTCCGATCAGTTCGTGACCGCCACGACCGTGGCGGAGATCGAACGTGGGGTGCTCATCAAGGAGCGAGCCGACCCGGCCCAGGGGGAGGTTCTGCGCCGATGGTTCGAGGTTCGCGTTCTGCCGGCCTTCGCAGGCCGGGTACTGCCCTTCGACCTCCCGGCCGCACGAATCCTTGCTACCTACCCGGTTCCTGAGCACGCGTCGCTGGACGACGCGCTCATCGCCGCGATCGCCCGGGCCGAGCAGATGACCGTTGCGACACGAAACGTCGAGCACTTCCAATCCCTCGGTGTGCGATGGGTCAGCCCATGGGGCCAGGACTCCTAGCACCAGGCCCGGCACCGCGTCCTGACCGTTCACCTAGGTGCCAGCTCCGCGGCCGATCTTCTCCACGCCGCTGCTGAACCTGAATTTGCCTTCCAGCACGTGGAACGCCTCATCGCTTTCGCGATGATGGACGTGTCGGGCAGGGCCCTGACCGGCGTCCCGACGGTCCTCGGTCGGCTTGAGCGGCCCGCTGCTGTCCTCCGGACCAATGGGTGCCAAGACCGAGCCGGCGCCTTGGAAGGTTGATCTCTACCCCCGACGGACTTACGAGTGAGATCAATTGGGCGACTGCCTAGCTTGTCCTGGCCGATGTTCCTATCACCAATCCGCGGCGGCAGTGGGGCGCTGGCTGCGGTCGGCCACTCCCAGGAGGGTTTCGCCGCCGCCACCAACAGCTGCTCGACGTCCCGCTCCCACGGGCCGGCGAGCGTCTCGTCGAAGTCGTTTACGTCGATCACCAGGTGGCAGGTTCTGGGGAGCCGAAGATGGCGAAGATGGCGAAGTTTGACAGGCGCGCTTTGCCGCACGACTCCCGCACCAGAAGAGACCAGCGTAGGGTTGATAGCACCCCGGCACCCGCGCCGCGGCATGGACATCGAGCCGGTCGGAACACATCCGTGCCGGTCAGGGTGCTGGCCCCATTCACCGATGAGCACCGAGGGGAACAGATGGACGAGGACCGTGCGCGGGACCGGCTGCGGGCCGAGCGCACAGAGGTGCAGCTTCTGCTCAAGGACACCAGGGGCGCCAGACAGCAAAACCAGGCATCGGGAAGCGAGACCGGCGACATCGCCGATCCGGCGCAACCACTCACCGAAGAAATGACGGACGACGCGATTGCAGCCAGCTTGCGCGCCCGGCTCGCCGCGCTTGACGGCGCTCTGAAGCGTCTGGATGACGGCACATACGGGCGCTCGATCCGCAGCGGGCAGGCGATCCCCGCAGAGCGGCTGGACGCCGATCCTGCGGTGGAGCTGACCATAGAGGAGGCCCGCGCCCAGCCGTAAAGGTCCCTGCGACCGATGCCGGGACCCGCACTGTTTCCAGCCCGTCAACGCCCGTGGCCCAAGGACCTTCGTGCCGCGCCACGCGGGATACTGCAGGGCGCTGCAGTGTTGACGCCGCTTAGGCCTCGCTTCAGCCGCCAGGTGGCCGTATTGCGCTTGCTGGCGGCCGCCCAACGATTCATTTGGTGGTCGTCAAGCGAGTTGTGGTTCCAGGAAAGCCGGCGAACCGCCGGTTCGCTTGAGGGTGATGGCTCCGCAGAACCGCCGCCTCAGGGGTCTAAGTCTTCGGTGGCTTCCTTATTGTTTCGCGGGCGGGCAAGCGGGACGTTCAGGTCGTAGCGAAGACCCGCGAGACGGATGGCAAAGCAGACAATAGCCGCGGCTAGGGCGACTGCGGTGCTGTAGATGCCAAGATCGAGGGCGACAGCTATGATCGCGGCGCCGGCCAGAGCCGGGACGGCATACAAGCCACTGGTGAGTACCGTCGGCACACGGCGAATGATCACGTCCCGGATGGTACCGCCCCCCACGGCAGTAATGGCACCGAGAATGGTGGCTTGGAACGGGCCGAATCCGTGAGCAAACGCAACGGACGTGCCAGTGACGCAGAAGAGGCTGAGCCCGGCAGCATCGAACAGGTTGATAGAACGCATCACACGCGTCAAGTACCTGCCCGCCACGAAAGCTACTACCGCGCTGGCCAAGGCGACCGCAAGATATCGCCAGTCGCGGAACGTGGCTGGCGGCAGCGCTCCAATGAGGATGTCTCTGATTATTCCTCCGCCGAGCGCAGTCAACATACCGAGAACGACCACCCCGACGAGATCCAGTTGTTCAGCGTCCATCGCAGTGAGCGCGCCGTTCAACCCGAACACGAACGTTCCGGTCAACTCAAGGATGATCAGGAGCGTTGAGGTCGCGACCACGCGAAGCTCTATGCCGACGCTTGGGTCGTTGCGCCGAGCCATGCGAGCGCTGCGACAACCAGAGCTTCGGTCCCGGTATCGAGGGTCGGTTGGATCACGGGCGCGAAGTTCGCCGAGTGGTTGACCGGTATGTCCTGTGCCACCCGACCCGCTTCTTGGGCCTTGCGATAGCTGTCCGGATCGATTCCACCGATGCCCCAATACGTGTAGGGGACACCGAGAGCCTTCGGGATGTCACTGAAATCCTCGCTCGCGGTCTGCATGGGTAGGGGGCCGGATCGGTCGCCGAAATGGTTGGCGAACGCCTCAGCGACCCGTCCTGTGACGGTGGCGTCGTTGTCGGTGAGGGGGAACCGGTCGAACATTTCGAACTCCGCTGCCTGCGGCGAGCCGGAGGCTTCGCACTCAGCGTTGACGATGCGACGGATAGCCGCGAGCGTCGCTCTACGAGTCTGCTCGCTGTAGGTCCGCACATTGAGCTCGATCACCGCATGGTCAGGAATGACGTTGCTCTTCGTCCCGGCCAGGACGCTGCCCACCGTGACCACCACCAGCTCACCGGGCCGAGTCTCTCGCGACACCACCGTCTGCAACCGAACGACGATCATCGCGGCCAACACGACCGGGTCGACCGAGGCCTGGGGCATCGAACCGTGGGCCCCTCGACCGTGCACGGTGACCCGCACACTGTCCGCGGCCGACAGGATCGGACCGGCGCTGGTTCCCACCAGACCAGCGGGTGCAGGCCAGACGTGCTGCGCCATGGCGACATCGACAGCAGGAACGACGCTCTTCAGGTGATCGTCGACCATGCCCTTCGCTCCATCGCCGGTCTCCTCAGCCGGCTGGAATAGCAACACCAACGTGCCGGCCCAATGCTCGCGACCCTGCGCCATCAACTGTCCCGCCCCGAGCAGGCACGTCACGTGCACGTCGTGACCGCAGGCGTGCATGACCGGCACCGAGTTGCCGTCCGGGTCCGTCGTAACGACCGTGCTCGCATACGGTAACCCGGTCGTCTCCTCTACCGGAAGGGCGTCCATGTCGGCCCGTAGGAGCACCGTGGAGCCTTCGCCGTTGCGCATCACAGCCACCACACCGGTTCCCCCCAGGTGCTCACGGACTTCATAGCCGTCATCCCGAAGTCGAGCGGCCACCTTCGACGACGTCACGTTCTCCTGATGGGAAAGCTCGGGATGGGCGTGCAACTCCCGGTAGAACGCCTCCTCCCAACCACGCACACCCGTAAGCCCAGCGAGGACTGCCAGGCGGGGCGACCGCCTCGGCGGCGTTGACGATGCGGTCATGGTATCCCGGTTCCATCCGTTGATTGATATTTTGAGAGTGGCGTTCGGCGCACGGCTAAGTCAGGGCTGCGTGGGTCGACGTCGGCTGGAAGTGGCTATTCATCGCGTACGGTGAAGCGCTCGCGGACGTGGGCGGGCCGTTCGATCTCGTTGAGCATCGCGACTGCCATTGTCCCGGTGGTCACATGCGAGGAACCGTCGGAGGCTACGAGCAGCTCGTCACGGCCGAGCACGAAGCCGGTGGCTTTGCCCGGTACGAACGTCTGGGACGGAGACACAGCCACCCAGTTGACGTCGTCGACGCATTGTAGGAATCGCAGCTCCTTGATCTGGTTTTCAGGTGTCGCTATCCAGGCCTCGGCGCCGGGCAACCTACGCAGGTCCTCGACCAACAAGTGGTGATTCTCGCCCGTGGTCAGACTCCCGGCTCCGAGGATGAAGACCAGTCGGGGCGTGAGCGTGCCGCGTAGAAGCGCGACGAGCCGGGCGGCGAGGTCGAGGTGCTGGTAGGCCTGAGGCGGCCGAATGGTCACTGTCGCCAAGTGGCTCGACGGCGCGATCACCGAGGAGTACATCTGGGCCCGCCTTCGAACTCGCCGACGACACAAGTCCACGACCCGGATCCAAACGCGATCGGATGGGAGGTGATCTGAGGCGGCGTACCCCCCGCTGATTCGACGTATCCCTTCATGGCGTCGATGTGCTGCCCGATCCCGCGAGTAGGCGCTTGACCCTTCCAGTCCACCAACACGTCGGCGGTGTGGTGGTGGGCGAACACGCCGTTCCAGTCGGCGGTGTTCCAGCCCACGAAGTCGAGATCATCCATACTCTTGAGGTTGCCCGCTACCTGGTCTTCTGCCATGACTCACTTCTCCTTGGGCTAATGGACAAATTCTTGCCCGGCCGGCGGTCAGCTCGCTTTTCGCCGTGCTGCGACAAGTCATGATCGGATGGCGTTCCACGTCCAGGCAGTTCACCGAACATAGGTCGTCGTCGGGCATCGGGTGCAGCGTGGTGATCGAAGCAGCCGCGATGCGCCTCGACGGTCGAGGCCGAGGGATCTTCTGCAACCGAGACAGTGCCCCGCGCCGCCTCGAAACGGCCTCGGACACGGCCAACCACCAGGTACTGAGCGCTGAAACCGCCATAGGCGTGCGCTGGGTCGAGGTCGAAGGTGGCCACCGGCGGGACGAGGTCGTGATCGATGATGCGACTGTCGTCGCCGTCAGAAGGGTCCTTCATATACACCGCTCCGGACAAGACGCCAGGTCCTCGACCTGATCTGCCCCCGATGCGTGCCAACCAGCCACGCTACACCCGAAGTGCTGCCATGGCGGTCGCGATCCCGGAGTCTCCGCATGACCGCGGCTCAAGGAGGGACGGGTCGGGCAGTAGCGCGACCGTGCCGTCGGCCCGCGCGCCTGGTCGAAAGCTCTGGCGCGTGTTGCAGTCGGTGTCACGCAAGGCGGTATCGTCCGTGGAGATGGGGCGGCTGAGGCAGGAGATCGTGCGCCGCGTCGGCGCCGTCAACAACGAAGGGCGGCCCGGTGATGTCCATGCCACCTCCTGCGACCGGACCGGTGCCGCTGGACGGGCGTATCGCCGTGGTCACCGGTGCCGCCCGCGGCATCGGACGGGCAGCCGCAGTCGCGCTGGCCAGGTCGGGCGCCGACGTCGCGGGCATCGACATCGCCGCCCCTGTCAGCTCCATCCTCGACTTCGCCCCCGCCAGCCGTGAGGACCTATCCGAGACTGGGCGACTGGTGTCTGAGCACGGTGTGCGATGGCTGGCGTACGTCGTCGATCAGCGTGACATCAGTGCGCTGCGCGAGGCCGCCGGCTCGATCGAGGAGCGTTGGGGCGGGGTCGACATCGTGTTCGCCAATGCCGGTATCCAGGCATTCAGGCCGCTGCTAGAAATGACCGACGCTGACTGGCATGACCAGATCGACGTCAACCTCACCGGCACCGCAAACGTCCTACGCGTCTTCGCTCCCGTTCTCGTGCGGCGCAGAGGCGGCCGCATCATTGTCACGTCCTCCACCCAAGGTCAGCACGGGACCAAATACGGGGCCGCGTATTCCGCCTCCAAGTGGGGCATTATCGGTCTGATGAAGTCGGCCGCACTCGAGCTCGGCCCACACGGGATCACCGTCAACGCCGTCATCCCGGGCCTGGTGAACACCGTTCTCACTCGGCATGAGGATCGCTACGCTCAAGCCCTGTCTGACGGCGGTGCGCAGCCCAGCGGCGATAGTGCCCGCGACGAGCAGGCCGCCAGGGAAGTTCTCACTGCCAAGTCCCCCCTGGGGGTACCGTGGATCGAGCCCGAGGACGTCGCGCCGCTGGTCGTCTTTCTTGCCTCCGACCAGGCCCGCATGGTGTCAGGCGCCTCCTTTGCTGCGACCGCCGGCGACAGTGCGCGCGTCACCGCCTGACCCAGCCTCGGCC